>JBJOJZ010000049.1:0-3227 GCA_046046325.1 Bacteroidota bacterium
CTAATCCTTTGCCTTCATGAGCGCCTTCGATGATTCCGGGAATATCGGCCATCACAAACGAACGGTGATCGCGATAGGAAACGATGCCCAGATTTGGGCGAAGCGTGGTAAAGGGATAATCGCCAATTTCAGGTTTTGCAGCGGATACCACGGAAAGCAAAGTACTTTTTCCGGCATTGGGAAAACCCACTAATCCTACATCAGCAAGAATTTTAAGTTCCAGAATTTTCCAACCTTCCATTCCCGGTTCTCCGGGTTGGGCATAACGGGGAGTTTGGTTCGTAGCGGATTTGAAATGGTTGTTCCCCATGCCTCCTCGACCACCTCGTTCAATGATTTGTTCTTCGCCGTCTTCCGTAATTTCAAAAAGCAATTCCCCGGTCTCTGCGTCCTTGGCCAAGGTTCCAAGTGGAACTTCAATGTAGGTGTCTTTACCTTGAGCCCCAGTTTTCAAGGCACCCGAACCGTGCACGCCATGGTCCGCTTTGATGTGCTTGTGGTATTTCAGATGGAGCAGGGTCCAAAGCTGTTTGTTGCCCCGTACGATAACGTGACCTCCACGTCCACCATCGCCGCCGTCGGGTCCTCCTTTGGGAATGTACTTTTCCCTTCGGAAATGGGTGGAGCCTCCTCCGCCATTGCCGGATTTGGTGTGGATTTTTACGTAATCAACGAAGTTATCAGATGCCATTATTTATGAGAATCAATTGCGGCGAAAAGCCTTTCTGTGATGGAATCAATGGTGCCGATTCCATCAATGGCAATGTATTTATGTTGTGCTGCGTAAAATTCCTTGACCGGAGCGGTTTCGCGATGGTAAACCGCAATTCGATTAGCGATAATCTCGGGGTCGGCGTCGTCGCTTCTTCCGCTGCTGAGTGCTCGTTGCGTCAAACGCGTTTTCAATTCCTCCTCCTCAACTTCCAAACCTAACATCAGGGTTATCTGCGTGTTGAGTTCAGAAAGCAATTGATCCAACGCTCCTGCCTGAGGATTGGTTCTTGGGAAACCGTCGAAAATAAATCCTTTAGGTTCCTTTTGTTCCAATACGGCTGATTTAAGCATATTAATAGTTACCTCATCTGGAACTAAATGACCACGATCCATGTATGATTTGGCGAGCTTACCAAGTTCGGTTTCATGCTTTAAATGGTAACGAAAAAGATCACCTGTAGATAAATGAACAAGGCCGTATTTTTCGATGAGCCTTTCTGATTGGGTGCCTTTGCCCGCGCCCGGAGGTCCAAAAAGTACGATATTCAACATAATCTTAATTTTTCAATTGGTAAATGGCAGGAAGATTCCTGCCGTGTTGGTCGTAGTCTAATCCGTAGCCGACCACAAATTTATTGGGAATTTCAAATCCGAAATATTTGGGGATGTTGGTTCCGATGTGGGCTTCCTTTTTGTAAAGTATCGCGCACACTTCGATGGATTCAGGACCATTCAATTCAAGCAATTTAATGATTTTGTCGATAGTGACTCCTGTATCCACAATGTCTTCCAACAGAACCACATGTTTCCCGCTTAATTGACTGTTCAGTCCAATCAGTTCATCAACCCTCCCGGTGCTTTCGGTTCCTTGGTAAGAACTGACTTTCATGAAAGAAATTTCACATGGTAGAAGGATGTGCTTCATTAAATCCGAAGTGAACATAAACGAACCGTTCAATACGGACAAAAAAACAAGGTCTTTTCCCTGATAATCACGGTTAATTTGGTCCGCGAGACGAACCACTGCATCAAGAATTTCTTGTTCGGATAAGTAAGGGACAAATGTTTTGTCGTGCAATTGAATTGAATCCATTCTGTTTAGGATAAATGCAAAGGTAATAAAAAAGCGGTTGAATGCTAGGTTTTGAAGACGCGAGGAATCTTTATCTTTGTCACAAATTTATCACATTATGCCACATCGAATTGGGGTTCTAGGAGGTGGACAATTGGGTCGAATGTTGTTGCAAGAGGCCTTGAACTTGGATATTGAACTTCATTTTTTGGACGGCGATCCGAGCGCTCCCTGTTCAAGGAATGCCCATAGTTTTTGCATTGGTGCTATAACGGACTACGATACCGTGCTCAATTTTGGTCGCAACTTTGAGGTAATAACCGTTGAAATTGAAAATGTTTCGGTGGAGGCTCTCAAGCAGTTAGAACAAGAAGGTTGCAAGGTGTATCCCCAACCCCGCGTATTGGAGTTGATTCGCGATAAAGGACTTCAAAAGCAATTTTACCTAGATAACGGAATTCCGACGGCTGACTTTGCGTTGTGGAAAGAGGGGCAAATCATACCTGAGGGATTTAGTTTGCCTTTTGTGCAAAAGCTACGAAGGGGAGGTTACGATGGAAAAGGAGTGAAAGTGATGCGGCGTGATTTCGAATGGGATAAGCGTTTTACGGAACCTTCGGTTTTAGAGGCAATGGTACCTTTGGTGAAGGAATTATCGGTGATTGTCGCTCGAAATTCGAACGGGGAGATTCGTTGTTTTGATCCAGTTGAATGTGAATTCAACGCAGAGGCTAATTTGGTCGAATTCCAGTTTTCACCAGCGGACATTTCGAAGGAAATCGCTTTAAAAGCACAAGAAATCGCGAGGGACATTATTTCAAAGCTAAACATGGTAGGACTCCTGGCGGTCGAGTTTTTCCTCACCGTGGAAGGCGAACTATTGGTGAACGAAATCGCACCAAGACCTCACAATTCGGGACACCATACCATTGAATGTTGTTACACCTCACAATTTGAACAACACTTGAGAGCGATTTTGAATTTGCCGTTAGGTGATACGGGATTGATCATGCCCGGGGCCATGTTGAATGTTGTAGGAGAAAAAGGATTTGAAGGACCGGCAGTTTACGTAGGCATAGAGGAGGTTTTGAAGCTATCAGGGGTTTACGTTCATCTTTACGGTAAAACCCAGACCAAGCCCTTCCGGAAAATGGGGCATGTGACGGTACTTGGCCGAGATTTGGGGGAAATAAAGGAGCGAATTGAGTATATAAAATCAACCTTTGCATGTCAAAGTTTGTAAGTTTTATTCTTGGGAGGTACCTCATCATTTTTTTGGGCGGTGCATGTAAGCAACGCGAAGAGCGCTGTTCAATTTCAAAAGATTCGATCAATCATGAAATCGATAAATGGAAATCAGAATTAAGGATTAACGGTGTGGTCGGTCCTCCCTGCAAAAAGCAATACGATGAATGGATCGAAGAAAATCCCAACTATTATT
>JBJOJZ010000067.1:0-9682 GCA_046046325.1 Bacteroidota bacterium
ACTCGGGGTATTCAGACGGGAACAAAGACAGCTTAACATCGGGTATGTATACTCCATATCAGGACTTTATGTATGCGAAGGAATCACAGCACATTGATTTTTATGGCATATCGGAACATAACCACAGCAATGCGGGGATGACCAGTAAGCAAAATTATTACAATGGAATTGCCGATGCGGAGTTAGCTACAGTGGAGGACAGTTTTGTGGCACTTTACGGCATGGAATGGGGCATCATCTCACAAGGGGGGCATGTGCTCATTTACGGTTATGATAGCTTAATTGGGTGGGAAAACAACCTCTACGATGAATACGTGCAGCCCACGGATTTCCATGGTTTGTGGAATGTGATCAACAGTAAACCCAATTGTTTCGGGTATTTGGCCCATCCTGCTGCTGACGATTTTGACTCCCTGCTCATCAAACCATGGGACGCAACAGCGGACCAAGCGGTGGTTGGCATGCCGTTCCGAAGCGGGCCAGCTTTCTCGCAAAATTTCACTTACAGCAATCCTTCTACTAGTTCGTATTGGTCGAGGTACACGCAGTTATTAAAACAGGGCTACCACGTGGGTATCGGATTAGACCACGACACGCATTACAGTGTTTTTGGTCGATCACAGCAGGGTAGGATGGGGCTCATGGCTCCCAAGCTTACCAAAAATGACATGATGTATGCCTTGCGGAAAATGCATTTTTATTCCACCGATGATTGGAACTTTCGTCCCGAATTTAAAATCAACGAACAGCCCATGGGCAGCATTTTGGAGCAAAGTGGTAATCCCACCATTTTCATTGATTGCATCGATTTGGATTTATCCGAAACGGTATCCGCAATGTACATCTACCATGGCGTACCGGGAAGCGGACAGCAGGCGACCTTGTTGACCCAAATCAATGGTTTGTCCATGGCAACGTATACGGATACCTTGTTAAACGGTGAAACCTATTACTATTATGCCCGCATCGTACAAGCCGATGGTGACGAGATTTTCACATCACCGATATGGTATACCCGCAACGACGCAAGCACGGAAGTACTACCTGTAGCCTCATATTCCACTGATGCGTCACCGGCTTGCCTTGGAGTTCCGTTGCAGTTGACTTACGACGGCACGGGAACCAACAACCAATATTTTTGGTCTTTTTCCAACGGTGTTGTACCCGCTTATTCCACAGAAGCCAATCCCACCATCCACTTTGAACAGACCGGTACCTATCATGTAACCGTCTACGTTGAAAATGCGGCAGGAACTTCCTTTTACACTCAAGAAATTACCGTAGAAGGTTGTGCAGGATTGTTGGACCACGGCATGGGGTATAAAGTGTATCCCAACCCGGCAAGTACCCAGCTCACGGTTGAAATTGAAGGGCAAGCTTCGTATGAAAACCTGGAATTATTCGATGCTATGGGACGGGTTTTGGTTCGAGAATCGTTGAATGATTCGGGCAAAAACACCATTGACTTAAGCAATATTCCAAGCGGAATGTACGTGGTACGATTGCTCGGAAAAGCCCAACAGGCAACGGAATCGCTCTGGATACGGAAGTAGGAAAAAGAGGTAAAATAAGGGAATACCTTTATTTTTAAATTACCTGCTTAGCGAAATCGCTACCTTTGGTTATGCGTTTTGCTATTTCTGTTTTCGTGTTATGCACCGCTTTCCTTTGTGTTGCCCAACGGTTGGAGCTAAAGACCTTAGATCCCATCCTATATTTCAACGACGAAAACGGACAATTAACGGTAATCGATGACTCGAACTGGGTAAGGACCTATTCGGTTCAAGGTGCCTTGTTGAGTTCGCAGAAAGTGTTAAACAAAGTGATTAACATGCAGGAGTTAAAGCAAGAGTTCATTCCTGTGATGCTGCACAAGAAATTGCATTTTGTGGAACGTGGGTGCGGTAGGGTGTTACGTTTTGACAACGGGACATTGGAACGCATCGACCATAGTTTTTCCCATAGAAACCAATACGATGCATTGATAATATCGTTCCATGATACCCTCTACTGCATTGGAGGTTATGGTTTTTTTACGGTCAAGGATCACGTAACGTATTTTGACGAGGGGCTTGGGCAATGGTTTCTAAAGAATAAATCCCCTCAAATTAGGCATCAAATCAGCAAGCCCATGTACGAGTGGAACGGAAACAATCTATTGGTCTTCGGAAGTGAAATAGGCGAACATGCGAATCAACGAACGGAACCCCAAACGAGCCTGATGGAATTTTCGTTTAATACCGGTCTTTGGAGAAAGGTTGGTGAGTTAAATGCGGAAGTATCCAGAAGGGCTAAGAATGCCTGGTTTTATTCAAAGAACACCAGCGTTGGTGGTCGTTATGTTCTCCTGTATTACCCCGAAGAAAATAAGGTTCAGTCATTTTCTCAAGACAAAACGATTCGACAGATTTATACCTTCAAAGATTTTCTCGTGGTGAATCAATTGGTTATGACCTCCTACAAAATGTACCGTCACGTCTTGGAATTTCATGATAAAGCTGGATATTTGAAGTCAAAGGGCACGCAGAATTTTCAATTTAAAGATCAGGTTCCCTCGGAACGATCGTACCCTTACGGCCTAGGACTCCTATTGGCTTGCTTGCTCGTCGTCGCAACCCTATTTCTAGTGATTAGGAAGATCCTTGCTCAAAAAAAGGAACGGACCTTACCCGAGGAAATCCATGATTTGTTGTCGTTATGGATGAATGCAGAGAATAGGGCCATAGAACTATCCGATTTAAACCCTTTGGTCGCCTACGATAATCCGGAGTTAGAAACCTTGAAAAAGCGCCGGGAAGGTTTGCTTAAACGGCTCAAGTCTTTTCTGATGGAGAACCACAGGTTTGAAGAAGATGAGGTCTACACGACAGAACTCAGTCCGAGGGATAAACGCATTAAACTCTTCAAACTTCACCCGAAAGTGGTAAAGTGGTATAATAGGGTAAAGTAATTTGCTCCTCTGGTTTACCTTGAATTTTCAGAATAGGCTGAGAATTAAGACGAATTTCGAATTTATTTTCAAATCGCTTACTCATGAATTTGATTAAATCTATCATGTTTCTTTTGTTCGGTTTTGGTATGTTCGTTAACCAAGCTTTCGCACAAATACCTTCCTACGTCCCAAGCAATGGTTTGGTTGGGTGGTGGCCTTTTACGGGCAATGCCAACGATTTAAGCGGCAATGGTAACCATGGTACGGTGAATGGAGCAACGCTCACCACCGATCGGTTTGGGAATGCGAATCAGGCGTATTTAAACAATACAAGTAGCGGAAGTATTACATTGAATCCATCGGTTTTGGATAATTTGGGCGCATTCAATATTGGTATTTGGTTCAATGCATCCAACAACCAGAGTGGTGTTTCTGATATATTTCAAATTGATGCCAATAGTCCCTGCGGAATATATCCTTCACAAACAGGAAATCCAAATAATAATGTATACGTAAGGTACGATAATGGACTGGCTCAGTTTTATTTTTCCATTCAAATAAATGCAACTGTAGTTCAATATACAGTGCCAAGTCCCCCTTCAACCAATCACTGGCATTTTGTTAGCGTTAACTACACGGGAACCACGGTTTCATTTTTTCTAAATGGTCAACTTTTAAACACACAGGCGCTATCGGGTACTTTTTTAACATTCAATCAACCTTTATTCATTGCAAATTGGTGTACTTATGAAGATTTTAATGGCAAGATAGACGACATCGGAATTTGGAACCGAGCTCTAACCCAGCAAGAGATCACCAATTTATATAATGCCAACAACGGCCCACAAGCCACAATAAGTACAGCTAACAATAGCATCTGTGCAGGACAAAGTGCTACGTTAACTGCATCGGTAGCAAATGCAGGAACTTCTTGCAATACCACCGGTTTACCGCCTTCGCTAAACAACGGGCTCGTAGGTTATTGGCCTTTTTGCGGGAATGCCAATGATGCTTCAGGTAACGCAAACAACGGAACGGTGAACGGTGCTACGTTGACCACCGACCGCTTTGGGGTGGCGAATAGTGCATACAGTTTTGATGGGGTTTCTCATAGTATTGTGATTGCAAATTCTCCCAATTATTCGTTTTTATTGAATAATTCCTCCTCTGTTAGCATTTGGATTAATCCTTCCAATTTTAATGGTACACGGTCAATTATTGGACAAGGCGATGGAGATGGTCAACATCAGAATAGATTTTGGCGTATATATTTTTCGAATTCCATGTTAATTAATCATTTAAGAGGTAATGGATATGATCCTTTCGATACACAAAACATGAACTCATCAGTCACCTTAAATAATTGGCATTTAGTTACTATGGTTCGAGATTACAACTCGAATTTAAAATTATACTTGAATGGAGTATTGGTAGATACAGATATCGATATTACAGGATTATCTAGTCCATTTAGTGTAACTAGGAATATTAATGTTGGCGCATTTTTAAACGCATATACTGGCCAACTTATGCAATTTTTTAACGGAAAACTCGACGATATCGGCATTTGGAACCGTGCTTTAAGTGCTCAGGAGGTGAGCCAACTGTACAATGCTGGTCAACCAACCTACGCTTGGTCCAATGGGACAAATACCCCTAGTATTACCGTTACACCAGCGCAAACCACCACTTACACCTGCACTGTCACGATGAACGGGGCTTCCACCACGCAATCGCAAACCATTACAGTGAACCCTGTTCCAACCGTAAATGCGGGGCAGGACCAAACAGTATGTACTGGAACTTCTGTAACGCTCAGCGGTTCCGGAGCAAGTACCTACACCTGGAACAACGGGGTATCTAACGGAGTTTCGTTTACGCCGAACAATACGCAAACCTACACGGTCACTGGAACGGACGGTAACGGATGTACGAATACGGCACAAACGACTGTAACCGTGAATGCCTTACCAATGGTAGGAGCAAGTACGAACCAAACGGTATGTGCCGGAACTTCTGTAACGCTCAGCGGTTCCGGTGCAAGTACCTACACCTGGAACAACGGGGTAACTAACGGAGTTTCGTTTACGCCGAACAATACGCAAACCTACACGGTCACTGGAACGGACGGCAACGGATGTACGAATACGGCACAAACGACCGTTACCGTGAATGCCTTACCAATGGTAGGAGCAGGTACGAACCAAACGGTATGCGCTGGAACGTCTGTAACGCTCAGCGGTTCCGGTGCAAGTACCTACACTTGGAACAACGGGATATCTAACGGAGTTTCGTTTACGCCGAACAATACCCAAACCTACACGGTCACTGGAACGGACGGCAACGGATGTACGAATACCGCTCAAGTGCAAGTAACGGTCAATGCCTTGCCTTCGGTATCGGCAGGAACCAACCAAACGATATGTGCGGGAACGTCTGTAACGCTCAGCGGTTCCGGAGCAAGTACCTACACCTGGAACAACGGGGTATCTAACGGAGTTTCGTTTACGCCGAACAATACGCAAACCTACACGGTCACTGGAACGGACGGCAACGGATGTATGAATACGGCACAAACGACTGTAATCGTGAATGCCTTACCAATGGTAGGAGCAGGTACGAACCAAATGGTTTGTGCCGGAACTTCTGTAACGCTCAGCGGTTCCGGTGCAAGTACCTACACCTGGAACAACGGGGTAACTAACGGAGTTTCGTTTACGCCGAACAATACCCAAACCTACACGGTCACTGGAACGGACGGCAACGGATGTACGAATACGGCACAAACGACCGTTACCGTGAGCGCCTTACCAATGGTAGGAGCAGGTACGAACCAAACGGTATGCGCTGGAACGTCTGTAACGCTCAGCGGTTCCGGTGCAAGTACCTACACATGGAACAACGGGGTAACTAACGGAGTTTCGTTTACGCCGAACAATACGCAAACCTACACGGTCACAGGAACCGACGGTAACGGATGTGCAAATACTGCTCAAGTGCTGGTCACGGTAGCAAATCCAAGTAGTTCTTCCATAACAGAAACTGCTTGTTTATCCTATACCCTGAACGGTCAAAACTACACGCAAAGTGGTACCTATGAGCAAAATCTCACCAATGTCCTTGGTTGCGACTCAACACTAACCTTGAATTTAACCATTTTGCCATTGCCCAACCTTCCCAATATTTATATTGCATTGAACAACGTATTGTCGACCGATGCTCAACCCAATACATTCTATCAATGGATATTTTGCACCTCTGGTTTGCCCATTGCCAATGCGACAGATACCTTTTATACAGCAACGATCAATGGTGTATATGCTGTTGAAGCGTCCAACAGTTGTGGAACGGTTTCCTCCGACTGCATCACGATAAGTAATTCTGGTATTTACGAGTATGTTGATCAACTTAAACTATTTCCGAATCCAACCAAAGATTTTCTCATCATCGACGGACTAAAGGAATCCGCCATAAATTTCGAACTGCGCGATGTTACTGGAAGATTGATTTTAATGGGAACACTGGATGCATCGAATAATTCGTTGGACATGAATCCTGTTTCCGAAGGAAATTACCGATTGGTTTTAGAGGGCTACGGTGTTTTTTCGTTGGTGAAGTATTAAAGAATCCCCTGGGTACAGGTTTAAACCCGTATCCAGGGATAATACAAAAGACTTGCTATGTTGAATTTTGACGTCATCCTTCACTGAATTTCTCTCGAATCCAACTTTTTTCACTCTTTGATTGTTCTATTCATAAATCAACCAATGCAACGATTATTTATTGGAACGGCAGTGATACTCATTGCTATAATTGGGCTTAACTCTTTTTATATGGGACGCATCGAAAAACCCGCTTACACGGTGGAGAAAGAACTATCACCACGTATCGAAATCCGGCAGTATGCATCCATGGTGGTTGCCAAGACCAACCTTCCAGGAGCCTCGTTCGATGATTACGGTTCGCAAGGTTTTCGCAACGTAGCTTCCTACATTTTTGGCAACAACCAACAACAGCAAAAAATTGCCATGACTTCTCCCGTTATCATGGAGCAAGGTCAGGAAGCCAGCATGTACTTTGTTATGCCAAAGCAATACGCTAAAAGCGATTTACCGCAACCGAATTCAAGCCGGATAGAAATTACAGAAGTTCAGCCGAAACGATTGGCCGTTATTCGTTTTGGAGGATGGGCCAACGACCGCAGAATCGCGAAGTTTAAGGCACTATTAAAAGCAGCCTTGGAAAAGGAAAACATCCCATACAAAGAACCCTTTTTGTTCATGGCTTACAATGCGCCATGGGACATTATTGCCCGACGCAACGAAGTTGCAGTGGAGTTGTAATGTATTGGGGGCGGATTTAAATCCGCCCCCTGATACTTGTCTTTGGGTGTGGGTTTAAACCCACATCCAAAGAATAATCACATTCGAATTACTACTTATGATGCGATTTTTGATTTTCAATGTATCTTTTCACTGTTGGCAACACGCCTTTTGAAACGCTAAATGCTGAAAATCCACGCTGCCAAATAATGCGCTCATGTTCGAAAGCATGGTTTAAATAATGTGCGCTACTACCTTTGATTTGTTTCATCACGTCAATAATTTTCAGTTTAGGGTTTAACTGAAATAAACAATGTACATGGTCTGACATTCCGTTTATGGCATAAGGTTCACATTTCAATTTTATAAGTTCTTGCCTCAAATGTATATACAGTTCATGCTCTATTTCAGAAGAAATCTGTGGTAATCTTCTTTTGGTAGACCAAAATGCATGAATATAAATTCTCGAAAGGGATTTTGACATCGTAAAATGCTGTCAAAAACGAATAAAATCCATTTTATTGTAAAATCCCCTGGGTGCGGATTTCAATCCGCACCCAGGGGATTAATTGCACTCAAAAATCATCCCCTCACTGGCAGTCGATAGTATTGTCCGTTCAAGCGGATGAATGCAAAGGAGGTTGGAAGGGAAAACGTGATGAAGTCATTGCTTGCATCAAGTACCTTTAAATCAAGGGCTTTTCCCGAATAATCCAAGGCTTGGATGTTACCCTGGTGAACGTTGTTGCCTTGAATGATCCATTGGTTTTCTTCCAATGCATGGATGGCAACTCCTGATTCCAAGTTCGAAATACCGTTAGCACCTAGGTTAATGAGCACCGAGTCCGTTGCTTGTCCGCAAGGACCAGTGACCGTACATGTGACCCAGTAGGAACCCAGGGTGAATACATGAATAACGCTTGCTCCGAAGGCGGTGGAATTGTCGCCAAAGTCCCACGCGATGCTGTCGCAAGCGCTGCAGGTGGCGTCGAACGTATAACTTCCGGGTAAAATTCCGTTTAATTCGGCGACAATATCAACTTGGGTCAGGGAATCGGGATGGGTTAGCATCCACATCCCCATACTATCCAGGACCACTAGGTTCGCGGCATTGATTAAGTGTTGCGCCGTTACCGCATCCAGACCTGCAGTGTAGGCGAGGTTAGGGGTTATGGCCTTGTGAAACAAGGAGACGTAAAATACACTCGCAGCTAGGTAGGTTCCTGCCACCGAGGGATGTGATCCATCGCCCACGTACAGTTGAATGCTGGGTTGAGTTTCACGAATATGCCTCCACGCAGCGCCCACGGGAGAAACCGAAGCGTCGCTCGAATCAGCAATGCGTAAATAGGCGTCGCGAAGTCGAGCGTTCATCTTGTGAAACGTGTTGATGCTATCCCATTGAGGATCCCCGTTTTCGCGGCCCCAAGTCATGAAGTAATTGACTTGCGCACATGGGTGGTTGGCATCCACGGAATCGGCGAGCTGCATGGCATAAGGAATGGATTGGGTGTTAACTTGTCCAAACGGAAAGGAAGGTTCTTGGCTCTGTCCTTGTATTACCACATAATCCCATGCTTGAGCGTTGATTTTTTGATAGGTTATGGGATCTTGGCTGTGCATTTGGAAGGTAAATCCGCCGTTGGACTTCGAATCTACCGTCACCTGGTCGCCCATTGCTGTTGCAATTTGAGCAAAGGTACCGGGTAAATCGTTGGCGGCCGTGTAGCTATTTCCAACGAATAACACCTTTAAATTCATTTGTGCGAATTCGGTGGAGGAATAAAGTATGGCAAGGATTAGTAATAAGTTCTTCATCTTCTATAGTTTTCTTGCGTAAATTTACCTCATGTACGGAACATCTGCGCTACGATTCGTTTTTTTTACAGCGTTATTATGGTACTGCAGTGAAGGAAAGGCCCAATTTCAGTTCATTTACAACGATTCAGTTCCGGTCGTTAAATTGGGAAATGCGCTGAAGTTTCCATGGGCAGGAGGCTTAAATTACCCTCAATTTTCTGAATTGGACTACGATTACGACGGCGATCAAGATTTAATAGCCTTCGACCGAAGCAACGACCAATTAAGGGTTTTTGAACATTCAGTGCAATCCGGTCAGCATTCATACCGTTGGAACCCATACGGAGGATCCTTGTTTCCAAGCGACGTTCGGTATCGGATGTACTTAGCCGATTATAACCTTGACGGCAAAAACGATCTTTTTACCTACGGAATAGGGGGGGTGAAGGTCTATAGAAATACGGGCAGTTTGGGAACGGGACTGCAATGGACCTTGGAAAAAAACCTGCTGTATTCCGATTACAACGGTTTATTCATGGGGCTTTACGTGAGTTCAGCAGATATTCCGGCCATTGTGGATGTTGACGGCGACCAAGACCTTGATATTCTTACCTTTTCCATTGCGGGA
>JBJOJZ010000086.1:0-4367 GCA_046046325.1 Bacteroidota bacterium
GTTTTACGCTCTCCTTGTTTATTCTGTTTAGATAGTTTATTATTGTTTGTATTGTTTATAGAAGGTACCAGTGCTTGTACCGGTACTTGTACAGAGGTTGTCCCACTACTTGTCCCAGTAGTTGTACCGCAACTTGTACCGAAATTATACATCTTCACGGTGCTACCTTTCATGGGATTGTGTGAGGGGCAATACTTGATGAATCCCCAATTGCTCAAGTCAGTAATGCACTTGTGATAGGTGTTCTTTGAACCTATCTTGGACAAACGCATTGTGTCTTGCCGATGAATGGAAATGGGATTGTTAAAACGATTCATGTTCCAGAATTGAAAAAGTGCTAAATACAAACTGACGTGACTTGGATTGAGCCGATCGTCCTTGGTGATGCGTTCCATGACGGCCGTCAGGTGTGCGATGTAATTCATAATCGAAAGATGCCATTGTGGATTTTTTTGGATTGAATGATTTTTATGATTTCCTCGTAATCATAAAGGATAATCCCACCGACCTTGGAATAGGGCAATGTACCGTTCACACGCATGTTGAGGAGGGTGCCTGCAGACAGCCCAAGCAATTTTTTGACTTCGGATGATTTCATCCATTTCTTTTGCCCAGGAATACTTCGTTGCTGTTTGTTGAGGATTTCTCTAAACTCGGCAAGCAATTCAGATTTGAATTCTTGCAGATCCTCTTTCGTTAAAAAATTGATTTGCATAAAATGTATTGTTTTGATGTTCGTAGGGCAAAATTGTAGCAGTTTGATAAGTTGTTTTGCCAAGGTCGGATAGCATACATAGAAAAAAATGAAGATTATTTTCTCTTTGGCTATAAACACAAGTAAAATCAGTGTTTTTGATTTAAATTAATTCAATGAAAAGCCTGAAAAGAGCAAAAAAGATGTATGTTCATTACAAACAAAAAAGACTACTTACAGCAACAGGGATGTTACTATATCAGTCGAATAATGGCTGAAAGCCTAGTAATTAAAGGTAAGTAGAGAGAGGTTACATGTAATGTTACATGTTTTGGCGTTTACTTGTGAGCATCAATTATCATTTCTTGAAAGGCCACAAGCATCCTGCTTAGCAATGATTTGTTATCATTTTTACGATTTTTAATTGCAGATACTGTGCGATATACATCTTTGACTTCAAAGTTTACTATTTGTGAAAAGGCTAAAACAAAACGCTTGAAATCATTCTCTCCATTATTAAAAACACTCGTGCGGTGCAGGGCAGAAAGTAGTTCTACTAAATCTGTTTTGTTGCCTGTCCACTGGAGCTCAGGATAGACAACTTGTTTCCTTTCGGGAATTTCTTCCTCGAAATATTCTTTTGTGAAATCCATAGCTAAAGAATAACCTAAAAGTACATCATAACCGGTTGAAAAACCATTCTCAACTTCGGGTATTAAACGAAGAATGTAATCATCTTTTAAATACGCCAAAGTGAAATATTGCTCATCACGATTGCATGATGAACTGCTCACGTAGTAGCGGAAATCACGGAACCGATTGAACTTTTCTTGCATTTTGTTCAGGTAATGTTGTTGCAGCTCTGCAACATCTATTTCCTGGTTAATGACTCTTTCAAATTCATATTCCATCAATGTGCGACAAGCAAATTTCACTGATAAAATTTTGGGTTTTACTTCCTTGAAGAAGCGTATTTCATCATTCAAACTTTCAAACCCTTTTTCAAGAACTTGGTCCTTCATTTTTTGAAGTGTTTCATCACAGAGATCCAGCAACGTAATACACTTGTTATGAAAGCATCCTTTACTTTCCCAATGGCTCATGAATTGTTCATGGAACTCATGCGCGGTTTTTTGATACGTATTCATCCTCAATCAATTAATAATTAAGGATTTCATACGCTGACAAAGACGGTCAAAAAGTGCCTGTTTTTTCTACACGTTTTAGGGTGAATTTTTGTTTTAATTGCTGCATGTCTTCGCTCACTTTATGCTCGAGGACCTTTGCATAAATCTGCGTTGTTGCTAGTTTTTTATGTCCTAGCATTTTAGAAACGGACTCAATCGGTACACCGTTGGAAAGGGTTACCGTGGTTGCGAAGGTATGCCGAGCAATATGCATAGTGAGTTCTTTGTTGATATTACAAAGTGTGGCAATTTCTTTCAAATAGGCGTTCATTTTCTGATTGGAATTTACAGGCAATAACTTTCCGGATTGAACGCATTTTGGATGGTCTTTGTATTTGTTTACAATCTCCTCCGCTTGAGGAAGCAATGGAACATTGGAAACCGTATTGGTTTTTGTTCTTCGGGTAAAAATCCAACAATCGCCATCAATGCCCTTGGCAACATCGGTTTGTTTTAGTTTAAACACATCGATAAAGGCATAGCCAGTGAAGCAACAGAAAAGAAAAACATCACGCACTTCTTCCAAACGTTCTTGTTTAAATTCTTTGCTATACAAGGCTGATAATTCAGCTTCGTCCAAGATTTCACGAATAACTGCGTGTGTGCTGCATTTGAATTGTGCGAATGGGTTTCGTGGCAACCAACCATTTAAAACAGTCTGATTGATAACTTTCTTGACGTTGCGGATATATTTCATTGCTGTATTGTGCGCAATTCCTTCCGTTTTTAGATAATGTTCAAAATCGGTGATGAATTTGTAATCGAGTTCTTTGAGGTAAACGTCCGATCGTTTTATTCGTTTCTTGAGAAAGTCACAACACTTTTTGTAAACTGTTTCAAATTTGGTGTGTGTGGATTTAACAACATCGACGCCAATGAGTTCTTTCATCTGGTCGTTATGATACTTAAATGCTTCCAGGAATGTTTTTTCCTTTTCGGTGTTTCCGAGAAATTCATTTTTGAGTAGGTCGGAAGTGATAAACTTTCCAAGGGAGGTTTGCTCAACGTAAATTCGGTAAATGGATGTTCGGATAATATCTAACTGGTTGTTGATTATCCGAGCTTCTTCGGATGATCCTTTGACCATTCCGGCTGTCTTAATCCATTTGGAAGGTTCGATAAATCGTTTTACGGATAGCTCAGCTCGTTTGCCGTTTACGGTGATACGGCAGTAGATAGCTGCCTTTTCTAGTTGCATTCTTGAGGTGTTCAACCAAAAGAGAAGCGAATAGTTTTGTTTCATCTTGTTTTAATTTGTTTGATTTTGTTCACCAATTCACTTTGAAAGGGTGGAAAACGAACATCAAAACCGTACAAATTAGACCAATCTAATCTTTTAACTATCAGCTACTTAAAGCTTAATTCGGTTAACAAAATGCAAGTATAATACTTGTTAACCGATTTGTTCACTTTTTTTTTGTTAATCTATGAATGAAATGAATAACTCATAAAAACAAAAAACCCTTTAAATCGTTTGATTTAAAGGGTTTTACGTGCTTTTGTGTTTGTTTGAGAAACACTTTAAGCGGTCTGGACGGGACTCGAACCCGCGACCCCCTGCGTGACAGGCAGGTATTCTAACCAACTGAACTACCAAACCGTTTTTTCTGCCATTCCTGACTGCCGCAACAGCGGCATTCGAAAAACGTGTGTTTCCAAAGCGGATACAAAAGTAGATTTTTTTTGAATACATTCCAACATTCGGCATGTTTTTTCTTCGGGCCGTTCCTTTTTTCTTGCTAATTTTAATCCCGTAATGGGTGCGGTTTGTTCCCAAGGTATCCTCGTTTTTACGTATAAGAAGCAATGAAAAAAAAAGGTTTGAGAAAATGGATGTTCCGGCTTTTAGCAACCGTGTTGCTTGTTCCCATCCTTTTATTTTTCGCGGTGGTTGTGGTGCTTTACCTCAAGCAGGACGATTTCGTACAATACGGCCTGACCCATGCCAACCGCGATTTGCGAGGTCAACTGAAAATCCGGGACAGCCATATAGCTCCTTTTCAGAATTTCCCCTTGATTTCCATTGATCTGGAAGATTTGGAGATTTTTGAATCCAAAGATAAAAACGCCGATCGCTTGGTGCACATCAATGATGCATACATCGGTTTTAACCTCTTGGAAATCCTTCGAGGCGATGTAAAAGTGCATAAAATTACCCTTAAAAAAGGAAGCCTAGACCTCAAACAACATCCCGACGGAACAATCAATGTGGCCAACGCTCTTGCTCCAACCATTCCTAGCAACGAGGTTTCGGAAGATTTACATCTTGACCTCGATGCCGTTGAATTGGTAGAGGTAGATGTCAACAAACTCAACGAGGTAACCCACTTGAAAATTGATTTGTTCATGAATCGTGCCTTAGCTTCGTTTCGTTCCAGTGCAAAAGGCATCGATTTTACCTTGGATTCCGATTTTTTTATCAGCGTCTTAAACGGCAAAGACAGCACCTTCTTTCGACATAAACACGTGCATTTCGATACCGATTT
>JBJOJZ010000108.1:0-4682 GCA_046046325.1 Bacteroidota bacterium
AACCTCCTTCCGTTACAGCATCAATATCTCCAAGGACCACATCAACGTTGCGACATTCGTTACGGAGTACGTTTTCCTTGGCATTTTCCACAGCCCATGTTTCGATATCCACTCCTACCACCTTTTGTGCTCCCAACATTTCAGCATAGATGGCTAGAACCCCTGTTCCGGTGCCCATATCAAGTACTTTAGCCTGTCGAAAATCGATCGAATCCATGGCATTACACATCAAACTGGTGGTAGCGTGATGTCCGGTGCCAAATGACATTTTCGGTTCGATTTCAATCACCCGTCCGATTCTAAAATCCTCGGAATGGAAAGGAGCAACAATCGATACATTTTCCAAAAGCACCGGCGGAAATTCCCTTTCCCACACTTCATTCCAGTTCTGACCAGGAATGAGCACTAAATGGTGGGAAAACTGAACTTTTTCAGCTTCAAAATTCTTCAATACTTCCTGCAATTTGTTGGCATCAAATTCTTGCTCTTGGATGTACGATTTTAAGGTTTGATTTTCCTCCACAAAACTCTCAAATCCAATTTCAGAAAGCCATGCAACCGCAATTTCATTAAATGGTTTAAAAGGTTGGAAATCTATTGATAATTCTAGGTAATTTAACATGCGTTGGAAATGATTTGAAGCAATGAATTTACGTTCATGGACGCCCCTCCAATGAGTCCTCCATTAACGTTATTTAATGCGAAAATTTCCTTAGAATTTTCCGCATTACAACTACCTCCATAAATGATCGAAAAATCCATTTTGGTTGCTTCATGTAGCCTTGAATTCAAGGCCAAATGCATTTGCTCTATTTCATCCATCGAAGGGGTTATGCCGGTCCCAATTGCCCAAATAGGTTCGTAGGCAATAATTATGGATTCAAGATCTTCCTTCGGCCATCGTTCAAGGAACTTTAATTGTTGATAAACAAAGGAGATAGCATCAGTTTCACCCCTTTGACGAATTTCCAAGGATTCACCACAACAGAGCACCACCCTGAATCCTTCCTCAACCGCTTTACGAGCCTTCAAGATAACCATATCATTGGTCTCACCAAAATGCATACGACGTTCGGAATGGCCTACCAAGGCCGTTGAAACCCCCAAACTTTTCAAATGTTGCAACGATGTCTCGCCTGTAAATGCGCCATACAATTCGGGAGCATGAAAATTTTGGGCGGCTATCGAGATTCGGTCGTTGGACTTAAACACCCCCAAAAAAGGTTGAGGAACAAAAACCAACACTTCGCATTGATGACTTGGTATAATCGCATTGGAAAGGGCATAAAAGAGCTCTGTGGCTTCATTCAAAGCCAAGTTCATTTTCCAATTAGCACCAATAAAGTACTTTTTCATGAAGTCTAAAAGTACCTTAAATCGGCTTACGAGTGGCTTTTGTTAAGAACTTTTTTAAAGTCAGAACTACTAAACTGTTCTTTATCAATTCCTTGATAAAACTTTTGCACATTACCATTCCACAAGTACATTACCCCTGGAACCTCTTTACCGCTTCCCAAGGTTTTCCAGAATTTAATAATGTCCATTACCGAATACGTGTATTCCGCCCCTGCTATTTGAAAAAACTCTGGAATTAATTCCGGTTCTTCGTCCATAAAAATAATTTGAACTGGAGGGAAATTCTTGTTTGATTTTTTTAGCGAGGTTATGGCCTTAGCAGTGGCTCGGCAATGGTCACACCCAGGGGCGAAAAAACACAATATCTGTTTTCCTTTATTAATACCAGGAAACAGGGTTTCAAAACCGGATAAAACGTGCTTTGGTCCCGATGCCTTAACCGTTTTCGTCGTATCCAAACTTTTTTCCTTTACTGAAACTACACGAGCAGTATCGGTAGACGTATTTAACGTAACTTCCGGTAGGTCTTTTTGAGTAGGAACCACGGCAGGTGTGCTTGTCGCTTCACGACGTATTGGAGCCACAAGAAAAACACCGAATATCGAAACAACCAGCACGTTGAAAATTGCTGAAAAATAGGCTCGGGAGCGAAAATCAAACGAAATAGATTCCTCCTTTTTATCCAACCAATAATAACCGAACAGCAATCCTACGGAAATAACGTTTTTAATTAAAGCTTCCAAAGGCGTCATTTCGATGAGTGTTCCGAAACAACCACAATTACCTTGATTACCAGTAGAAAATATTTCATAGAAGAGTTCAACGATGAAAACCACGAGCATAAAGATCGTAGTAGGAATGATTATTTTTCGTAGAAAAAACGGTAGCAGCAGTAAAATGGCAATTGCAAATTCGACTCCAATTAAAAACCTCGAAAGATATGCTGCAGTTTCTAATGGAATACCCATAGGTTCCAATTGGTGCACCTCGAAGGAGGTTAATGCATAAGAGGGTTTTGGATAGAGTTTCGCAATAGCGGAAAGAAAAAAGACAAAGGAAATAATGGCTCGAATGGTCCACGGACCGTATTTTTTTAATGCGTTCATGTGCTACATTTTATGTTCTCAAAAATAGAAATCCCACCGGAGGGAAGAACAGGACTAACAATTATTTAACACCCAAATGGATAAGGGCAAATACGGCATAATTGAGCATGTCGTAATAATTCGCGTCGATCCCTTCGGATGCAATGGTTTTTCCCTGGTTGGTAATTATTTGTTTGATTCGATAAATCTTCATAAGGATAAGATCCGTTAGTGATTCCACTTGCATGGACCTCCAAGCCTCGCCGTAATCGTGGTTCTTTTTAACCATTAATGCAATGGCTTCTTCCATATAATGATCGTACAAATCCTGTGCCTTTTCGGTATCTAATTCAAGAGAGAGCCCATCGGCTGCATTTAGTTGAATCAGGCCAATAATGCAGTAATTAACAATGGCCATGAATTCACCTTCAACTCCTTCACCTACCAAACTCGAACCATTTTCTTGTATAGTTCTAATTCGATTTGCTTTGATGTAAAGTTGATCAGCAATTCCTACCGGTCGAAGTATTCGCCAAGCAGTGCCGTAATCTTTTGACTTATTTAAATAGATTTCCCTGCACAAAGCAGTTATATTTGTAAACGAACTTAAGGTATCCGGCATGAGCAATTCCAATCTTTTCGGCGTTGAAGTTAAGCATTTCCGCTCAAATCATACCCTTAGGCTAAGGAATAAATTAGTTTCATTAAACGAGCCGCTCATTATGGCCATCGTGAATACTACGCCAGATTCTTTCCACAAAAACAGCCGTATTGAGAGCCTCATAGATTTGGATATATTCGCAAGAAATTGCTTAGAAAAAAAGGTACGAATAGTGGATTTAGGAGCTCATTCAACCCGCCCAGGCTATGAAACCATTCCTGCAGCACAGCAAATCGAACGATTGGGTCCTTATTTGGAAAGAATCCATAACCAATTTCCTGATTTATTCATTTCCATTGATACCAGCTTGCCAGAGGTAGCGGAATATGCCCTTAAAAACGGAGCCGACATCATCAATGACGTGGAAGGAGGAAGGAATTACCCTGAGATACATCAGGTTTGTGCGCACTTCAACGCTCCGTATATCTTGGTACATTCGCGAGGATTCTCCGAAAACCTTCACGAAACTACGCACTACGAGAATGTAACTACCGATGTTTTATTCGAGCTTTCATCTCAAGTTCAAAAAACCCAAACAGCAGGGGTGAAAGATATCATACTTGACCTTGGCTTTGGTTTTTCAAAATCTATTGAACAAAACTTTGAATTACTGAACAACCTGAGCATGTTTCACATGTTGGGTTTCCCCATCCTTTGCGGGCTTTCTAGAAAATCCATGATCTATAAAAAACTGAATCTGTCCATCGAGGATTCTCTGAACGGAACTTCCATACTAAACACGGTTGCTCTCATGAAAAATGCCAGCATTCTGCGGGTCCATGACATTGATAAGGCATCTGAGATCATTGAGCTGTTGAAAATTCGGTGAAATAATGCAATTTATTCAGTTTTTATTATCTTCGTCAAACTTTAACGCATTGTGCACATGAAATATATCTTTCTTTCGTTGGTATTAGGGCTCGTTTCCTTGGCTGGAGCTCAACCCACAGCGAGTTTCGCCATTTCAGACAACGTGATTTGTGAAGGAGATTGCATCGATATTGAAAACAATTCTTCCAATGACGTTGTATCAAGCAGCTGGTCATTTCCGAGTGGAACACCTTCCTTTTACAGCGGCATGAATCCAGGTCAGGTTTGTTTCACTACTGCTGGAACCTACACGCTACTTTTGACCGTTACCGATGCTAACGGTGCGACCAGTTCTGCAAGTCAGCAAATCACCGTAGGTTCCGTTCCAACCATTAGCATTGGATTATTAGACACCATCGGTGGAGTTCCTATCGACGATACGCTTATTTCTATGTACGGTGGAATGTGGCCAAGTGGACAACCTACTTCAGGCGCAGTTATTGTTGCTTATGGTTACGCCGCAGGAGATTCTTTAGTTTGGGAAACCCCGAACGGAGGTAACGATGTTTGGTGCTTCGGGGATGTCGTGGGAATTTGCGACACGGTTATCGTTACGCCTTTCTTTGATTCCTACTACATTTTAAATAATATCTCACCGGAAGGATGTATTGCATCAGATACAGTTTTCATCAATGTTCGATTCAGGGATTCCGTTTTAATCAGCGTTCCTGATGCTTTTTCACCCAACGGCGATGGCGTAAACGATGTCT
>JBJOJZ010000112.1:0-12822 GCA_046046325.1 Bacteroidota bacterium
TCCAAATTTGATGACCCGCATGCTGCATTCTCCAGCACAAATCGATTTCTTCCATGTGGGCAAAAAAGAACGGGTCGAATCCATCCATCTGATGAAATACCTCGCTTTTGACCATCAAGCACGCTCCACTTGCCCAAAAAACCGGAACCGCCTCGTCGTATTGTCCCTGGTCCACTTCGCACTCCGAGAAAATACGTCCTCGGCAAAATGGAAACCCGTTGCGGTCCAGGAATCCTCCGCTAGCTCCTGCATGCTCAAATTTCGCAGGTTCAAGGTAGCTGAGTATTTTTGGTTGCACCGCGGCAATGTTCTCCGATTTCAAACGCTCGAGCATCGGGGATAAGTAGCCTGCGGTAACTTTTACATCGGAATTCAAGAGCAGGTAATGCTGAAATCTACCTTTAAGTTGACTTAATCCTTCGTTGTAGCCTTTAGCAAACCCCCAGTTTTGATTTAACCTGATTTGCTCTACCCCAGGGAACTTGGATTCAAGAAAGGTCAGGGAGTCATCGGTGGATCCGTTGTCAACCACCACCACAGTATGGTTTTCTGAGTGTTCAATAACAGAGGGCAGAAAGGTTGAAAGATGTTCCCTACCGTTGAAATTCAGGATGACAATCGCAAGTTCTTTCATGGATCAGTACTGACGAAATAAATCGTTGCTGTTTTGTCCCCAACTGCGTTGGTTGAAGAGGTTGGGGTCGTCTACGGTTCCATTCACTGTATTTCGACGCGACAAGACTTGCGACCAACCTGGATTTTTTACTTCGCCAATTAAATCACTGTGAAGCAAGCGAAAGGCATTGTTGGTAAGGTCCGGATTGTAAAAAATGAAACGTCGGTTGCTGAATTTCCCAATTTTATTGTAGAACCAAACCTCGTAAGGGTATTCGGAAGGAGAACCTTCTTTCAGATTCGAGATGCTGGGTGCACCGTACTGCAGGTAAACCCTACCTCGGTCTGTTTCATACCCATGTTGAAAATTCGTTTTGTATAGCCCTTGGACATACAATACTTGTTGTTTGTATTTGATCCATGCTTGATAGGCATCACCTGGTGCGGTTTGGTTCCAAAAGGCTTGAAGGTATTTTCGAATGGCACCGAAATCTTTGGATTTTAACAATTCACGGATGTTGCGGTTTTCAGCGGCTTTTGCAATGGGTAAAATGCTTCCTAGGTAGAAGTGCAAGCTATCATCGCTGATGGAGGTTTGAAAAGCAGGGTCCATGACTACATTATGAAAATCAAGGGTGTCATCTGCGCTAAAATTTCCGCGTTCGAAGGTGTAGGTACTGGTTTGTAAAACGCTATCTTTTTCGTTGATGAGGGATACTTCGTAGGCATACGCTCCGCTGGGAAGTGGGGCGATATCAATGGTTTTTAACCTCGGTATAACAGGATTACGTTCTTTGATTTCGTAGCTTTGATGATAGGCGTATAGTTCTTTTTGCGCTTCGGTATCGATGACTCTTTCTTCAAGAAAAAAACGCTGTTGCTTGTTGGTTGAATTGAAATACACCTCGTAATAAAAAGGAATCTTACTTAATTGAGTTCCGAAATAGGCGTTGATTTTCGGCACCATTTGATAGCCATTTTTTTGGAAAACGCCCTCGGTGGTGTCCGGTACTGCAATTTCAATCGCTTCAAGGTGAGATATGCTTGCTGATTTCGATAAATCAAGCACTTCAATCAGTTGGCTTCCTTGGACCATCGATTTTTCCGTGTTTTGGTCTGCAATTTTAAGGTTGATTTGATGGATTCCTGGAGGGAGTGGAACCCTTCTCAGTTCGTAAAAGTCCTCCACTACGCTGTCCGAGAATAAGGGACTGTTCAATAAATATGCATCGCTGAATACGGTCTTGATGCTGTCTTTAATCTCGATGCTGAGAAAAACAGTTGCTTGTAATCCGTCTTTAGTGGCTTTGAATTTCGTGCTGCGCGCATCGAATTGAAAATGAAGTTCCAGGTAATTCCCTATTTCGGGATCGTAAAATTGAACCGTATTAAAATAAGCCCGAACCGCGTTTTTTTGTGCAAAAAGCGAATGCATGCCCAACACGATGATCAACAGGAGGAATGTTCTCTGCATATCCTTAAAAGTACAAAAATTACTCATCAAAGTGCATTCTGATTTTTTGACTTAGTTGACGGTTATACGTTTCCACCAAATATTTGAGGTAGTTTTCGGTTGATTTAGAAATGCAGCGCGTGTAATTTTTCAGCCGATGGTTGATGTGTTCTTGGAGCATTTCAACGCAGCGAATACCTTCGTCTTGATTTTTTGCTTTCCCCGTAATGGCCTCAAAATGGTTGTTCAAGGAGTTTTCAACCGACAGTTTTCCTTTGATCCCAGCGTCAAGGCATTCGTAATAGTTTTCTTTCATGTTGAACCGGTTTAACACCTCAAGGTCGAGGTATTTTTCATAACCCTTGGGAAATTCAAATTCCACCTCAAACTCGAGGTCCTCCAGCTCTGAGATGCGCGACTCCAAGAATCGATCGGGAAAACGGAAGGCGTCCTGCCAATTAACATGATCTTGCCAATAACCAAAGCGACGCACGTTATTTCCAAGGTCGATGACTTGAAAGGTGTCTTTACCGGGTATTTTACGTGAACCACGGCCAATCATTTGGTGATATAAGGTCAACGATCGCGTTGCACGGTTGATGATGATGGTTTTCACGGTCGGTTCGTCAAACCCCGTGGTTAAAATTCCCACCGAGGTAAGGACCGCATTCGGCGTTTTTTTGAACCAGCTTAACACGTCTTTGCGTTCCTTTTCCCCCATCGTACTGTCGAGGTGTCGAACGTTATATTTGTGTTTTTTGAACAGTTCAAACACTTGAATCGAGGTTTCGATTCCCGCATTGAAAATCAGGGTTTTGGTGCCAAGGGCAACTTCTTCGTAGGCAAACAGTAATTTTTCCTGCATGAAATAATTGCTGAAAACGACATCGGAACTGCTGACGGTAAAATCGCCGTTGTTGCCAATTTTTAGCCCGTGTAGGTTCACGTCGTAGTTGTAGGTTTCGGCATCGGCCAAATAACCAAGTTCGATGAGTCCTTTGATGCTTTCCCCATGGATCAACTTGTGGTAGTGGTCTTTCAACGGCAAGGCTTTATTGCTGCTGAGCGGCGTAGCGGTAACACCAAGAATATTGCTTTCCTTGTAGTATTGAAAGATTTTCCGGAAACTATTGTAATGTGCTTCATCCACAATCACAAGTCCTACACCCTCAATAAAATTTTGGTCGTCTTGCAATCGGTTATTGAGTGTTTCAACCATGGCAATATAACAATTGCAGTCAGTTTGATCTTCTATGGTTTTTACCCCGGAATTGATGATTTTATTGGGTACACCAATGGCCAATAGTTGCTGGGAGGTTTGTATGGATAGCTCGATTCGATGGGTGAGAATGAGAACTCGTTTATTCCATTCTTGTATATACTGTTTGGCAATTGCGGAAAAAATAACCGTTTTTCCTCCCCCAGTTGGTAATTGGTAGAGCAGGTTAAAGGGCTGCCCGTTGCTCCTCAATTCCTGAAGTACTTGTTCAACCGTTGCGGCTTGAAAGGGATAAAGCTCTTTGGCTTTGTAAAGGTCGGTGTCAATCATGAACGGCGTAAAACGCAAAAGTACATTGCTTTTACCATATTTGTGTTATCAAAAGGTTAGATTCCGCTCCATTTAGCGCACAAAATACCGCAAGCAATGGCAGCATTTAAGGATTCCGCGTTTCCAAACCGTGGAATGGTAATGCGATTGTGTAATAGGGGCAAGACAGATGGCGAAATTCCGGTACTCTCGCTACCGATGACGAGGATTCCTTCCGGTGGCCATACAAGGTCTTGAATCGACGCTCCTTCCAATACAGCGCCGTAAATGGGTAAATTGGTTTGTTTCAGAAATACATCAAGTTCTGTATACTGAACAGAAGTCCTAAAGATGCTCCCCATCGATGCCTGAACGGTTTTGGGATTGTAACAATCCACCGATCCCTTAGAAAGCACTACTTCTGAAATACCAAACCAGTCTGCGATCCGAAGCATACTGCCTAAATTTCCGGGGTCTTGAATACCATCTAAGCATAGAATACGATTCCCTTTCGGCGAGTTGAAGGCTGGGATTCGGCAAACGGCAATCACTTCTTGAGGCGATTTTAAGGTTGAAATCCGTTGCATTTCGGTCGGGGAAACATGAAACGATGGGATTGAACTGGAGATGGTCGATGCATCAAAGGATTCTGTATGAAGGACACAATCGATCTCAACAAACGAGGAATCAAGGGCCTCTTCTACCATTTTATTTCCCTCTACTAGGTACCTGCCTTGTTCTTCTCGTCCTTTCTTGTGGTGAAGTGATTTTAAGTCGTGAAGTTGGTTTTTGGTTAACCGTTGCATACGTCGAATTGCTTAACTTTATACCCGATGAACAAAGGTATTCTTTTTAGTGTTTGCCTGCTGATATTTTTAACGGCGTGTCGCCTAAGTAAAAATGTTCCAAAGAATCAGTATTTACTCAAGAAAGTTGAGGTGAATTTAACACAAGAAGGTTCAATGGTGAGTAGTTCTGACCTCTATTCCCTTCTTCGTCAACAACCCAATCAAAAGGTACTAGGCATCCCCATTCGATTGATTATTTATAATGCCGTGGACTCGGCTAAAGTTGCTCATAAACGAAAGACTAAAAACGAGAAGTTATCCAATATCAATGCGAAACGGATTGGCAAAATGGCAGATATTAATGCTCGACGCATTGCTCAGGCACGGTCCAAAGGTCAGGAGTATTACAGTCAGAAAATCATTCCTTTAAAGGATACCTTGGATCCTCAAAGGTTTTTCAGGGAGTGGTTAAAATACAAATACGGTGAGCGTCCAGCGATTTATGATTCAACCCTCTACGGTATTTCTCAGTCACAAATGACCATTTTTTTGAAAAGAAAGGGATTTTATGAATCCCATGTGTCATCAAAAACGCTTAAAAATTTAGATAATCAAACGGTTACTCTACGGTTTGATGTTGTTGCTGGTAAACCTTATGTTATCGATTCAATTTCTATGAGCGGTCCGAGTACGCTCACCAATTTCTATAAAGCCTTTCTTGAAGATGAACAGAAAAAGAATAGCGAACACCCGCTCATCGGTAAACCTTTGGATGAAGATCTATTGGCTTCTCAAGCGGAGGAAGTTGCAAGGTACTTTCGTAATTTTGGTTTATACGGCTTCACAGGGGACAATGTAAGGTACGAGGTAGATACCAACGCACGTACGAAACGTGCAAAACTACAGGTTCAATTTCTACCGCGAAAAGCAGTTCACCCGGAGATTAAGGATAGCTTGGTGGTTGTACCCTTTGAAAGGTATGTGGTGAATCGCGTATTTTTCCACTTAAGTGATTCAAACAATGTAAAAGGAACTTTTGGCAGGTACAAATCGTTAAAGGGTTCTTCGAATGAAGGGGAGCAGGGGGAACGAGGATTTTTAGACACGTATGAATCGTTAAAATACGCCGAACTTAAATGCGATAAAAAAGCGGCCAAGCGTTTCAAATTAACGAAATCGGACATCAATCCCTACCGAGTAGTTGAGCTATACTTTAACGGAGAAAAACCCGGGGTGCGACCTCATCTCTTGGAGCTGCAAAATTATTTGGAACCTACCAATGTTTATAAAGATAAGTACGTTGAAAGAAGCTATCAATTTTTAAATCAACTCGATTTATTTACGGCAATTAAACCTGTGTTAAAGGAAAACGTCGGGAAGAAAAGTGTGGACGTGCATTATTTTTTAACGCAATCCAAAATTCAATCCTTCGCTTTCGAACCTCGATTTACTTCATCTTTCGGTTTGTTAGGGGTTAATGCATCCTTAAATTATCAAAATAAAAATGTTTTCCGAGGAGGGGAGCGGCTGAGCATTTCACTCGGCGGTGGATTTGATTCTCAACCCGTGGTTTTTGCCGATGGTATCACCGAGGGTAGGACCTTTAATACGTTTGAATTTGGTCCCAACATTAAGTTGGAAGTACCTGGTTTATTTCCTGTCCCCGTATGGTTAATTTCTAAACGGCAAAAACCCTCAACGGTTTTCAATGCAGCGGCGAATGTCGAACACCGTGACATTTTTGACCGTTCTGTGCTTCAATTCAGCTATACGTGGAAGTGGTTAGTGGGGAAAACCCAAGTCTTCACGGTTGGCTTGCCCGGAATGTCCACCGTAAAATTTGTTCAATTTAAAAAAGATAATTTTTTTGAAGCTCAGATTAATGCGTTAAATGATTTGTTTCTTAGAAATTCATACAGCAACCAACTCATTTGGGAGGATTTTAAATTCCAATTCGATTGGTCAAATGTAAAGAAAGATTTTCGCGCCGATGAAGGGCATTCTGCCAGGAGAATATTGGCTGATTTACGTTATTTTAACTCAACTTCTTTTGCTGGTAATACCTTGCGTCGATTTAGCAACCATCAGGACACGCTTCCTGGCGGCATTCAAACCGTGCTGGGGAATGCCTTTGCACAGTTTTTTCGAACCGATCATCAGTTTACGCTAATTCGACGCTTCAAAGCTGATTTGCAACTTGCTGCCAAAATAAGTGCTGGAGTGGGAGTCCCTTATGGCAATTCGACCACTTCCATGCCTTATGATTATAGTTTTTTCGGGGGAGGGCCAAACGATAATCGAGGATGGAAAGCAAGGTCCCTAGGGCCAGGAGCCTACAGAGGATACAGAGATTCTACGGGTACTGTAACTCAATTAGGAGATATTCGTTTTTTTGGATCATTGGAATTCAGATTTCCATTAGGTGGAATGCTTTCGTCCTGTGTTTTCTCTGATTTTGGGAATATTTGGACCTACCGTAAAGACGAAAACCGTGAAGGTGCTGAATTTACGAAGGACTTCTATAAGCAATTGGCCTTTACTCTTGGCACAGGTTTAAGAATTGATTTAAGCATTTTGATCGTACGTGTTGACGTGGGTTTTCCCATGTTTAATCCAGCGCTTCCAAGTGAGTCGAGATGGATTTTTACTTCAAGAGATGCTTATTATTTGGACGGAGCCCAATATTATGGAATCACCGGAGGGACGCCGCAGGAACAAATGCAACTGGCAAAAAAACGCCTTCCACGACCATTTATTCCATCCTTGAATTTTGGGATTGGATTACCTTTTTAACCTTATGAGAACTTTATATTTTTTGACGTTACTTGCTTTCATGTCGAGTTGCATGAAACGTAAGTATGCAGATTTGGTGGTACATAACGCTGTTATACATACCCTGGACGAGGAAAACTCCCTAGGGGAGGCAATGGCGATAAGCGACGGGAAAGTACTGGAAGTTGGTCCTGAACGTCAAATTCTCAACAAATATCGATGGGGTAAAAGCATAGATGCTGAAAAAAAACACATTTATCCCGGATTTACCGATGCACATACCCACCTGTTTTCCTTGGCCAAACAAAACTTGGGGGTTGATTTAACCCTATGCCGTTCCATTGAGGACATGTTGGATAGTATTTCAAATTACGCTAAAAAAGAGAAGCGTCATTTTATCATTGGTCGAGGTTGGAATCAAACCAATTGGTCTCGGGATGTTTTGCCAAATAATGATAGACTGTCGGAGTTGTTTCCTGATATTCCGGTTGCATTATATCGAACCGATGGACACGCTTTGTTGGTTAACGACGCCTTGTTGGATCAAATTAAAGATCGAAATCCTTCGTTTAGTTCATCCTTCGATACAGGGTTATTCATCGATCATGGAATGTTGATTCCCGAAGCAGTAATGATAGATTTCTCTCAAAAGGAATATCGCGATGCAATAATTACCATTCAACAGCAATTGCTGCATTTTGGAATCACAGGGGTGCATGAGGCGGGAATCAACGCGAAACAATTTCAATTGTTAAAAGCCATGGATAAATCCAAGGAATTACGGATTGATATTTATGCTATGTTGATGGCCACCGAGGAGAATTTTGCCTTGGCAGCTAAGTTGAAACATTTTTCTTCTGAACATCTTTCAGTTCGGAGTTTTAAACTCCTTTTGGATGGGGCATTGGGCTCTAGAGGTGCTTTATTGAAGCAGCCGTATTTGGATGAACCTCATCATCATGGGTTATTATTGGTTTCTCCTCACGAGTTGTCAAAATGGATGGAACGAAGTTTAAACTTGGATTATCAATTAAATGTTCACGCCATAGGGGATTCTGCTAATAAATGTGCTCTACTGGCATTCAAGAAAGCATTTATGATCAAACCCGATCATCGTTGGAGAATTGAACATGCTCAAACCGTAGATCCCCAAGATTTGCATTGGTTTAAGGATTATGCGGTCTTTCCTTCAGTACAGCCAACACACGCTACCAGCGACTACCCTTGGGCCATTCATCGATTAGGAAAACAAAGACTTTCGCACGCTTACACTTATCGAAGTTTGTTAGAACAATTTGGTATGATTGCTTTTGGAACGGATTTTCCAGTGGAATCCATGAATCCGTTTTTGACCTTGCGCTCCGCTGTACTTCGCATGACGCCCACCGATTCACCTCAAGGTGGGTTTCAAAGTTCAGAGTCTATTAACTTGAATGATGCGTTAAAGGCTATGACCGTTTGGCCGCAATTTGCTTCGTTTTCTGAACGCAAGAAAGGTTCTTTAGCAAATGGGATGGAGGCTAATTTTTTTATCGCCGAAAAAGCGTTGAGTGAATCTAACATTCCGGAGGATAATTGGTCAAGAATGACCTTTATCCGAGGCAGAAAAGTGTATGATTCAGAGCAATAGACCTAGAATGAAGGACACGAAATTTTACGGAAGTTTTTCGCTTTCTTCTTACAAGCTAAGTTAAATCCAAGAGAGACTTCGTGCGATCCACCAGAAACACCGTTTCCTAATTTAGAAACTGTAATATCGTAAGAGTATCCAATTTTAAACTTGGGTGTTTGAATTCCCAAACATAAAATGAACGCATCTCGGTTACGGTACCACGCACCAGCGGTAAAATTCTCGTATCGAATATAGGTTCCAATGCTTAACTCTTGAAATCCATTTTGATATTGGTAAATTACATTAGGACTAATGGAGGTAGAATTTGAAAATTTACTTCGGCCTAACTTAATATTTGCGCCGGCATGTCCCGTAAACCTCATGGGTAATTTGCTGGTTCCCAAAATCATAGATTCATCAGGTCGGTTCAAGTGATGTGCCGCAACACCGAAATAAAAAATATCAGTGTAACCAACCAATCCTGCAGATGCATCGAAAAAACCTCGTCGGCCATTACCCCTCGGAACATCACCGGTCTGGTAAATGAACCCTCGTCGAGGATCAATCATGTCTCCGAAAGTTAGTTTACTCCAGTCTAAATACTTCTGAAAGTAGGCCGCCCTTACACCCGCCATCATAGAAAATTTTCGCGTTATTTTTAGGTTGTAGCTGTAAATTGCACCTACCATGGTTGTAGAAATGGTTCCTCTTCCTTGCTGGTCGTGCAGGGCAATAAAGCCTAGTCCACCTGAAATGTTCTTAACGTAACTATCATAAGATAGGCTATATGTAACATAATTTCCAGTTAATTGTGGCCACTCATTTCGGTAGTTCATGCCGATTCGCGGACATCCTGTTGAACCAGCAAGCGCAGGGTTCAAATAAATGGGATTGGCATAAAACTGTGTGAAAGTAGGATCTTGAGCCAAACCAGTGGCTGCCATGGCTAGTGAAACGATGAAAAAACTGAACTTTTTTATTTTCATGATTACAAAGATATATAACGTCTTGATTTACGACTAACTTTTGAACTAATTCTTAAGGTTACTTGATGCAAGTAATAATTTTGCTGAGTGGCTAGATTGTTGCTTTTCGTTGCCTGGTATAGGATAGAGGTGTTTTCCCCGTGGAATCCAAGTACTGCAGTATATGATTTATCTAAACCGTAATTTCCACCAACGACCAAGTTTTTGAATTGAAGGCTTCCTCCCATTTGGGTCCGGTTATATTCGTTGTTGAATTCATGCATTACCTGAGGAGAAAATCGAATTTGACCTTTTTGGGCTGAGAAATCAGTTCCTGCAACCAGCATCGTGTGGTGTTTGGCGCGATCAATAACACTAAAATCGTTCGTATGAATGTTGTCTTGATGTTGTAAAAGATTCTGTAATTGCGCTCCAAGGTAAATAGGCCCAAGGTTTATTAAAATTCCCGCATTCAAATCCCTGAAATAGAGGTTTTTTCCGATAGGAAGGCTTACATCGTAGTTGAATTTTTGCAATAACATACTGTTGTAAGTAAAGGTGCTTTGATTGAGTACTTTTTCGGGATTCAGTTGTTTTTGTCCGAAATTGAAGGACAAGGACGGTTCAAGGGTGATGTACCTCGATAAAGCAATTTTAGGAGCATAAACCATACGAATATTCCATTCGCGAATGGTACTGTGGTTAAAGTCGCTGTAATTTGCCACAAGTCCAAAACCGCTTTTTGCATTTCGATTGTATCCATCAATACTTATTTGTTGACTGATTTTCGATTGTCCGGACATCAAGCCACGGATGAAGGTTGTACTTTGAACCTTGGTTTGCGATGAATTTCCCGAAAATCCTTCGTTAATGTCTAAATGAGAAACTTCTTGTGCCACGTAAATCCTATCTTTCTGGGTTGCGGTCACTTGATCCTTTTTCAAGAATTTACTCAAGGCATTCGATTTATTCAAAGTCCAGTCCCAGGATTTTTTAAATCGTTCCTTTTTAACATCGTTGTCGGTTACCTGTGGGAGATTTTCTACGAATTGAAGCTCGAAAGTACTTGGGCTAATGAGTAATGTTGAACGTGGTATGTTGATTTTAGAAAGTTCCAAAAATGACTGCTTATGGTTTCTTGTACTGAATTCTTCCGTCAAAGGTTGCGATAACGACAAGAACTCGGGTTCATTGGAAGTGTTGATAACTTTTGTGTAAGGATGCTTTTGATTTAACCGGGCTCCTTCAAGCAGCGAGCTGCCAAAGTGCTTCGACATTTTAGGTGTTACATGAGTTTTCGGGGTTATGGTCGATGGATTTCCGGTAAAAGCCCGTTCATGATATTTTCCGAAGTTGGAAAAAGGCGTCCAAAAAAGAAATATCATGGATGGGATCGCTATTTTTCCAAGCCACCACAACAAGTGATTTTTTCGAACCATGATGGCTCCATTGGTACGGGAAATAGCCGCCAAACTTTCTTGTACTTCTTCCGTAACGGGAAAATTAATCTTTGAAGATTTCCATGCTTCTACATCGATCTCATACTCTGGATTCAACAGGAGGAACAACTGTAGTTGTTCTTCTTGCTCAGTAGAAAGATTTCCTTCCACCCAATCGAAGAGCCAATAGTCAATATTATCGTGGTTGGGAGTATTCAAGCGAAGAAATGAACGGTTTTTAATTGATTTTTCACCTTCAATCGTGCTCGAAAGAGGTACACCTTTACTTGCGACGGGTTCAGCTCCAAAAGGTCGCCGATTTCCTCGTAGCTGTAGCCTTCGAGGTCCCGTAACAGTATGATGCTTTTCTGCAAGGGAGGAAGCATGCTCACCGTTTTTTCAATAATTTCGTTCGATTCAAACGAAAAACGGTCGACACTGCTGCCAGCATCCAAATGAACCGATTGCATGTAGGATAGACGGTTGCGACGCTTGATAAAGTTCAGCATCGTATTGTGGGCGCAAGTGTATAACCAGCCCTTCGCCTTTTCTACTTCAATTCGTTCAGCATGAATCCACAGCTTTTCGAAAACATCTTGCACCACATCACGGGCGTCATCAGCAGAGCCTAAAAAATTGAGGGCGTACCTCATGAGGCCTGACTGATTTTCCCGTACAATGTTCGTGTAAACGTTTTGCTCCAAAACTTGCAGTTTCAATTAAAAACAATTCTCCAAGGGTGAAAGTTACATAATCGATCACCGTTAACTCAAAAAAATGGAGTTAATTGAATAAAATATTCATTCCAATGAATGAAAACATGTTATGATTGATAATTAGAAAATGAAGAGCTTGGCCTAAAATCCAAAATTGTTGATTCCAGTTTGCATCAATTTTTGGTAGTTTTTCTCATCGAACATGAAGAGTTGCGAAGGCTTATGAGGCACTCCTAATTGCTTCTCTTCTAAGGATTTGACTAAATTCAACTTTTGGATTTTACGTCGAAAATTTCGTTTATCCATGGGTTTATCTAGTATGGCCTCATAAAGCTTGTGAAGTTGACCAAGGGTAAACTTCTCCGGCAGTAAATTGAATCCGATTGGGCGAATGTTGATCATTTGTTTGAGTTGCCTTTTCGCCGCGTCTAAAATTTCCATATGATCAAAAGCCAATTCATGGATATCGTTCAGCGGAATCCAAGCCGCATATTTAGCAAAGGAGGAGGCTTGGGGAACATAATCCTCCATTTTTACTAACGAAAAATAAGCAACGGTGATTACCCGAGCCTCGGGTTGAGCTCTAACCTTTTGTAGCCATGATTGGTCCGAAGCTTTCGAAATTCGTTCTGGATCACCAAATGCACCAATTTGCTCGAGATAGATGTTTTTCAAGCCCGTCAATTCTTCCAAAACACGAATCGCGGCTTGGTCCAAATGTTCATGATTGTAAATTAAATTTCCGGGTAATGCACATGGAACCAAGGTTCCGTCAGCACGATCAATCACCAAAACATTGAGTTTATCAAAGTCAAATCCAAAAATAACACAATCAACTGAAACGTTCGGGTTCAGTTCAAAAGGAGCATTTTTTTTGATTTCTTGTTTCACGTTTCGGGTATTTCGTATATTTGAAAGTGTTAAATTGACACAA
>JBJOJZ010000131.1:0-40855 GCA_046046325.1 Bacteroidota bacterium
GGAGTTTAGCTCAGCTGGTTCAGAGCATCTGCCTTACAAGCAGAGGGTCGGCGGTTCGAACCCGTCAACTCCCACACTAAAATCCTGATGTCGCATCAGGATTTTTTTTTGTGGTATAGAATCAACTGCGCGAACAACCACAGATCATCAGATTGTAACTCATCGCAAATTCAAAGAATTTTCAAACATGTTTATTATTGCGTGAAAAAGACAGGTAATGGGATATCGCATTCGTTATTACACTCCTGAAAAACAAAACTTATTGAATAGTTCATTTGATAATTTTTACCACACCAAGATTTGTATAATTAAAATTATTTACATTTACCCAACATTTATATAAACAAATCATGAAAAATCTAGGTTTTTTTGCTGTTGGAATAATGATAGCTTTAACCATTGAAAGTTGCAGTTTCTCGTATTCAGGAAATTATATAAAAAATCAAGATCAAGACGGAAATGAATTTCAAAGTGTTATAATTCAAAATCAGGAATGGATGTCAGAAAATCTTCAGACATCCACTTTTTGTAATGGTGACAAAATACAGGAAGCAAAAAATTCAAAGGCATGGCAAGAGGCAACTCGGAAAAAGAAACCTGCCTGGTGTTGGAAATTTTATAACATCAAAAATAGGCGTTTTGGAAAATACTACAATCATTACGCGTTAACAGACAAAAGAGGTTTAGCTCCCAAAGGTTGGAAAATCCCATCCGTTCAAGATTATCAAAAGAATATAGCCCCTATTTATTGGTTAGGCAGCAAAGGTAGTATCTCTGACTGCAAATCCGACAACGGATGGATTTGGAGTTGTAATGGCTCTAACTCCACAGGTTTCAGTGCTTTACCATCAGGATATTACTCAAAAAAAGGAAAACACACCATTGAGAATTGCGCCTACTTTTGGACAAAAAACAATGTTATAAATAAGACCTACCCGAAAGCGATTAATTCACCTAGTGCCTATTTCATTACATTTCACACGTGTGACTGTTACGACTACGATTCTGCCCCGAAAAGCGAGGGCATGCCTGTGCGATGTATCAAAATCAGCAATCTTTAAAAAACCCTGAATATGCGTAATTTTTTAATAGTTACATTTTTAGTTTTACTCGTTTTTGCGACTGGCTTGCTATTTCTCTACGGATTTGAAATGATAGCCAATTTTGTACCTGTGGCAGTGTCGACTAGCATGTTTGTGCTAGGATTGATTAGCTATATTCTAGGGTTATTTTTTCTTCAAAAAAAATATGTTTACCATGTTGACAAACCTGATGAAATCCGTTTGGATTCCCCACTTTTTGCTGATTACTTTTATATATTTGGTGTCATGGCGATAGTACTTGGGATTATGACTTTTCAGCCATTAATGAGTGTGTTTTCTAAGGCTTGGATCATTTTCTCGATTCTCGCATTATATGCAATCTACAAACTGATTGCTATGGTGAACCGAGTTAAAAATGCTTTGCATGATAAAATAATAATACATGCAGATTGGATTCAGCTTGATGACCCGTTCAGCAACAAATCTTCAAAATATAAAAGAGAAGAAATTAAGGAGATAAAATTTATTAAAACATTTTATTCAAGCCGAATCTTCGGGTATTCTTCCCAACGTTTCACCTTGTCACTAAAAATGTTAATTCAAACTGAAGATAATAAAGAACCTTTCGAAATAGAGGTACATCCCGAAAACATGAATCTAAAGGTAGATTTTGTAATCGATGCATTGAATACTATGTCATATACTGTATCCTATATTTCAACCAAAAATCTGCATGCTACGGAGTGGACAGGACATAATCTCAATTAAACTGATTTCGTGTAAGGCAATAAATTTCGGCCTTTGATTTTTAAGGTTAAATCAATTTGCTTTTAATATACATTGGTACGTTGTTCTTATTTTGGCAAATAAAATTGTCAAATTACATACGTAAGAAGAAATTGTGTTTCTTGTTCACTCAAATGTAAAAATGGAACAACTTCGTTAATTCGAAAATAATTCTAATAAAAACTTATTAACATTTATTTAACGTTTGGTTTTGATTTTCTAAATTGTACCAACTAAACCTAACGTTATGATTAAAAACTACTATCTACGCAACTTTGCTGCATTGATTATTGTTGCGATTTCTTTCTTAGCAACAGGACAATGCGTGGCACCTACCCCGACTAGTTCCGGTATTACCATCACTTGTGGACAAACCGGTACCTTAACCGCTTCGGGTGGAACAACCTACAATTGGTACTTCGATCAAGCCGGAACGCAACTCGCGGGAACGGGATCACCGTTTACCACCGCCACCATTTATAGTAATACTACCTTTTACTTGCAAAATGACGATGGAACCTGCCTTTCCGTGTTGGTTCCAGTTACGGTAACGGTGAATAGCAACATTGCCCCACCTACCGCCAACGGCTTGACCATCAATTGTGGGCAAACAGCCACGCTAACTGCCACAGGCGGAGGAGTTAACTCTTACATTTGGTATTCCAACGCTGCGGGCTCACAGACTGCTGGTGTAGGCTCCCCATTCACAACGCCAGCCCTTGCTGCTACAACCACCTATTATGTTGCCTCCGGAGCAGTTTCCAATGCGCAACCCCAAACTTTCACTTATACAGGCGCTGTTCAAACCTACACCGTTCCTGTGGGAGTCACACAATTAACCATCGACGCTTACGGAGCCGGCGGTGGCGTTTATCCCGGAGGGGTTGGACAAGCGGGTGCTGGTGGACGGATGCAGGCGACCATTCCAGTAACAACTGGTCAAGTACTTACCATTGTCGTCGGTGGAGCCGGTGGCAACAGTCAATATAACCGTTGCGGAAGCGGCGGTGGAGGATTTACAGGAATTCTCGATGCCAACGGAAACCATTTGGTATCTGCGGGTGGCGGAGGAGGTGCTGCCGGAGACGAAGGTTGTCCTCAAGTGGGTAACGGAGGAAATGGTGGTGCTACAGCAGGTTCAAACGGATCGTGCGGTACAGGTGGAGTTGCTGGTGCGAACGGAGCAGGTCCTTCCGGTGGAACCGGAGGAACGGGTACCGTACAAGGACTTCCTGGAACGGCCAATGGAGGCGGAAACGGTGGAGCAACGCAAGGAGATGAAGGTACAGGCGGCGGCGGTGGTGGATACGGTGTAACACCCGGTGCCAGCCAATTCGGCTCCTGTGGAGGCAACTCGGGAGCAGGTGGTTTCGGTGGCGGTGGATCCGGTGGAACAGGTGGATGCGGTGGAACCCAAGAACGCCTTTCGGGTGCCGGAGGTGGCGGAGGCGGCTATACCGGTGGAGGTGGAGGTGCTTCACAACCCGGTTGCGTCAGCTGCGGCGGCGGCGGTGGTGGAGGTGGAAGCAATTTTGCGATTCCTGCCGCTTCCAACATTACCAGTACCGTTGGAGGAGGATCTCTTGCTCAAGCGAACGGTCAATTGATCCTAACCCCTGTGAATGCTACGTGCCAATCGGCATTGGTGCCTGTCCAAGTGACGGTAAACCCCTTGGGCCAACCTGCAGCTAACGGTGCAACGATTGCTTGCGGGCAGACTGCAACGTTAAATGCTTCAGGAAACGGAACCATTTACTGGTACAGTGACGCTCAAGGAACCAATCAAATAGGAACAGGTAACAGTTTCACGACTCCTGTTCTAACCCAAAACACCACTTACTATGTAAGTTTGGGAACTGGTGTATGCGCAGCGCAAAATGTTCCTGTTGCCGTTACTGTTACGCAACCCGTTGCTCCTACAGCCACGAATGCAACCATCACTTGCGGTCAAACAGCAACGTTAACGGCTGCGGGCGGCGTTGGAACATACACGTGGTACTCTGACCCAGCAGGACAAAACCAAGTTGGTACAGGTGCCTCTTTCACGACTCCTTCCCTTTCTTCGAATACTACGTATTACGTTGGAGCTTCTTCAGGACAAGCAGGTCCTGCCCAAAGCGTAGGGTTTGATAACTGCTACGACATTCCGAACTGGAACTTAGTACAACTTAACGGTGGAAATGGGTCGGTAAGTACCGGAGGTGCGCCGAATACGATTTCCTTAACAGGTCCTAACAGTACCAATGCGAATGCCTACACGATTTACGAAATTACTGTTCCATTCAGTGGAACGATCAGTTGGAACTGGACAGTAGTGCACAATGACCCAACCTATGACACCTACGGATACCGAGTTAACGGCGTTGATTTTCCCATCACGACTAACTCTGGGTCGGGTACCACAACGGTTCAAGTTACTGCAGGACAGGTTTTTGGTATTTATGGAAGAACCCATGACGGATGTTGCGGTACGTTTACTGCAACCATGACCAACTTTAACAAGCCGTGCCAAGGAGCACCGAATTGTCAGAGTTCACTTACGCCAGCGCAAGTTACCGTGAACTCCAACATTGCCCCGCCAACGGTGGCGGGTGCAACGACCATCAATTGCGGTCAAACAGCTACTTTAACGGCCAACGGTGGCGGTGGGAACACTATTGTATGGTACAGCGATTCATTAGGCAACAACGTAGTTGGTACTGGTTCACCTTTTACAACACCTGCCCTTGGAACCACAACCACCTTTTACGCTGCCAGCGGAAACGGCGCTGGAGGTGGTAATGCCTACAACTTTACAAATGCCGGCGCAAGCGGAGTCAACGGTCCTAACCAAGCACAAATCAATGCTGCGTATGCCAACTCCAATTTAGCCGGTTCTGTGACGATCGGAACTCAAGGAATTCAAGAATGGACGGTGCCTTCCTCCGGAACCTACACCATTACTGCTCGTGGAGCAAAAGGTGGCGACGCGAATACTGCGTTAGGTGGAAACGGTGCATCCATCACAATTTCTACATCGCTTACTCAAGGACATGTCATCAAAGTACTTTGCGGTCAAGAAGGTGGAACACTTGATTTTACCACAGGATGGGCCGGTGGTGGTGGTGGTGGAACCTTTGTTTACAATCAAACTACAGGCCAGCTCATCCTTGCAGCCGGTGGTGGTGGTGGTGCCGCAGAAGGCGATGGAATATCGTATCCTTATGTTCTTAACGGAGTTGATGCAAGTGCCTACAACGTAACAGCTGGTGGGAATGGTGTTATGTCCGCAGGGAGCTGGTGCAATAACGGAAACGGAGGAACGAATGGAAGCGCTGGAACTTCGGGTGGTGGAACGAGTGGTGCGGGATGGAATGGTGCAGGAATTCAAGGTACCTACGGTGGATTTATCGGTCAATCCTTCAGCAACGGAGGTGTAGGAGGAGCCAATCAAGCGTTTTCCGGGAATTGGAACAACAGCACTGATGGAGGTTTTGGAGGTGGCGCTGGAGCAGGGATGCATACCAATTACGAAGCCATCGGCGGCGGCGGCGGTGGATATTCCGGTGGTGGTGGTGCAGGTTGCCGCGTTGGTTCCGGTGGTGGAGGTGGAAACTTCTACACGGGCACCTATGTTTCATCTGCTTTAAACAACGGTCCTGGGTCAGTGGATATCGTACCGCAAGTACCTTCTTGTACTTCTACTTTGGTGCCGGTAACTGTTAGTGTTGCACCCCTTCCATTGCCAACCGCAACAGGAACAGCTGTTGGATGTGGGCAAACCGCTACCGTAACGGCGACAGGTAATGGAACCATTTATTGGTACAGCGATCCAGCAGGCAACAACCTTGTTGGAAGTGGAAATTCTTTCACTACACCTATATTGAATGCTACAACGACTTATTATGCAAGCTTGGACACAGGCCTTTGCGCAGCGCAAAACGTGCCGGTGGTTGTAACTGTTAACGCATTAGCTTCTCCCATGGTTTCTGGGAACACCAACTTCTGCGGCAACGCCACTGCAAGTACGGTTTTAACTGCAACAGGAAGTCCAAGCGGATACTCTTGGTGGTCCAATGCCAATGGTACGGGATTACTTACGAATGATTCATCTTACACAACTCCCGTCTTAAATACCTCTACGACATATTATGTTCAATCATCTACTCCACAAGGTGGCTCACAAACTTTCAACTTCACTGGGGCTGTTCAATCCTTTACCGCACCGGTATCCGGAACCTATACCTTGGAAGCATGGGGTGCACAAGGAGGAAATGATCCTGTTAACCCTAACACATCGCTCGGTGGTCGTGGTGGATATTCCAAAGGGGATGTGTATTTGAATGCGGGAACTACCTTGTATGTATTTGTAGGAGGACAAGGATCAGGCTGTATGAATTCAAGTTGGAAATCAACCGGTGGTGGAGGTGCTACAGACTTCCGATTAGTTGGAGGAGTATGGAACGATAATGCCGGATTGTACTCACGAATTTTAGTTGCTGGAGGAGGCGGTGGTCGCCACGGATCGAATTACGAAAACATGATGTATGTAGGAAACGACGGAGGCGGTTTAAGTGCTCCTAACTTTACAGCAAATAGCACGAATATTACAGGTGCAACCCAAACAACGGGTGGAAGTTCTAACTACGGTTCAAGTGTTGTTCCTGGATCATTTGGTTTTGCTACCCCGAATACCGAAAGCAATACATGTTCCTTGGGTGGATACAATGGTGGTGCCAGAGGGTCAGACAACTGGGCTAACGGTGGTGCTGGTGGAGGATGGTATGGTGGATGTACAAGTTGGCCAACTTCTTCTGGAGGGTCAGGATATGTTTATACCTCAACCTCGTACGTTCCCGCAGGATACACCCCTACCGCAGCTTACCAAATGACCAACGAATTATTGATTGCTGGTAACTTGGCTATGCCAGATACCAGCGGAAATACCATGACGGGTAATTCAGGTCCTGGTGTAGCTAAAATAAGCTGGAGTGGAACGGGCTGCACCTCTGCGATTGTTCCCGTGACGGTAAGCGTAGGAATTGCTCCCATTGTTTCAGGTGGGGCTAACCAGCAAATCTGCGAGGGCAACCCTACGACCTTAAGCGGTTCCGGAGCAGATACGTATCAATGGAACAACAACGTTCAAGACGGCGTACCATTTACACCAACGACTACGCAAACCTACGATGTGATAGGAACGGCTGCCAATGGATGTTCAGATACCGCTCAGGTAACCGTTACCGTGAATCCAGTACCTACCGTCAACTTAGGTCCAGATACAATGATTTGCGACTACAACTTGCCCTACACCCTCAATGCCACAGCAAGCGCCGGAGCCATCTTTAACTGGAATACTGGAGCTACCAACAGCAGCATTCAAGTTACAGCACCGGGTATTTACTCCGTCATTGCCACTAATGGATTTGAATGTTCGGCTACCGACACCATCAACATTGAGGTGAGCGGTTGCGCAGGATTAGGTGAGGAAACATCCACGTTGTTGGTGTATCCGAATCCTTTTACGGAACAAGTTATGGTATCGTCCAGCGAGGCCATGAATGCACAGGTAATGGTGCTTTCCATGGAAGGAAAAATCATTGCCAATGTGCGAATGGAAGGACATACCTTGGAAATTCCATTAGCAGGTCTAGCTCGAGGAGCCTACATGGTGAAAATCATGCAAGGCGACCGAATCCAAATTACAAACCTTGTTAAACAGTAAAAACCTAACTTACTGCTGTTAACAGAAAAAGGGGCTTCGGCCCCTTTTTTTATACACCGTGGACTGAGTGATCCGAAGGGTTGTATCGAAGGCCACATCACCATAATCGCAGGCTTCGATACGTATGCCACGGCATACTACTCAGCCTGCTCAATCTAACCCCGTGGACTGAGTGACCCGAAGGATTGTACCGAAGGCCACAGTCCTTTACCGCAGGCGGAGATACGTATGCCGCGGCATACTACTCAGCATGCTCAATCTCCCCCAGTGGACTGAGTGACCCGAAGGGTTGTACCGAAGGCCACAGTCCTTTACCGCAGTCGGCGATACGCTGCGCTACTCAGCATGCTTGAATACAACGCACAATAATTTAAGAAGCTTTCGTTGTTCTCTATTCAAAAGTTTTTATGGCGGGATTCATGTATATTCTCAAATGTGCAAACGGAACGTTTTACGTTGGGAGTACGAAAAATTTAATAAGAAGATTACATGAACATGAAACGGGAAACGGAGCGAATCACACGAAGCGTTACGGTCCAGTTCAGTTAGTTTACTTTGAATTATACCAACGAATTGATTTTGCTTATTACCGTGAAAAACAAATTCAGGGTTGGACAAGAAAAAAGAAACAAGCCCTAATTGATGGAAAATATACAAGCTTAAAATATGCTGCCAAGAAAATCTTTAGGGCCAACTCAATAATTCTCCCCGTGGACTGAGTGACCCAAAGGGTTGTACCGAAGGCCACATTTCCATTATCGCAGGCTTCGATACGCTGCGCTACTCAGCCTGCTCTTTTCCCGTGGACTGAGTGACCCGAAGGGTTGTATCGAAGGCCACATTCCCATTACCGCAGGCTTCGATACGCTACGCATTCAGCCTGCTCAATCTCCCAGTGGACTGAGTGACCCGAAGGGTTGTACCGAAGGCCACATTTCCTTTACCGCAGGCTTCGATACGTATGCCACGGCATACTACTCAGCCTGTTCAATCTAACCCCGTGGACTGAGTGGTCCGCCCTGGCGGAGTGTATCGAAGGCCACGCTTATACTACTGTGAATTTGTTTCAATATACCGAACCCAAGCTGCTTGATATTCACGGGCCAAGGCGGGTGTCAATTCAATCCCTACAGAGGCAAAGTTTTCACCTGTCATCCAATTTAGAATCCATGAGGCTCGTCCGGCAACCGTGAATATATCCTCTTGCATCCCCCCTCCATGGCCGTAGAATTTAAGTTCACCGCTTCGAATGCGATCCCAAATGATTAAATCCGCGGTATTCACCAGGCCAATTTTAGTTTTATTCGACAGGCGACAAATTAAATGTGGGAACACCTCCGATGGATGTGCGAAACACCACGTTTTTGCGGCACATAATCTCCAAAACTCCTTTTCAGAATCGATGATTTGAAACACGCTATCTAAAGAAAATCCAAGCGTATCGTTCAAGCTATAAAACCTATATTCATGCTGTTCTTCAATCCAAGCGGACGGCTTTTTGAACGATGGAGGTAACGAATAGCTCGCTCGCAATGAATCTTGATGATTGAAATACGAAAAGGTATCGGCTACCGGTTTCCAAAAATCGATGGATTCAGTGGTGATTTCTTGCTGAGCCGTCAAACGAACCGCAAGAAGTAATAAAATACCTGCCAAAAGAATTCTAATCACCCTTTAGCGCGGAGTATGATCTCATCCACCACGCCAGGGTCTAACAAGGTACTCGTATCTCCTAAATTTGAAACATCACCTTCGGCAATCTTTCGCAAAATTCTGCGCATGATTTTCCCACTCCGTGTTTTAGGCAATCCCGGCACCACCAGGATGCGATCAGGTTTCGCAATGGGGCCGATTTCTTTGGTAACCGAAGCCAATACTTCGGTTTGGATAGTTTTTTCGTCGTAGCTTCCGCCATCCAAAATCACGTAGGCATAAATGCCTTGACCCTTGATGTCGTGCGGAAAGCCTACCACGGCACTTTCAATGATGCGGTCATGCATATTGATGGCATTCTCCACTTCGGCTGTTCCAATGCGGTGACCACTTACGTTCAATACATCATCTACCCTACCCGTAATCCGATACATTCCTTCGGCATCGCGCAAGCAACCGTCTCCTGTGAAGTATAAGTTGTTATACACCGAGAAATAGGTTTGACGGCAACGCTCGTGGTCGTTGTAGGTGGTGCGAATCATGCCCGGCCATGGGAATTTAATGCACAAGTTCCCATTGACTTCATTTCCCTCAATCTCCAGGCCTTGATCGTCTACTAAACAGGGTTGAATCCCAGGTAAAGGCAAGGTGGCATAGGAAGGCTTTGCTGGAGTAACGCCTGCCAAGTTGGAAATCATGATACCTCCGGTTTCGGTTTGCCACCACGTGTCCACGATGGGACAATTGTTCTTACCGATGTTGTCATCGTACCAATGCCACGCCTCTTCATTGATGGGCTCTCCCACCGAACCGAGCACCTTCAAGGAACTCAAATCCTTTCCTTCAATGAAATCCGTACCGAATCCCATTAAACTTCGAATGGCCGTAGGCGCCGTATAAAGTATGTCGACCTTGTGTTTTTCCACGATTTCCCAAAACCTTCCTGCATCGGGCCACGTGGGGACGCCTTCAAACATAAGCGAAGTAGCACCTGCACTTAAGGGTCCATAAATAATGTAGCTGTGTCCAGTTATCCAACCAATATCTGCGGTACAAAAATGCACTTGTCCTGGTTGGTACTGAAACACATTCACGAAGGTATAATTGGCCCAGACCATATATCCTGCCGTGGTGTGAACGACGCCTTTCGGTTTACCAGTAGAACCCGAGGTATACAGAATAAACAACGGATCTTCTGCTTCCATGGCTTCCGCGGGTACACTCCCATTTCCATCTTTTGCGACACGTTCCATTTCCTCATGCCACCAAAAATCGCGTCCTGCCTGCATGGAACATGTAGTTTTCGTGCGCTCATAAACAAGCACAGAGGCCACGGAGTTGGCAGATTTCAAGGCCTCGTCCACGACCGATTTCAAGGGGATATCCTTTGCTCCGCGGTAGGCTCCGTCGCAGGTTACGATGCAGGTAGCGCCAGCATCCGCAACTCGATCTGCAATGGCTTGGGCAGAGAAACCACCGAAAATAATGGAATGAATGGCTCCAATGCGCGCGCAGGCCAAGGTAGCAATGGCTAATTCTGGAATCATTCCCATGTAGAGGCATACGCGGTCTCCTTTTTGAACCCCATGATTAAGCAGTACCCGCGCGAATTGATTCACTAAGTGATGGAGTTCTGTGTAGGAAAGGGCACGAGAAGCTTCATTGGGATTATTGGATTCCCAAAGAATGGCGGTGGTATTCCCCTGGGTAGCTAAATGGCGGTCGAGGCAATTTTCAGTAATGTTAAGTTGCGCTCCATCAAACCAGCGCACGGTAGGATCGGAAAAATTCCAGTTCAGGACCTTATCCCATGGTTTTTTCCATTGAAAATTCGCGGCGATGGATGCCCAAAAATCTTCGGGATTGTCTACGCTTTTTTGATAAGCCTCTTGGTATTGCTGAAAGGTCTGCAGTTGATATGAATATGACATAAATCGGTGCTTAGTTTTCCTAAAATTAACGAAATCCGATGAAATCCTGTTATATGCTGACCAAAAGCGCGTAACTTAGCAGCGTTGCTTTCGGGCAAAACGTTCTTTGGGGTCGACATTGGATTTGACAGCGATAGCGGCAGTCAGGTGTCAGCATGCAGAGGGTTGTGGTGAACCTCTATAATATCTTGTCACGAACAATAATTGACAATACGTCATACGCACTTGCTGCTTAATTAACGGAATGTTAGTTGGCTTAATTCAACTGAAGCACAGTAGGTTGAACAAGTACCTTCGGTAGGCGACGGCCCGTTTCGCTTACCAATCGAAGGTTCATCCCATCGGGCTGGTAAACGTGAGGCTACTAAGCGTTTACGAGAACTCAGTGGCTAAGTCCGAGACCGGGTGTTCCTGTCCAATCTCGGATCGAAAACCAATCAGGAAATAAGCATGTAGAAAGCTTGAATTCCCATTGTTTGGACGAGGGTTCGAACCCCTCCGACTCCACTCTGATGAAAGCATTTTCCGAAGGAAGATGCTTTTTTTATTTCGGGACGAAACAATGCGTAGCTTTAGTGAGGATTTGAAATAAAAAAAAGCATAATGAACGCAGTGAATAAATGCTTTCATCCATTGCACGTTAGTGCACGGGTTCAGCGCAGCTAACCCTCCCCTCCGACTCCACCTCCGTCCTACGAAGTTTGAAAAACGTAGTAGGGCTTTTTATCATCTTGCGAAGTTTATAAAACGTAGCAGGATTTTAATTCATTCAGGTTGGACACTCGCCAAACATACTAGAAATTTCTTGAGGCCATCGTTCTGCTCAGCTTTAGCGTTGCAGAATACGGTGGACTCGGTCCACCGCTTTTCATAAATTCATTGGCTATCGCCTTGAGAAGTGCTAGGTAAAAAGCCCTGCATTAACGTAATCCCAATACGTAGTTCATGTAGGTTTTAAAATCAATCGCCTCCCATTCCAAGCCCCGAAAGGACTTCGATATTTCGATGAGCCGGTTTTTTTGAATTAACTGATATCCCATTAGAGGTTGATCGATTCGATTATTAGTGAATTTACCCGTAAAACCAAAACGCAAATCATAGACCCATAGGGTATCTCCCCGGTTTTCTATCCAACAGTAATCATTAGTCACCACGTGCAGGTTTTGATTTTGGGACCTCCCTTGCCACTTCAACGAATCGATGCGCAAGTCTCCACGATTGATTGCACGCGGCTTTTCATCCATTTCTCGGTTAAAGATGGACCGGTTTGCCACGATAAATTCGTTTTCGGTTTCAGCCAATATGTACCAATAAAAACTGGTAAAGGGCATGGGCGTTATCATCATTCTTTTAACTTCCGGGTGGTGTTCCTTCATGTACGAAACAGTATGGGTCCAAACGTATCCTTTAATCAATAAACCAAGGAGCAAGTACGAGGTTGAATAGATCAATCCAACAGCATTGATTTTCCTGCGTTTCTTGCTGCTTCGATCCAAGCGCATGGCCCAAATCAACAGCACCATAAACGGCAGAGTGTATAAGGGGTCAACTACAAAAACGGAGTTGAAGGTAATGCGGGCATCCAAGGGCCATAAAAACTGCGTGCCATAATTCGTAAACATATCCAGTATGGGATGCGTAACGATCCCCCAAAAGAACAAATGCGTCCACAACCAAAACCCATGATGGCCTTGAGATATCCGGTTAAAAATCCAACCTAAAACGGGAGATACCAAGAAGGCAAACAGCAATGAATGTGAAAAACCGCGATGCACCAAGGCGGCCTCGATGGGATGGTAAAATGCTCTGAGAAAAACATCCAAGTCGGGAATGGTTCCTGCCACAGCTCCCCACAACACGGCTCTATTGCCCAATTTCTTACCGGCCACCAACTCTCCAACCGCCCCTCCAAGGATAATCTGTGTTAAGGAATCCATGGCGTAAAGGTACTTACTTTAACACATCGCAAGAAAAACCAAGGGCTTTATCCACTGCTACATTGAGCTTTGGCCCTTTTACATGAGATCTTATCACCTCACAAAAACCAACGTATCATTCCTTAGTTCAATGCTTTTATACACAAAATGATCGATGAAGTACCGCCTTTCCTCTTCGGTCCAACCTTTCAGAATCTCAAAATCGATTTGATATCCTTTTTGCTTCCCATCTGCTTCGGGGTGGCTTATTGGATATTGGGTTTTGATCGAGGTACAACTTACCATCACAATGATCGCGCACCCAAATAGGCAATGGATTTTAGCATGGCCGTGTATTTTTAACTCATAACACCAACATTGCATTTGGTTACCGTTGGTCAGCGAAATGTCCCCGAGAAATGTAACCAATGAAGTCCTTCGCATTATAACAGCATTAACCACCAAACCATGCACCATTACCTCATATCGTTCTTTCTTTTACCTAGCACTTGGTCTTGCGCTCAGGTAGCCGTAACGGTCGACTCCTTGGAAATGAAAGCTCTTTCCCAATCTTTAGAACTTCTTTCCGAAGCCGCCGAATGCTGGACCCCCGAGCAAAAAAAAGAATTTGCCTCCATATTTTTCATCGAACGCGGAAAATTCACCATACCCAAAGAACCGATCGTTCTCAAATCTTTTGAAAAACCTTAAACTATCCTAACCATGAGCCTTTTTCGTTGCGAGCTAAGCGTTTTTGCTGCGTTCATTTTACTATCATCCTGCGCAATGAACTCCGGTCCCGGTCCCTTAAATTTAGAAGATGCATCCATTCAATGGGCGGCATCTGATTCTACCAAACAAGAGGAAATACTTACTCAACAAAGGGCATTGGCGATGTACATCCTATCCCTTCCTTCAAAAGAACGTGCTCAATGGGTATCAAGTACCCTTTCGGAAGAACAAATGAAGGCTTTTACCGACACACTTCAGAAACCACCGAAATAAATCGGGACGCCCTTAAAGAAAACCCATGATTACCCCCAAAAAAAACACCTTGAAAATTCCGTTACTTTCCGCTTTGTTGACCATTTGTCTGCAAGCTAAGGCTCAAAGCACAATCGCACCGAAGGACAGTGTTTTGAAACAACCAAGCCCCACTATTATCCGAAGTGTTGACCTTTCGAAAATGAGTCCTAACGAACGAGATTTGGTCTTGTTCATGGACCCTGAGCGATGCAGAGGCCTTTGAACTGTTAAAAACCCTCTTATCGGGTGAAATCGTCTACAAAAAGAAGAATGATCCTTAATGCTTGTGGTCGTGACCGTCGTGGTCGTGGCCGTCATGGTTGTGGGGAACAACGGGTTCGTTTCCTTTAAGTGGCGGCTCCAAGTTCACCATTTCAATTTCAAACACTAAATCAGAATATCCCGCAATTCGCGGATTTCCTTGAGCGCCATACGCCAATCGATAGGGTAAATACAAGGTTGCTTTACCTCCCTTTCCGATGAGCTTCAGGCCTTCTTCAAAACCAGGAATCATACGTTGTACCTGGTAGTTAAAATCCATGGGAACATTTCTGTCGTAGGAAGCATCGAATTTTTCTCCCGTTGCGAGAAAAGAACCTCGGTAATGCAACGACATCTTAGAACCCAACTCCGCTTTGTACGCTTCTCCTGGATTTTCAATCACATACATCAGGCCGCTAGCGGTTTGAGTAAGCCCCTCACGTCGATCCTTTGCACTCACTCTTAGCTTGAAATCCGCATTGTACTCTGCATCGCTCATTGCCGCTATTTTTGCAAACGCAGCAAGACGCTTTTTCTCTTCCTCTTTGATTTTCAAATATTTGGTATCAAAGGAACTTTGAGCATCGAATGCCTTAGCATCTTTACCAATGCGCAAGATGGTTACCGTGGTCATTACATCGTTTTGCTGAATGGCATTGACCACATCTTGCCCCTGGACCACATGTCCAAAGACCGTATGTTTACCATCCAGCCATGGTGTCGCTTTGTGCGTTATGAAGAACTGGCTTCCGTTCGTATTAGGTCCTGAGTTCGCCATGGATAGAATACCGGGTGAAAGATGCTTTAAAGACGTGTCAATCTCATCGTAAAATTTATACCCCGGACCCCCAGATCCATTTCCGGCTGGGTCTCCCCCTTGAATCATAAAATCCGCAATTACGCGGTGAAATTTCAATCCATTGAAGAAAGGCTTGGTAATTTTCGTGGTATCCACGTTGAGTTTCCCTTCCGCTAGCCCTACGAAATTAGCCACCGTCATGGGTACTTTTTTGTACTCAAGCTGGCAAATAATGTCGCCTTTAGAGGTCGTAAATTTGACGTACAATCCGTCGGAAAGTTTGGTGGACTGTGCGAAACCAGCTCCCATTAAAGCCGTCAATATAAGGGTTACAATCTGTTTCATATTATTCAAAACTTAATAATTCAACTTCAAATACAAGCGGTGAAAAAGGCTTTATTGTCGGAGTCGGCGAAGAAGATCCGTACGCTAATTCCTGAGGTATATAAAACTTATATTTCGCACCTTTTGTCATTAACTGAACCCCTTCCGTCCAACCAGGTATTACCTGATTCAATCCAAACTCAATCGGCTCACCGCGGTCCACCGAGCTATCAAATACTATGCCTTCTATCGTTGTACCATGGTAATGCACTTTCACTTTAGATTCAGCGGTTGGATGACCACCCTCACCTTCTTTAATCACTTGGTATTGAAGACCGCTTGCGGTAGTCTTAACGCCTGCTTTCTTGGCATTATCTGCCATGAATTTTTCACCAGCAACTTTATACACCTCATTTTTTTCGTCTTCTTGCGCTTGTTTTTTCATGGCTTTTTCCTGAAAATACATGGACAAGATTCTATCCGTACTGTCTTGACAAACCAGTCGGCCTTTGGCAATGGCATCGCGAAATCCTTGTACGATTAGATCAAAATTCGCTTCGCTCATTTCTTTTCCAAGGCTATTACCAATGTTTACTCCCATCAAATAAGATACGGAGTCTATTTTAGTTTTAAGTACCACTTTTTTTGATTTACCCTTCTGAGAAAAGCTCAAGAAGGAGAAGGCAACAAATCCTAGGGTTAATGCAATTGTTTTCATGATTTAATTTCGATTATCTATTCCCCAATACATTTTATTACGAATCGTATCCAGAAAATTAGTGTGCTCAAATTTAATAACATTCAGCAGAAATTCAGCCTTTGTTACGCGAATTTCTTCCCCCTGTTTGATATTCTTCGTTACACCATCTAAACTAACAAGACAAGTGCGGTCACGGCTTTCCAAACTTAGATCGATGGATAAGTGATCAGGAACTACCACAGGTCGAACATTGAGGTTGTGTGCTGCAATTGGCGTAATAATGTGCACCTTGCAGCCTGGGGTAATGATGGGGCCACCGCAACTCAAGCTATACCCCGTGGAACCTGTCGGAGTGGCAACGATCAAACCATCTGCCCAATAGGAATTAAGGTATTTATCATCCAATTTAGCATGCACGATAATCATCGAAGAAGTATCCTTCTTGGTTATTGTCAACTCGTTCAAGGCAAAATTTTCATCATCAAAAATGTCACCAACCGTTTTCACCTTGAGCAGTGACCGTTTTTGATACTCGTATTGACGGTTTTCAATGAGGTGAAAGGTATCAGCTATGGCTTCTTTGGAGATATTGGTAAGGAAGCCTAAACGCCCCGTATTGATTCCTAAAATAGGAACTTCAGAACTTCGAATATAGCGCACGGCTCTCAAAAAAGATCCATCACCGCCAAGGCAAATCATGAGGTCAATTCCTTGAAGAAAATGGGAATAATTAGAAAATACCTCGCACTTCGGGTGAAAATCGTATTTTGTTTTTACCAATTGCAATATTTCTTCCTCCAACACAACTTCCCACTGACGTTTATAGCATTCGTCCATCACCTGTTTTAAGTAATCCAGATTTTGACGTGTAAACTTCAAACCGTATATGGCAACCCGCATGGCTAAAATTTCATAAAGTTGAGCAACGCTTCATACCTTCGCCGAAGGTCCGATTCTGCGTCTTTATCTTGAATGACATCCTTCACTGTGTATTCATAGCGTTCAAACGTTTGAATAACAGCGGATAAATTGGAAACATTGATTTTAAGAGTCACCTCAAGCCGGGTACTATCCTCCGAAGAAGTAATAAATGAACTTAGAATTTTGGCATTATTGCTCTCAACTATCTGTGCGATTTGCGACAAACTATAGTCATTGGAATTCATTTCAAGCACCAATATTCCACCGTGCTCACTCAGGCTTCCAAAATTCGATAAAATTGACATGATTCCGTGGATGGAAATGCATCCTTTGTATTCCTCGGAAGCATTCAACACGGGAAGAACGGTAAGCTTTTCATTGGAAATTCTCAAGAGAACATCATAAATATGAGTATCCTCGAATACAAAAGGTCGCGGTAAATGATCGAATAAATGATCCAAATCGGATTCGAGGTTCAAATGGTCCAAGACGGCGGATTCAGAAACCACTCCAACAAAATTTCCATTTTTGAGCACCGGTAAATGGCTTACCTTGAATTCATCCATCCAGAGGAGGACCTTATCCCCAGAATCCGTGTGCAATAAAGGAGGAATTTCTTCCGACAACATTTCGATCGCCCTCATAGTCAAACAAAGGTAGAGAAATCCATGGATAGTTTGTAATTTTAACATCCTGTTATGACAAAGCTCAGCGTTAACATCAACAAAATTGCAACCTTGCGAAATGCACGAGGTGGAGAAATGCCCAATGTTCTGCAATTTGCGTCAGATTGCGAACGCTTCGGTGCCGATGGCATCACCGTACACCCCAGACCGGACGAGCGCCATATTACCTTAAAGGATGTTTTAGATTTACCCGAAATAGTAACAACGGAATTTAACATTGAAGGTTTTCCTGACGATCGCTACTTTCACATCTTGGAAAAAGCAAAACCGGCTCAAGCCACGCTAGTTCCCGATGGGCCGCACGTTTTAACCTCCTCTGAAGGGTGGGACATTGAAAAGAACTTCGATTTTCTTTCCGATTGTATTGCAAAAATTCATGCCTTAGGCATCCGCAGCTCGCTGTTTGTTGCCCCCGACCTCCAGCAAATCGAACAAGCTGCTAAGTTAGGTTCTGACCGTATTGAGCTCTATACAGGTCCTTATGCCTACAGCTATTCAACGAATCCGATGCTTGCCGTGAAGCCTTATGTTCTTGCAAGTTCATTTGCTGTTGAGTGCGGTTTGGGCATTAATGCTGGACACGACCTTAGCTTGGAAAACCTACGGTTTTTTAAACAGAATCTACCTCAGCTAGACGAGGTTTCCATAGGTCATGCTTTGATTTCAGATGCACTATATTACGGTATAGAAAACACCGTGCACCTCTACAAACGTTGCTTGAACGATTAGTTTTTGTTAATGATCGTTCGGGTTGGATACGCAAATCGAATGTCGTGTTCTCGAAAACGACGATCTATCTCAAAGCGTAAATCCGACTTGAAATTCAATATCTCCCAACTGTTTTTTGCCCAAAACACCAATTCCAAATCGATACCGCTCTCTGAAAAATTCGATAAACGTACAAAGGTCGTTTCTTTGGCATCCACCATGGGGTGTTTCACTGCAACCTCAACCAGCAGTTTTGATGCTAAATCAGTATCGCTCCCGTATTCAACTTGAACGTGAATGGTGAACATCGAAAGGCGCGAACTATGGCTCCAATTTTCCACCTTGTTTTGGGTCAAATGCGCATTTGGAATGATTTGGATGTTGCCTTCTCGGGTTTGAATCTGAGTAGTTCGAACACTGATTTTCAATATTTTAGCAACAAACATCGAAGATGGATGCTTTCCCAGGGTCGTTTTATCGGTATTAATTTCTACAATGTCTCCCACTTTAATATTCCCCTCCAACAAGAGCACAATCCCTGCGATGGTATCTTTGAAAACGTCTTGAAGCCCTAATCCTACCCCCACTAACAACCCCACTGAACCCGTAAGGATTAATGAAATGTCCAATCCTAACACATTAATGGACAACAAAAATGCGCTGACGTAAATAATATAGCTGGCAATCTGGACATAAACGAAGGCCACGTCGTAGTTGCGGTTTTTGCTAGATTGAACTTTTCGACCAACGTATAATTTGTAAAGGCTGATGAAAATTCGTGCAAAAATGAAAATGGCAACCACCAAAATCATGTTGTACAAGGAAAGTTTCAAGGCACCAATGTGCACCAAATTGTATTTAATGAAATCGTTAAACGTAACATCGGGGTTATTAAATCGAAAACTGTAAACCGCTACGTAGAGTGCAAGCAAATAAACACTTTGCGTAAATAACCGAAAATACGTTTCCCTCCTGCCTTCGATCAGGATGTTATTGCTCTTGAGCGTTCTCCTTAAAAAGCGCGACAGCAGTTTACGCAATACAAATGCTGCAATCGAAATAAGAAACAGAAAAACAAAATTCCAAACGCAGATATTAAAAGGACCTACTTTAAATAACGTGTCACTGAACATCACTTCAAAATTATACGTCCATTGCGGGTGGACAATTGTTGTTTAATTTTCTCATACACCATTTGCTGACTTAAAATCACCAAAAACTCCTCCGGAGGAAGCGTTTCATCCGCTAATTGTTGCTGTAGTACGTGAATATATTCTGCAATTTTAGCCTGCTTAAAATTATACAAGGTCTGAATTATAGTATTCGATAAATCGTTGGATTCATGCTTTGTATAGATTTTATACTTACTCTCCCAGGCAGAGCTAAGTTCCTCTTCAAAACCTATAAGCTCCGATGTAATCTGCACGATGTGAGCATCTTCCACCCGCAAGAAATACTTGCTCGTGTAAATAATTTTTTCGCTGATTCCTTGAAGGATTTGATCATATATCTGACGGCATATTTCGTGCGTAAAGCTTAATTCATCTTTGCTTAGATCTTCAATGATAAACTCGCTAACGGAAAGATTTTCCGTGCGATCCTCTGTCGAAATTTCACGGTCACCGTATTTCAACATGATACGAATTAGGTCTTTCTCAATGGTTTCAGACGAAGATTGAACGGAAGAAACATGCGGTTTTTCGATGGGCTCCGGCTGCAATATTGGGGCATCCTTCAGCCATGGTTCATCCACAGATTCCGCCCATTTTCCGGAACGCAAGCGCGTAACTTCGGTGGTAATGAGCGACTCCTCTAATTGATATTTCAAGGCAATCTCTTTGGCATAAATACTGCGGGTGATGGGGTCGGGAATTAATGCGATAGAATGGATAATTTCTTTGATCAGTTTGGCCTTTTGCAAAGGATCGTTTTGAACCTGTTCCAATAAAATACCCGCTTTGAACGCAATAAAATCTTGACGGTTTGCTTCGATGAACTGCGATAAATCCTCCTTGGAATTTTTCCTAGAGAAAGAATCCGGATCTTCGCCATCGGGGAATAAGAGCACCTTTACGTTTAGGCCTTCCTCTAAAATCAAATCGATTCCGCGAAACGAAGCTTTGATTCCTGCGGTATCGCCGTCATATAATATTGTGATATTCTTAGTATAGCGGGAAATCAAACGTATTTGTTCTTTGGTAAGGGAGGTACCTGAACTTGATACAGCGTTACACATGCCTGCTTGATGCATGCTTATAACATCCGTATAACCCTCGCAAAGAAGGCATTCGTCTAATTTAATAATCTCGCCTTTTGCATAAAAGAGTCCATACAGAATTTCACTTTTGTTGTAAACAGAGCTTTCGGGCGAATTGAAATACTTGGCTATTTTCTTATCATTCAACAGGGTTCTCCCTCCAAATCCAAGGACTCGACCAGAGGCACTGTGGATTGGAAAAATAACACGACCTTTGAAGAAGTCGAATTTTCGACCATCTCGCTCTTTGCTTAACCCAACCTTGTCCAAATATTCAAATTTATACCCCTTATCCAATGCCGCGTCTGTTAAATCAGCACCCGTATTCAAGCAATAACCTAATTGAAATTTATCAATGGTTTCTTGGGTAAAACCCCTCTGACGGAAATACGACAATCCGATGGATTTTCCCTCATCAGTTTGGTTCATCGAGCTAACAAAATGGTTTTTTGCAAACTCGTTGATGATGTAAAGCGCATCCTTTTCATTGGCCGCTGCTAGTTCTTCTGCCGTGGGTTCATGATCAACAGGGATGGCGATGTTATACTTGTTGGCTAACCATCTCAAAGCTTCTGGGTACGAATAATGCTCTTTTTCCATTAAAAAAGTTACCGCCGAGCCACCTTTACCTGTGGAAAAGCACTTGAATATCTGTTTTGCTGGGGAAACCATAAACGATGGCGTCTTTTCATTAGTAAATGGACTTAATCCTTTCAGGTTGGAACCTGAACGTTTTAGTTGCACGAATTCACCAATCACCTCTTCAATGCGTGAGGCGGACATGATTTCATCGATAATATGCCCAGGTATTTTACTCATCGATGCTCTATAATGATTTTATCGTCGACCACTTTTCCTAGCGTATCGTACGTAGTCCAGCGTCCAACTTGTTCATCGTTGAGGTATTCGCCACGGTAGTGGATCATACCGTTAGGGTATTTTACGATGCTGAATCCGTTTCTTTTTCCATGACTGTATTCTGTCATGGACAAAACGAGTCCTTGTTCAGAATAAAACTCCCATTTTCCATCACGCTGTTTCATGGAATCTAATGCACCCCGAAATTTAAGCTGTTTCTTGCCAGGATACCATTCCGAATATTGACCGTCTTTAATTTCGACTAAATTTTCCTGTTGAGGTGCTGTACTCGCTGTTTTCTCTTTGCAGGATACCGTTAGCAATAAACTAAAAAACAAGGGTAAGAAGGTGTGTTTCATTTTTTTCGATACATGGTGTAATCAACTAACCCCAATAGGGCTTTTTTCGCTTCATTATTTTGAAAAGAATCCAGTAGGCCTTTTGCCTTTTCACCGAATTCCAACATCCGAGTTTGAGCATATTTCAAACCACCTGACGCCTTTACCAGTTCCATGGCATACCGTATATGCTTTTCATCATCGTAACGGTTTTTTAAGATATTTTTTAAGGTTCTGCGATCCGCATCCGAAGCGTGGTTTAGTGCGTAGATTAGGGGTAAGGTAAGTTTCTGCTCTCGAATATCATTTCCCGTTGGTTTTCCAATTTCAAGAGAAGAACCATAATCAAAAATATCGTCCTTAATTTGAAAAGCCATACCGACGTATTCGCCGAATAAACGCATCGTTTCACGATGTTCTACAGCACCTGAAGCGAGGCATCCGGCCTCACAACACGTTGAGATCAACGAGGCCGTTTTTTTACGAATCACCTCGAAATATACCTCCTCGGTGATATCCAATTTTCGTGCTTTTTCAATCTGCAGCAATTCACCCTCAGACATTTCCCGAACCGATCTCGCAATCACTGCAAGCAGGTCAGTGTTTTCTGTTTCCAAGGATAAAAGGAGAATCTTTGAAAGCATGTAATCCCCCACCAATACGGCTATTTTGTTCTTCCAAAGGGCATTTACCGAAAAATATCCCCGACGCTCATTAGCGTCGTCTACTACATCGTCATGAACAAGCGTCGCAGTATGCAGTAATTCTACTAAAGAAGCTGCATCCAGGGTTTTTTGATTGGTTTCTGCAAAAAGACGGCACGACAAAAAAACAAAAATCGGCCTTACTTGCTTTCCTTTCCGTTTAACTAAATAATGTGTCACCTTGTCCAATAGCGGTACTTCCGACTTCATCGTTTTTGAGAAATGTGTCTCAAACGCATGTAAATCCTCTAAAACCGGTTGTATGATTTGGTCTGCAGTCATCGGTGGGTTTCTTAGAGTAATGCTTGTCGTTTCAATAAATAACGCAACAGTACCTCGTGGTACCCATCTTCGATGGCAAGTGGCACAAAATCAATGGCCAAATCACCACATTTCATGGTAAGTTCTTTTATACCCTTTTGATAAGCCTCCTGATAATACTTTTTAAATTCGTTTGGTAATATCCTCAATTCCTCACCGCTTTCCATATCCACTAAAACATAAGGACGCTGTTCTAGTTCAAAGTTCTCTTCAAATTTTTTACTAAAAAGATGGAAAAGCACTACTTCGTGCCGTTGATGTTTGAGGTGGTTCAAAGCATTTACCAAAACTTCCTGATCTTCTCTGGTAGACCAAAAGTCCGTAAAAACGACCACCAAACCACGTCGAGGAATGATTTCCGCAACTTCATTCAAAACTTTTGCCAAATGAGTATCCGTGCCTTGTGATGCTTGATATTTGCTCAGATATTTCTCCAATTCCGCATACACAAATCGCTGGTGAGCGGGCGAGGAATGCGAAGCCGTTTGCAACAATATCTCTTCATGAAAAAGGGTAACTCCGTAGGCATCTCGCTGACGTTTCAACAATTCCATCAAGCTGGCAGCTGCATAAACAGCATGCGTCAATTTATGTTCCTTTTGGTCCGATGGAAAAAACATGGAAGGAGAGCAATCGATGACCATTTGGCACCGCAGGTTGGTCTCCTCTTCGTATTTTTTCGTGTACAAGCGATCGCTTCGTCCGTATAATTTCCAATCGATATGACGGGTTGATTCTCCGGGGTTGTAGATACGATGTTCGGCAAATTCTACTGAAAAACCGTGAAAAGGACTTTTGTGCATTCCTGTTATAAAACCTTCTACGACCTGCCGTGCAAGTAATTCAAGATTTCCAAACTCCACCAACTTCGTGCGGTCCATCAACGTTTTTTTACGAAGGTAAGAAAAATTGGTATCTTCGTTTGACGGAGCAACGTTTGTTTACTAGGGTCCGTCTTAAAATCTGTTAAATCCCTGATTATGAAAAAACTATTTACCTTCTGCTTTCTTACCGGTTTATCTTTGTCCGCTTTCTCCCAATCGGGCTATGTTTTGACAGGACTAAACCTCATGCCGAATACGGTTACAACGCGTTGCGACACCGCCATTAATCTTGGTTTTTATGCGCAATCGGCCCCGAACAATGCGCAATCCTCTTACACTTTACCATGGATTATTATGGGGAATAATTTCACCGCTTCTCAATTTCAGTTTATCGTCAACTGGGGAGATGGTGCCTCAAATACCTTTAACGGTGGCGTTTCCAATACTGGGGTGGTCATTCCGGTACAACCTACTCCGCAGCACACGTATCCTGGTCCAGGAAACTACACTGTTACCGTAAATATCATGAATTTTAACAACCAAACGTGGGTCAGCGACTCGGTAGTTTTAACGCTCGGATCATGCCAATTGCCCATTTATTCGTTGGTTCAAGTGGATTGCAACAACGACGGCACCATTGATTCATCCTTAAATAATGTACCCATTCCATTGGTTATCACAGGTTCAGGCCAAACTTATACGGGCAACATGGTGAATAATTTCTACAATTTCACGGGGGTTGAACCCGGATTGTACACCTTAGGTATCGACCCGGCTTGGCTAGCGGCCAATAATTATGTCATTGATAACATTCAAGGTCCTCCAGCATTAACGGCTGGCGCAGGTGCCCAAACCGTGGTCATTACCCTGAATTGCGGAAACGGCGGTGGAAACATCAGCCCGATGTGCTTGACCGGTAAAGTATTTTGCGATCAAAACAACGATGGTCAGTTCAATGGAAACGATACTCCCATCAGCAATGCACCGGTGGTGGTAAATTACGGGAGCGGCTCAATGGTAGTTTATACCAACCTGCAAGGAAATTACAATGCTACGTACAACGCTCTTCCCAACGCGTTAACCGCTGTTTCACTTAATGGAAATTGGTTGAGCCAACACGGTTTTCCCGCGAACCTCATGATGGATACGGTTATGAATATGCCTTGCAACGCCGGAGCTGTTCCTCCCAACGTATCCTTTGCGTTAAATTGCGGTGCCAATAATGGAAATCCAAATTGTTACTCGGGATATGTGTTTTGCGATGCGAACAACAACGGAACGATGGATGCAGGAGAATTAGCGCTTGCAAATGCCCCTGTTAATCTTACTGCTACGCCTCCCAACAACATCAATTCGGTCGTGGTTTTCACGGATTCCACCGGATATTTCACCTATTGCGGTCCCTTGGCGAATGCCAATTTTGTTTTAGCGACAGTGAACCAAAATTACCTAGCCTATTTGGGGTATACCGCCAATTTTGGGGTCGTTACGATTCCTGCTAATCAAACCGGAAACCTTCCTATCAATTGCGGCGGAGGTGCTGGAAACGGATGCGCGGACCTATGGACTACGGTAACTCCATGGATTGGTTATTACCAAAATACTACGGCATCGATTAAACTGAATTGGGGGAATTACGGTCCTAGCTCCTCCGGAAGCTATGCCTTAACGTTCACGTTTCCCGCAGGTGTTACCGTAAATACAGCATCCATCAACACTCCTGGATATACCCTCGCAGGAAACACCCTCACATGGAACTTACCGAACGCTTGGAGTGGATACAGCAACACGGATATTATCACTTTCAACATTCCTGGAGGACTTCTCAACGGTGCAAACCATTATTTTACCAGCACCATCACGCCAACAGGAAATGTGCAAGATTGCAACCTGCAGAACAATAATGGTGCTTTGCTACAGGTGCTTGGAAATGCCTATGACCCGAACGATAAAAACGTATTAAAGCCAGCATTTTATCACAACAACAACCTTTTTGCAACGGACGAAATTGAATCCGGTGTTCAAGACGTACTAACTTACACGGTTCGCTTTCAAAATACGGGAACTGCTCCAGCTCAAAACGTGGTAGTAGTGGACACCTTAGATTCCGATCTTGATTGGGCTTCATTTAGTGTAATTTACAGTTCCCACGATATGCAAGTGGTTAATATGGGCAATGGAATTATGCACTTTGAATTCAACGGAATCTGGTTGCCTGATTCAACCACCAACGAACCCGAAAGCCACGGTGAATTCATGTACCGAATTCAAGAGAACTCCAACAACGACGATGCTGAAATCACCAATACAGCACACATCTTTTTCGATTGGAATCCTGCCATAGTCACCAACACCACTTACAACATCAACGTGTGGTTAGAGGGTGTCGATGAATTGTCACAGAAAATAAAGGTATTCCCCAATCCGGCCTTCAATTTATTGAACGTGGATGTGAACGAGGCATTTGAATACGAAATTGTTGACCTCAACGGTCGAAGCATTCAAAAGGGCTCCAATGAGTCAGCGGGACAAATCTCCCTTGAAAACATCAGCGTTGGAACCTATGTGTTGCGCTTGAACGTGGGAGGTACCTCGTACATGTCAAAACTGATCAAACGTTAAGTTTCTGCCCCTCCAAGAAAAGGCCTTCGGGCCTTTTTTTATGTTAATTACCGCCCTTTTGTTTGGTTTGGCTGTAACCTGCAGCTACCAACAAATCGAAAACCTTTTGTTTAAAACTCCCCTGGATAAGGATTTCTCCGTCTTTTGCTGAACCACCTACACCGCATTTGGACTTGAGCATTTTTCCTAACTCTTTGAGATCGTCGTCGCTGCCAACAAATCCTTCCACAAGGGTTACTTCTTTCCCCGCCCGTTGCTTTCGATCGATGGAAACGTACAATTTTTGTTGGTTGGGTAACAAGGTCGTCGCTTGTTCCTCAGAAGCTTCTTCATAATGGAAATTGGGATTCGTCGAATACACGACGTTGATGCGCTGCTTGTTTTTTTTGTTCATTAATTACTACTTATGCAAGATTGAATCAACTCTTTCCACGGTTACAACTTGACTTGAATCAATAATGTTTATTTGCTTGGGCTCATGAAATTCGAAGTTTTTTAACTCCTTTATTAAGTCATCAAATTCGGGCAGTGTTGCGACAATAACTTTATCTAGACCTATTACATCGCCCGACTTAATTTTTTGTTTAACACTATTCGCTTCTTTTTCATCCAACGTAATAAGAAAACTTAATGATCTTCTGTGTACATATTTGAGAGCAATAGACTCCAAATCCGCTTGTTTGTATCGTTCCCTCAAGCTCGTCTTTATACTCCAACAAATTGGTCCTCTTTCTTTTGTGTAAAACATTTGATCATAAACCACATTAGGAACAAAGGTCACCTTAGCACTTAGATAAAATGGTAGAATTTTTTCTCTTATGCAGAGAGTTGCCAAAATATATTCGAAAACTTTTCCATTTAGGTTACTATTTCTATTTTCAAGCTTCTGGTATTTATCCCAATAGATTGAAACATATTCAGATGGTTTGTTGTATTTAACATTTAAAAAGTTTGGAAATAAAGACTCAAATGCAGCTCCCGCTTTTGTATCTGTCCCAATGATTATTCCTAATTCTCTTAACATTTTATTATTTTTTTTATTAATTCATTGGCAGTTGCTTTTATCGCCGGGACAGCTACAGAATTTCCAAACTGCTTGTATGCTGATGCGTCGGCAACAGGGATAACAAAATCGTCAGGAAATCCCTGAAGTCTTGCCCATTCTCTTGGAGTCATTTTTCGGATTCCTTGCCTATTAACATCTCCTTTAATATGTGTAACGGGGGTGAAATCAACAATTCTATGATCATACACTAAATTTCTTTCCCTACCCATTCCTCCGCAAACAACTGCATTGGCAGTTCCATTATCCTCAATTATTTCATACCCAAATCCATTCCCTTTGCTTTCGTGTCTTTTTTTATGGTTGATAAGTGTGTTTAAATAAGTATTCGATAAGTAATATTTAACTGACACGGGATTTCCCTCTTTAACTTCACTAAAAGTAGCTTTTCTTTCAAAGGACTTTGGATACTCGAAACTATCGATATTTAAATCGGATCTAAATCCAACAATAAAAATTCTTTCACGATTCTGAGGAACGCCAAAATCGCGAGCATTTAAAACTTTGGGTTCAGGCACATAATACCCAAGGTCTTCACGCAAAACTTTTAATATCGTTCTGAGAGTTTTACCCTTATCGTGATTAATGAGTCCTTTCACGTTTTCAAGGAAAATACCCTTCGGCCTTTTTCTTCGAATAATTTCAGCCACATCAAAAAATAATGTGCCTCGAATATCATCAAATCCACCTCTTTTTCCTGCAATTGAAAATGCTTGACAGGGAAATCCAGCGCACAAAATATCAAAATTATCAGGTATAAATTTTTTTGTACTTTCTTTTGTTATATCCCCGAAAGGGACTTCACCAAAATTAGTTCTATAAGTTATCTTAGCTTGTTCGTCCCATTCGCTTGTAAAAACGCATTTACCACCAAGACTTTGTAATGCAATCCTGAAACCCCCAATTCCAGCAAAAAGGTCGATAAACTTAAATTTTGGAGCTTGGGGTGATGGAAAGGGTATGTCATTTTGAAAATCAAACAACAGATACTGCAACGCCTCTTCAGCGACTTTATTAGAAATTGAATCTTGTTGTTTTGTATACTCTAAAATTTCTTTTACACAATCAATGGCTCCATCATGAAAATATCCTGAAATTCCGTTGGTTGAATTATGTAAATAATGTGTTAATGCCGCTTGCGCATTATCAGATATGGATTCTTTTACTCGTTTATTTGAATAAATTTCCTTAAGATTTATCCTTTCACTTTTCTTCATTTTCTCTCAAAAGGTTTCACTATAAAATTTTAGCTATCCTAAAGATAATGACTATCTGGGAAACTGAGGGAATTTTACTTTTTAATGATTAAAAATAACTCCCTACATGTCTGAAGGTCCGCTCTCCTGACCCCCCTTCGGTTTGGTCATTTCAAGTTTACCAAATTTATACGAAACGTTGATGTAAAACCTTCGGGTTAACCATTTAAATTCAATGTCTTGGTTAATGGTCGGTTGACGAAGGTAGGCGTAAAATCCTTGACGGTTCAAAACATCGGTAACTTTACACCCCAAGGTCCAGTGCTCACCTAGACGCTTGTCAAATGCAACGTCAATCGCTCCCCGTCGTTGAGCCGTTCCAAGGATGGTAATTCTAGGAGCAATGTAGTTCACATTCAGCTGAAAGGTTGCAGTTTTTTTCCAAAAATCCACCGAAGTATTCAGCTTAACACTCCCGTTGATACCCGATCGGTTCCAACTGATTGTTTCCGTAACATATTTGATATAATTCACGTTGGAGGACAAGGTAGCACGATACCACGACGTTGGTTTGTAACTAAATACCAACTCTGTTCCCAAACTGTGGGAATTATTCAAATTAATGAAGGTTTGCACAGAGGCATTGTTCTCGCTGAACAAGCGTATGCGCGAAATCATATCCGTGGTTCGACGATAAAATAAACTGGCCGAAAAATTGAATTTCTTTGCTTCTTGGCTGTAGCTTAGGTCGTAAGAATCAATGAACTCAGGCTGCAAGTAAGGATTTCCACGTTGCAAATTCAGGGGGTCGGCATACGAAGTGAATGGATTCAAATCCGAGCTAGAAGCGCGTGTGATTCTGCGGCTGTACGAAAGCCCCAATTCAGAACCTTGTTTCACCACATAACGAATGTGCGCCGATGGAAAAAAATTAAAGTATTGGTTAACGATACGGTTGGTATCCGTGATTAAATTGGGGATTTGATAGGCCTGCTCGAGACGGACCCCGAATTGGTATTTGAATTTTTTGAATTGATGGGCGATGATTCCGTAAACGCTGAAAATCTGTTCGTCGTAATGGTACAAGAAATTGGAGAGCGTGTCTTCTTCATAAATATTGGTTAAGGAATCCATGGTCTCTGAATAGGTGTCTACCTCTTGATGTCGCACGATTCCTTTTGCGCCGAATTCCGTCCTTAAGGAAAGATCCGGCCACAAATACACCCCATCGGTTTGCAAGGTGCTTACTCGAACACTTTCATCATTCCTAAGGCGTTGACGAAGCGGCGAACGAGTAGCCAAATGGACCGTATCCAAGGTGTAATATATTTGATCGTAAAAACCATCGATGGCATCAGCTCCCATGGAATGGGCAGCATCAACGGTCATGTATCCTCGATTGCTCTTGAAGTTTTGACGAAAGTTCACGTTAAATTCCAGGTTCTTTTGATTGCTGGGATCGTAAGAAATCCTGCGCCAAAGACCCGATGCTGTGGAATTGCCCAACGCGTCCTCGAAATACCGTGTATTCCAAAGGTCACCCGCTCGGTCGCGGCGGCCCAAAGAACCTGTCGATGAAAAGGTGATGCTGCGGTTGTGTTTGAGCGTGATGTCAAAGCCCGTTCTGAAAGTGTGACCCGCGTTGAGATCTGTTCCTTGCCGGTTCTGATCCAATACACTGACCGAATCGTTAGGGAGCAATTGACGGCTGTACATGAAATTGTTTCGGTATCCGTCAAGGTAACGTCCATTGTACGAAACGAAGGAATTAAAAATAGCGTTACGATAGCTCAAGGAAACGCTTTCATCGGCCACGTTCCCACCTCGCAGATTTCCGCTGCCCAAATTTGCTGTAACGAGACCGTTAAACCCTTTGAGCTTGTTTTTTTTCAACACGATGTTGATGATACCCGAACTTCCATCGGGATCGTACTTTGCCGAAGGATTGGTTACAATTTCAATGCGTTCAATGGAACCCGCAGGCAGTGCATCGAGCAAGGTTTTACCATTCGAACCCGTCAATGAACTGGGTTTACCATCGATTAAAATATTCACCGATCCTTCCCCTCGCAGTAAGATCCTCCCGTCTTGGTCCAGATCTATGGAAGGTAAATTTTTGAGTACATCGTTGGCGGTTCCTCCCCGTAAGGTTAGATCTTGAGCTACATTATACACCTTTTTGTCGATTCCGCTGCGTAATATATCCTGCTTTCCTTGAACTATAACCTCATCCACCACACGTTGGTTGTTAACCAACAGGACCACTTCCCCTAAATTCACCAACCGAAGCTCTTTGGTAGGCAATACATCGTTGAACCACAAGGTGTCATATCCTGCAAACGTGATTTGCACTATCATGGGTAAAAAAGGCAAACCCTCCAGGTTAAACTTGCCTTCGCTATCGGTAAATTGACCACCCAAGAGCGTACTATCCTTGGCTTTAAAAATCTTAACCTTGGTGTATTCTAAAGGATTCTTAGTTTTCTGATCCACCACCTTTCCCAACACCACACCTTCGCCTTGAATGCGTTGCGAAAAAGAAGCAAAGGAAAACCATAGAACAAGGAAAAATAAGGAGAATTTCATGGCGCAAAGGTACGTTTTTACCAGCAAAAAGCCATTTGTCTACTTAGACCTTTGCCTTGGGCGCCCACATATTTTAACTTTTTAACAACTATTGGTGAAGGAAAATCAGACGTTACCTTGTTTTTGAAGCTTACTTAGTGTATTTTTGACACAAACACAATTCCAATCAATGGCTAAAAAAACAAAAGAAACGGAAACCTTCAGCCAATTCAACGTTGTAGTATTTGGTGGCGACGGCGATTTAGCCTTTCGCAAAATCTATCCTGCCCTATTCCATCGCATGTTGGACGGTCAAATCGAGGATCGGTTTAACATTGTTGGCATTACCCGCAAAACACCTATTTTACAAGAACTTGACGCCAAGGTTCGTCAATTTTTACTCACCATTGACGATCAACCCGCAACGGATGAACAATGGAAAAAATTCCACCAAAAAATCACGTGGATTCAAATAGAAAATACGGAAGTATCCTGCTATGCGACGCTAACGGAATTTTTAAATCGTATCCCGGAATACGACTCCATCTTTTACTTTTCAACGCCTTCCTCAGCATTTGGGCCAATCTCAACAACCCTGAAGACTTGCGGTTTGATCAACGAACGGAGCAAGGTGGTTTTAGAAAAACCGCTTGGAAACAGCCTTGCTTCTTCAAACCAAATCAACACCGAAATTACCCAAGCCTTTGCAGAACATCAAGTGTACCGCATCGATCATTACTTGGGAAAGGAAACCGTACAAAACCTGATGGTCCTTCGCTTTGCGAACAACCTATTCCAAAGAACATGGGATTCCATTAGCATTGACAACATTCAAATTACCGTTTCGGAAAGCTTGGGCGTAGAACAAAGAGCGGCGTATTACGACCAAAGCGGTGCCTTGCTGGACATGGTTCAAAACCATCTGTTGCAGCTATTGTGTTTGGTAGCGATGGAACCCCCGCACGTCTTAGAAGCAGATGAAGTTCGGAACGAAAAACTGAAAGTACTTAAAGCGCTTCGTCCCATGACCAAAGAATCTGCGCTTACGGATACCGTAAAAGGACAATACACCCGAGGCAACGTTCAAGGAACCCAAGTGAATTCGTACTTGGAAGATATCGGGGCCTATCAATCGAAAACGGAGACTTTCGTGGCGTTGAAAACGTACATCGACAATTTCCGATGGAAAAATGTGCCCTTTTACCTCAGGACGGGCAAACGTATGAAAAAACGGTACTCAGAAATCGTAATTAATTTCAAGGAAATCGCCCACAATATTTTCCCAGCGAAGGAAAAACTCAACAACAATAAACTCATTATCCGCTTGCAGCCGGAAGAGCGTATTGAATTAATTCAAATGACCAAAATTCCTGGACCGGGTGGATACCGTTATAAACCGATCGCCCTTAGTCTGGATTACATGGATTCGTTTAAGGAACGACTACCGGAAGCCTACGAACGCTTGCTGATCGATGTTATTCGAGGGAATCAAACCCTGTTCATGCGTCAAGACGAATTGCAAGCGGCATGGCAATGGATTGAAACGGTTACCAACAGCTGGAACCAAAGCCAACAACCCAACGTCTTGTATGAAGCAGGCACTTGGGGACCCGGCGATAGTATTTTAGACCCTGGAACCTCTTGGATAACGAAGTCATGGAGGGATTAATGCATTTTGCGAACCGTCAGTCGGCCGTTCAAGCGTTGTACGAGCGTATGAACTCAATTATTCATGAAACATGCCTCTCAAATGGTTCGGCCAGTGTTTTGCTTTCAGGAGGAAGTACTCCCCTTCCAGTGTATGAAAAACTTTTTCAATCCACCCAGGACTTTAGCCGAACAATCTTCGGATTGGTGGACGATCGTTTTGTACCCATAAATCACCCTTCTTCAAACGAAGGAAACCTACGAAACCTGTTCAAGCACCGAACGGATGTTCAATTATTTGGTATGGTGAGTGATCCCCAAAACTACTTAGGTAGCATTGAACATTGCGCCGCAAATTATCAACCATTTCACCACGGAACCATGGCCATTTTGGGCATGGGCAACGACGGGCATTTTGCCTCTTTGTTCCCTTCAGATGAACCCTCAATGGAGGGATTAACCGCTAAGGATCCTGGGATAATTGGTACTAACGCCCCGAGCGATCCTAAACAACGCATCTCCACCAACCTTCCGTTTTTATTAAGTTTTCAGCACCGGATTCTTTTTATTACCGGAGAAGATAAACTCGTGAAACTTGAGCAATCCAAACAGGAGCATACGCCCATTGCTTATATCTTTGATCAATTGACTGAAATATATTACGCACCATGAAATTGAATTCTACCCTTAACGAAGTTACCGAACGGATTACCGAACGCAGTAAAACACTGCGAAAGGCATATATGGAACAAATGGAACAAGCGCGCTATGATGGGGTAGCAAGATCATCCATGAGCTGCGGGAATTTGGCGCATGCCTACGCGGGATGTTCCTCCAAAGAAAAAAGCGTTCTTGCTAAAAACGACCAAAAGAACCTAGGCATCCTGACGGCTTACAACGATATGCTTTCCGCCCACAAGGTTTACGAAGACTATCCAAAACAACTGCGCTCCTACGCATTAAAGCACGATGCTGTAGCGCAGGTAGCTGGGGCGGTTCCTGCCATGTGCGATGGAGTCACCCAAGGTCAAGCAGGAATGGACTTATCGCTGTTTTCACGGGACGTTATAGCGATGTCGGCAATTGTTGGATTATCGCACAACGTCTTCGACGCCGTTCTTTGCTTGGGAATTTGCGATAAAATTGTACCTGGATTACTCATGGGCAGTTTGCGATTTGGTCATTTACCTACCGTTTTTGTACCAGGGGGCCCCATGCCAAGTGGCATTTCGAACGATGAAAAATCGCGCATTCGACAGCTCTACGCGGAAGGAAAAATAGGTAGGGAAGAATTGCTCAAAGGAGAGTCTGATTCCTACCATTCGCCAGGAACATGTACCTTTTACGGGACAGCGAACAGCAACCAAATGCTCATGGAAATCATGGGATTACAGCTACCGGGCTCAAGCTTTGTCAACCCCGGAACGGAACTCCGAGATTTACTCAACGAGGAAGCTGTACGTGTGGCCGCAGAAAATGCACGAAACGGGAACAACCTGTTGAAAGACATTGTCAACGAAAAATGCATCGTTAATGCAATCGTAGGCTTATTGGCTACCGGTGGATCCACTAACCACACCATTCACCTCATCGCAATGGCCCGATCTGCAGGAATATTGATCAACTGGGACGATATGTCGGATTTGTCGAAAGTGGTTCCTCTCATTGCTCGATTGTATCCCAACGGTGCCGCCGATGTCAATCATTTTCATGCATCCGGAGGGATGGGATTCGTAATTCACACCCTATTAGAATCGGGATTATTGCACGAGGACGTAACCACCATTTTGGGGCAAGGATTAGCACAATTTACCCAAGAACCCTTCATTCAGGAGGGCACCTTGGCTTGGAGACCTGGAGCTTCAACTTCCCTCAACGAAAGCATTCTTCGTCCCGCAACGAATCCCTTCTCCGCGGATGGGGGCATTCGAATCATCACGGGAAATGTTGGACGAAGCGTTGTAAAAACGGCTGCGGTTTCCGAGGAACACCTGACTATTCAAGCCGAAGCCCTGGTATTTCAAGAACAACAAGATTTGATTACGGCGTTTAAGAACAACGAACTCAACCGCGATTTTATCGCCGTTTTACCGTATCAAGGCCCTTCGCACAAGGGCATGCCAGAATTACATCAATTGACTCCTACCTTAACCGTACTTCAGAAAAAAGGGTACCGTGTGGCACTGGTAACGGACGGAAGGATGAGTGGCGCATCAGGGAAAGTTCCTGCCGCCATTCACATGAGTCCAGAAGCGGCCAAAGGAGGAGCTATCGGAAAGATTAAAACTGGGGACATGCTGACCCTCGACTGCGTCAATGGGACCTTAGAATGCCATGCCAAGGACTTTGAACAAAGAACTTTTACCGGTGCAATGAACGAGGACCAAAAAGGGATTGGAAGGGAGTTCTTCAAGGTGTTCCGTCAATCCGTAACCGACTCGGAAGAAGGCGCTTGTACTTTATTCTAAGAGGTAGTTCGTAGGGACGCCACGATGGAAATCGTCAAGGTAACGAGAATTACCAAGAGCGAATGAACCGTTTCGATGTGATAAAAAGGTGCTACCACCATTTTGAAACCGATAAAGGCTAAAATAAACGCGATTCCGTACTTCAGCTTACTGAATTTATCCAAGGAATTGGCCAACAAGAAATACATGGATCGCAGACCAAAAATGGCGAAAATATTCGAAGAATACAGGATGAAAGGGTCGTCCGGTGCAATAGAGAAAATCGCCGGAACGCTATCAATCGCGAAGAGCAAATCGGTGGTTTCAATGATGAATAGTACCATAAACAATCGAGTAAAGAACAGTTTCCCATTCCTTCGAAGCCAAAACTGATCGCTATCGTCCTTAGTTAATACCTTAAAGTACTTACGGATAAATTTGGCCCCAAACGATTGATTAAAATCCGTAGCTTCTTCCTGCTCCTTGCCAAAAAGCGCCTTCAAACCTCCGTAAAGCAGGATCATACCAAAAACCGTAATAACGGCATTGATTTGGTAGAAGCCATTCACAGCCTCGCTGTGGGGGGGATTCATGAATTTCCAAAACGGTGGGATGTAGGTTAGTTGGATCAGCCATGTGCCGGTGAAGATGAAAATGGCGCGAAGTACCATGGCCCCCAAAATTCCCCACAGCAATATCTTGTGTTGTGCTTTTCCGGTTACTTTGAAAAACTTAAAGACCAGCAAGAAAACAAACAAATTATCCACGGAAAGGGACTGTTCAATCCAATACGCCGATTGAAATTGGGTGAATTTTTCAAAACCCTTCTCGAAATAAACAAATGCACTGAACAGCATCGCCGTTCCTATCCATACCGCTGTCCAGCGAAGCGCGTTCTTATTTCCATCCGAATCCGTGGAAATCCTGAACAAGGATCGAATGTCCAACAGCATCAAGGCCGTTACCACTAGCGCAAAAACTAAAACCAATAATTGATTGGGGTTCATAGGGACAAAAGTACGCAACATAAGCCTTGGCTCAACGGGAAATTTTGTAATTTTAACAGGTCAATGCACTATCAAGTCCAACCGTTTTCCGATTTGACCAATCGGCAAGTCTATGAAATGCTGCAACTTCGAAGCGAAGTGTTTGTGGTGGAGCAGACATGCATCTACCAAGACATGGACAACCAAGACCTCCAAGCCTTGCACGTGTTAGGTATCGAAAACGAACGCATTCGCGCATATGCTCGGATATTAACCCAGTCAAAAGTAGCAGGAGAAGTATCCATAGGGCGCGTTATTGTTGCACCCTCGCTCCGAGGAACGGGAGAAGGGCACCGCTTAATGACCTACTGCATGACCTATGTGCAACAACACTTTAATAACCCTTGCGTGCGCATTTCGGCCCAATCCCATTTAGTTGAATTTTACGCCGCTCACGGATTCACTTCTACCGGAAACCATTACCTCGAAGACGGAATACCCCATTGTGAAATGCTTTACACCCCATAATACCATGAAAAAAGCCCTTATCCTTGGAAGCGCAGCGCTTCTTTTGACTGCGTGTAAACCTGCTGAAACTGTAACCTGGGAAGAGCCTAAACCGGCTAGGAATTACAGCACGGTCTCCCTAGAACTCATGGATCGTTCGGTTGGTCCTCAAGAGGATTTCTTTGCGTTTTGCAATGGAACCTGGGTAAAAAACACTCAAATCCCCCCCACGGAGTCGCGATGGGGAAGTTTTAACGAATTGGAGAAATCAAACAACGAAAAATTAACGGCCATACTGGAAAACTTTGCCGCTAATCCCGGCGAAAAAGGAAGCATGGAGCAGCAATTGGGTGCCTATTACCAAGCGTTCATCAACATGAAGCGCCGAGATTCGATGGGCATCGCACCGGTATTACCGCTTCTCAAAGAAATCAGCAGCATCAACCGAAAAGATTTCATCGTACAACGGATTGCCGAACAACACCGAGAGGGCATCGGAAGTTCCTTCAGCTTTGGCATTGGTCAAGACCTCAAGAACAACGAGATCAACATTACCTACATGGGGCAAGGCGGACTCGGACTACCGAACCGGGATTACTATTTCAAAGAAAACAAAAAGGACCTCTTGGAAGCGTATCAAATCCACGTTGCCAAGTGCTTCGAAATGGTGGGTCACACGGCGCTCGACGCCGGAAAAATGGCAGCCAACGTCGTAGGCTTAGAAATCAAATTGGCGGATTCCATGCTTACGCCTGCTCAACAACGGATTCCTGAATTAACCTATAACAAATTGTCGTTCAAAGAAGTGAGCGAACTTCTTGGCACCTTGGATTTTCGCTACTACCTCTCCATCCTTGGGGCCTCGACGCCCGATAGCATTGTGGTATCCCACCCTCCGTTTTTAATGCGTTTTGCGAACTTGCTCGAGAGCGAACCCCTGACCGTATGGAAAGACTATTTACAATGGAAAACGCTCAACCACTACGCGGGATCGTTGAACCAAGCCATGGTGGACTTAAACTTCAATTTTTACGGTAAAACCTTGCGCGGTAAAAAGGAACAAAAACCGCTCAACGAGCAAGCGATCGATGAAATCACCAACCTAGAAATCGGGGAATTGCTGGGGAAAGCTTTCGTCGAAAAACACTTCTCCGCTGAGGCACAGCAGCGCGTTAACACGATGGTAGACAATTTACTAGTAGTATTCCGCAAGCGCATTCAAGGCTTGGAATGGATGAGCGCCACCACCAAGGTTCAGGCAGAACGCAAATTGGATGCCATTGGGCGCAAACTCGGATTTCCGAACCAGTGGGAGGATTATTCCTCGATTGACCTAAAAGCCAACGATTATTTGGCCAACGTACGTGCGATGGCCTTGTATTCGACGCAAAAGAATTTGGCGGAACTGAAAAAACCGGTGGACAAAAACAAATGGGGCATGCCGGCTCACATGGTGAATGCGTATTACCACCCTTTACTGAACGAAATTGCCTTTCCAGCGGGCATCATGCAGCCGCCTTTTTTCGACATGGGGGCGGAAGATGCGGTGAACTACGGACGCATTGGCATGGTGATCGGACATGAGTTCACCCACGGCTTCGACGACATGGGTTCTAAGTTTGCGGCGGACGGCAGTTTCACCAATTGGTGGACGGAAGAGGACCGTAAGGCCTTTGAGCAGCGCACGGCACTTTTAGGTGAAACCTTTGCGGGCTTTTGCCCGATGGAAGGCAACTGCGTAAATGCGGAGTTGACCATGGGAGAGAACATTGCGGATTTAGGAGGACTCACGATGGCGTATTACGCCTACACCTTAACGGACGAATACCGACGCAACGAAATACGAGAGGGCTTTACACCTGCTCAACGCTTTTTCATCGCCTACGGGCAGTTGTGGAAGATCAAGTACACGGATGCGGAAATGAAGAACCGCTTGGCCACCGACCCGCATTCTCCTGGCATGTACCGCGTAAACGGTCCCTTGAAAAACTGTCCTGAGTTTTTTGAAGCCTTCAAGGTAAGCGAAGGAAAATCCATGCGCAACGGCAAAGGCAAACTAGCGAAGATTTGGTAAGCCTTGTTCGAACGAAGTATTTAGGAAATTGAACTTAGGCAAAAGCCGTTAAATCGTATATTCGTACAAACGCTACAAAACTGGACATAAACCCGCAAATTTGGTGTGCTTGGAGAAGGTTTATGGCCTGTATAAACTAGTTAAAGCCATTTTAGGACGACAAACAAATGACAGCGACACTAATACTCATAGGACTAATAATTGGACTGAATTGTATTCCAATTCTGACCAAGACGACTTTTCCGAAAGCAGAACTGATGATTCGGAAAATATTAGTTGCTTCGACAGTTTTGTTCTTGACATTTACAATTTTTGCATTTAATGGTTACAGACTAAGAGGACTTTACTCTCTATCGACAATTAACTGGACATTTATAGTATCGACAGCTGCCTATTTCGTGATATTCAAAAACACTAAAAAGAAATTAATAACTGTCTTTCTGCTAACACCTTTAATGCTTTTAAGTATTTTGACACTCTTAATTGGACAACTTGTTTATGAAAACAAAATTGACGGAACAAACAAAATATCGGTAACGACAGGTGGATTTTTATCTTGTGGCGAAATCATTCATATCACTCAGACAAGATTTGGGATTTTTGACAAACAAGTTTTTCATATTGGCGACCTTTGTTTATTAGGAATTACTAAAATTGAGACCATTAAACTTGACGACAAACACGCAGAATTTTTAATTTATCACAACGGACAACTTGACTCTGAAAACCCATACAAATATGACGTGGAAAGAAAAAACGGCTGGTAACACGGGTTTTGCGTCAGGCGGGGTGACGTGCAAACTTGGAACTTTGTGCTTCTATTCAAGTTCAGTGGTGGCAGACAGATTTCGTCTCCGAAATCGCCAACTTCTTGTAGCTGCAAACCACTACCCCCCCCCGACTAATCCTCCAAATCAAAGCTTTGGTAGCTCTTGTCTTTGAAGAGCATTGCTGCTTTTTGCACCACCTCGTTGAGGTCGTTGAAGATTTGGTAGGATTCGCTGTAGCCGAATAAATCCTGGGCTATGTTGGATTTCAACCTCGTTCTAATCGCATGACCGCTGACCTTGTACGCTTCTTCGTCCAGGGTTAATTTCGGGTCTTCTTTCAGCACATAGGCAAAGAAATCGTCCATCCGCGCTGGGTCCATCGTGAAATCCGTAATGAATTTCTTAATATCCGGATAGGTTTTCTTTAAGGATTCACGGTGGGTGTTCACGTAGTTCAAACTGTACGAATTTACATGCCCTCCTCGGATCAAACTGCTATAGAAATCCGTCACATCCGTGGTATCCAAGGCCACAAAAACATCGGGCATAATGCCACCTCCTCCGTACACCAAACGGTTTTTCACCTTCGTATAGAATTTTAAGGAATCGGGCAATTTGATCGAATCTTGGTGCTGGAACTCTCCGTTTAAGTAACGTTGCGTCAAGTCTTTTCGGTAGGTTTCCACGTCCTGATAAGGCTTCTGAATGAAGCGACCCGTAGGCGTATAATAGCGTGCAATGGTAATTCGAAGCTCGCTACCGTCGGATAACGGAGTAGGCCGCTGTACCAATCCTTTTCCGAAGGTGCGTCGTCCAACCACCAATCCACGGTCCCAATCTTGAATAGCACCGGAAACAATTTCGCTGGCAGATGCTGTATACTCGTCCGTTAAAACAATCAAACCTCCTTTTTCCCAGAGTCCTTTTTTCTCCGCAAAAAGGTTGGTTCGCGGTTGCGCTCTTCCCACGGAATACACCAACAATTTATCGCCGGCGATGAATTCATCAGCAACGCCTCTTGCGGCATCCAAAAGTCCACCACCGTTCCCTTGAAGGTCAAATATCAGGTTTTTCATGCCTTGACTTTTGAGGCTTCTTAAGGCCTGTTGCACCTCCTCCACCGTGGTCCGGGAGAAACTATTCAGTTTAATGTACCCTGTTTCCTTGTCAATCATGTAGGAAGCATCCACCGAGAATATCGGAATTTTATCACGGGTA
>JBJOJZ010000144.1:0-10961 GCA_046046325.1 Bacteroidota bacterium
GATTTCCAATGGTTGGCTCTCCATTTTTTTGCATCGTCAACTCGAATGTTACCTAACGATTGCTTACCCGCCTCATGGCAAATGGGTACGATCAATTTTTGGAGTCCTTCGGAACCTAAAATTTCACAACGGTTGCGGATACTTTGTTTAATCCAATGCTCGTGGTGATCAATAAACACCTCATGCCGCTGACAAAGGAATTGGAGGTACTGAATCGACGGAAAATACGCCGTAGGAAACAGCATTATGCCAAAAACTTGAAGACCAAAATGAGTAAAACAACCCCAAAGGCAAAACCGAGCCATTGTAATGCAGTAAATGCTCCTTCTTGACTTACATTCTTCAAGATTCGTTCGGCTCGAATTCCTTTATAAGGACTGTTGGAAAACCATACCAAAGAGGCTCTTCCTACAATGTGGTCTTCAGGAACAAATCCCCAAACCCTAGAATCCGCGGAATTGTAACGGTTGTCACCCATCATCCAGTAATAGTTCATACCAAAAGTATATTGGTTCGTTTTGACTCCATCAACGTAAATACCATCCTCTTTTTCTTCCAACCGATGCCCTTCGTAAGCACTGATGATTCTTCGGTACCAGGCAATGTTTTGATCGGTTAACGTTACGGTCGTTCCTTTCTTCGGGACCGTGAATTTCTGAAAATCGGTCATGGTATTGTTCACATAGAAATCTTTCGGGAAGCACTCCAAATTTTCAATTAATTCTTCAGGTCTTGGTGTACGCTTTTCTACGGTATACGAAGGACGGTCTATGTGCACGGAGAATTTAGCGGTTGGATAAGCTTCCTGAATTTTTTGTTTTTCCAACGGGGTAATGTTCAGCACATATGGTGAGGTAGAATCTCCTTCCTCAAAGTCCATTCTTGAACCATCCGGAGCATTTTCCAGTCCAAAATTATCACTAAGTTCTTGGTAGGTAAACGTAGTTGATGATTTACTAACATCCCATTTGAAGGCCATGTGGTCAAAAATCTTCGCGGGTTTTCCGTTTCTATACACGGATGCTGATTTAATTTCAATCTCATCCCCTGGCACTCCAATGCAGCGCTTGATGTAATTTTCTCGTTTATCAACGGGACGGTAAATGAGACCGTCGTGGGTCATGCCTTCCGCGTATTCTTGAGAATATACGGGGAAAACTCCATTGCTTAAGTTGGTTCTTGCCAAGGCCCTCCATCCGTCAATGTTGTTGATGAAATCGACGAATTTTAAAGAATCAGCTTGATTAACTCCTTTACCTAATAGGCCGTTTTTAATTCGGAATTGCCAAGTGGCTTCTTGATTGATGATGCCGTGGTAATCATGTCCCATGAGTCCGTTCGGAATTCTTGGATCATACACCGCGGTATCTCCCGAAGGGTAGTTAAATACCACAATATCGTAGGGTTTTATGTCGCCCAAACCTGGAAGGCGGAAATACGACCCTTTTTCAAAGGTTAGGTAGGAAGGAATATTTACCCAAGGAACATTGTTGTGCACCAAGGGGTAGGAGAGAGGAGTTACAGGAACTTTCGGACCGTAGGCTAGTTTATTAACGAACAGAAAATCGCCCACGAGCATCGTTTTCTCCATGGATCCCGTTGGTATCTGAAAAGGTTCGAAAACGTAGGAACGAATGACCGTTGCTGCAATTAAGGCAAATACTAGAGAGTCTCCCCATTCTTTGACGCCGGTTTTACTGCCTGGTTTTCTTTTACTAATCATGGAAAATAAAAACTGTAAAGCGTGCCCAAGTACCGGGAGGCACAAGAAAAGTACTACATGGTCTCCCCATTTCCGAGCCTCAAGTTCTTTAGTATTGTTCCAATTAGTATCCTGCACAGGTACGCATTTTTCTTCTTTCGAAATCTGATGCGTTAAATAGTATGGAAGGAAAATCCCTTGCAACGTATCGGCCAAGGAAAACTTGCCAAACCTTCGAACTAGACTCAAGTTGGCAACCATCATCATGACCAAATGAACCCCCGGAAAAAGTAATAAAACCGTCCAAAATGGTTTTTTATTGGTGATTTTAAAGACGACATAATAATTGTAAAAAGGAATATAGGCGTGCATGGGTTGGATTCCCATTTTTTGTCCATCTTCGGTGGTGGCTATTTTTTCAAATAATTTGTTCCACTGAGCAAAGATTGGATTAATAAGAATCAGCAGGTAAAAATAAATAAAGCTCATAATGCTATGGTTTAGGGCTTAAAGTTAAGTACATCGTCCATGGTATACAAACCTTTTTTGCCAAGAAGAAATTCAGCTGCTAAAATGGAGCCTAAGGCAAAACCATCTCGGTTGTGAGCTTCATGGGTTAGGGTCAACGTATCAACGATGGATGTTGCTTTTAAGGAATGAGTACCTGGAACGTCGGGGATTCTCACGGCTTGGATGGGTAAAACACCTTGAGCCTCTGTTGGATTTAGTTGCCATTCATGGATTTGGGAATGTTCTTCAATGATCCGTTCGGCCAAAGAAATTGCGGTTCCACTTGGAGCATCCAGTTTTTGCGTGTGATGAATTTCTTCAAGGCTCAGCGAATAGTTGGGATATTGGGACAACATTCTAGCCAGTTGTGCGCAAAGGTGTTGGAATATGTGGACGCCTAGGCTGAAATTCGAGGCATATACCATGCTGCCTTGTTCCTTGGCGACCAAATGGGTAACCTCCGTTAAATGGTGATTCCATCCGGTGGTTCCAACCACCAGAGGTAAGCTGATTTTCATCGCATGTTGGATATGCGAAAGTGCCAATTCTGGTCGGGAAAATTCAATCGCCACGTCTGCTTTTTTCAGCGATTCACGGGTGAAGGGATGCTTTGATTCATAAATCTCGACAATTTCATGCCCGCGTTCTAATGCAATCCTTTCAATGGTTTTTCCCATTTTTCCGTAACCGATTAACGCAATTTTCATCGTTTGTTCATGGATTTAAAGGTTATTTTAGCCGTGCATCCCAAGTTTTGAGGAGTTGCGTAAGGCATCAATTGAAGCGATAAATCCTTGGATACATTGAAATGTAAAAAGTGGGCTTCAACGGCAGCGTCGAGGATTTGAAAAAGGTATACTGCACCAACCCCCAAGATGGATAAATCACGGAATCGGGCGTATTGGTCGTAAAGGGAAATCAAGGCAACGTTGTCGTAGTCGAACCAAAGCGGGTTTATGGCCGGTCCAATCTGACGTGCTGCATATTCCGTTTTAAGGCTGTTAATCGTTCGCTGGTTTTGAATCAATAGAAAGGAAGTTGCTCCGAGTCCTGCATATATCAAGGGAACCTTCCAATACGCGTTTTTTCGTTTTGACGAATGGATGGAATTATAGATTTGTCCACCTCCGGGTAAAATTGCTGAGTACAGAGCTGCTTTTTTGTAAGGATATAAGCTATCCAATGCTCTGTTTTTGACCGGCTTTTGTGCCGTAATAGTCAACGCGAAAAGAACAAAACCTAGGCACATCAGGTACCTCATCCCGCATTTAATTTAGCGATTAATGCATCGCGCTGAGCCGTTGTTTTAAACGAAAGGATTAGCTTGCCCTTGCCTTTAGAGTCCTCTTGTAGTTTAACACCTAGGCCCAACTGAACCTTTAATTGTTGCTCAAGGGGTGAAGTTGTTTTTTTCGCAAGGGTTGGCTTATTGCCGATGCTTTTTTTGCTGCTCCATTGCTCAACATCGCGTACCGATAATCCCTGTTCCAGTATCGCATTGAGTACTTCTAATTGCTGTTTTTCACCTTCGATACTCAGGAGGGCACGGGCATGTCCCATGGTTAGTTTTCCATCGCGAACATTCGCCTGTATACGGGCTGGGAGTTTTAAAAGTCGCAAATGGTTGGTAATATCGGAACGTGATTTGGCTATTTTTTGACCAAGTTCCGTTTGCGTCATTTTGCATTCGTCGAGCAGTCTTTGATAGGACAAACCAATTTCGATTGCGTTAAGGTTTTCGCGTTGGATGTTCTCAACCAAGGCCATTTCCAACATGCTTTGGTCGTTAGCGATCCGAACATAAGCAGGAACTTCTTTTAAGCCTGCGATTTGGGAGGCGCGAAATCGTCGCTCTCCGGAAATGATTTGATACTTGTCAGCATTAAGCTTCCGTAATGTTAACGGCTGAATGATGCCCAATTCCCGAATGGATGCCGCTAGCTCTTCCAAAGCATCTGTATCGAAATCGGTTCTTGGATTGAAAGGATTGGGTTCTATTTTCTCAATGGATACCATGCTCGTTCCCCCAACAGAGGAAGTGCTATCGCTTAGGAGTGCACTCAATCCACGGCCAAGCGCTGGATTTTTTTTATTGCTCGAAGTCATGATCTAAATCTAAAGTTTTGTCGGAGTTAATCATTTTGGTAAGGTTGTTCTTTTGCAATATTTCCCTTGCTAAATTGAGGTAGTTGATGGCGCCCTTGGATGCTGCATCATGCATGATTGCAGGAACACCGTGACTTGATGATTCTGACAAGGTGGTATTTCTATGGATGATGGTATCGAATACCATTTCTTGAAAATGTGTTTTGACTTCATCCACGACTTGGTTGGCCAAACGCAATCGGGTATCGTACATGGTTAGTAGCATACCTTCGATGGCTAATTCTGGATTCAACCTGGTTTGTACAATCTTAATTGTATTGAGTAATTTGCTCAAGCCCTCTAAGGCAAAATACTCACATTGAACAGGAATGAGAACTGCGTTAGCAGCGGCAAGGGCATTTACCGTAATCAATCCCAAGGAAGGAGAGCAGTCAATGAGAATTACGTCGTATTGGTCAGCTATTTTCGCAATGGCTTTTTTTAAGAGGAACTCTCGTTCAGCCATTTCAATCATTTCTAATTCAGCACCCACTAAGTCAATGTGCGAAGGCAACAGGTAAAGGTTTGGTGAACTAGTTTCAAGGATTAAATCCATAGGATTTGCTTGATTTACCAAGCATTCGTAAATGTTGTCCAGGCTCGTTGGGTCAAAGCCCAGTCCTGAGGTAGAATTAGCTTGAGGGTCCGCGTCAATGATCAAGGTTTTATACTCCAAAGCACCAAGACTTCCCCCCAAGTTGATGGTCGTGGTAGTTTTTCCGACCCCTCCCTTTTGATTCGCAATTGCGATCGTTTTTGCCATAGTTACAAAGGTAGTAAATCCAACGGGTAGTGCAATACCCTAGCTTCATGTAATCCACGAAATTTGTGTATTTTTGAAACGTAATTATTTTCATGTCGAAACGCGTTCATATTAAGGTAGGGAGCAATGCCTCCAATCAAGTGGTTATTAAGGATGATGCCATTGCAGAGGTGCATATGGAGTTGTTTGCAGATTCAGAGGGCAATGTATTCATTACCGATTTAGGTTCTCATCAAGGCACTGCCATCAATGGAAAGCGATTAAAAGGCTATGCACTTTTGAATGCGGGAGATGAAGTAGTTTTGGGAGGTAAGTTTCGATTCAATTGGGAAAAGTACCGAATCAAAAAAACCGAAACCGTTGAACCTACCCCCAAAAAAGTCGAACCGATTCAGCAAGAACGAACGCCACCACCACTAGCGCAAAAAAGAACTGCTGTAGATAAACCGGCAAAAATGGAAGTCAGCAATCAATCGCTGCTGCTAATTTTCGGAGGAATATTTTTAATCCTATTGTTGATGTACGCGATAAATTGAAATTTTTTGATTTTCGTTTGAAAAAAAAATTGTAATATTGCACCCCCGTTAGGAGATAAAACGAATTTACCATGGACGTCATTAGTCAATTACAAAAAGAATTAGTAGCTACCAACGAGTTTCCGGTTTTTGGAGCTGGAGATACTATCTCAGTCAGTTATAAAATTAAGGAAGGTAACAAGGAGCGTACGCAGCAATTTCAAGGTGTTGTTATTCAACGACGTGGTTCGGGCGCTACCGAAACATTTACCATTCGAAAAATGTCGGGAAATATTGGGGTAGAGCGTATCTTTCCTGTAAACAGCCCATTTATAGAATCAATTTCCATCGTTAAACGTGGTGCTGTGCGTCGTGCACGTATTTTCTACTTCCGTGAGCGTACTGGAAAATCAGCTCGCATCCGTGAGCGCAAGAACTTCAAAAAAGAAGCTTAAGTTGATTCTAGGCTAAATTTTATTCGCTAACGAATAAGAATTCCGTTCTTCGGTTCTTAGCTCTATTTTCGTTGTTCGTATTTGGAACCTTTGGTTTGCTTTCTCCAAAGCCTTTCGCACTTAATCTTTCAGCCCTTATCCCTTGCTCGATAAGATATGTTACCACTGCTTTTGCTCTGTTTTCTGACAGCAACAGGTTTTTAGAATCATCCCCTAAATCATCTGTATGCCCATGAATGGCAATTTTGAAGGTGGGATTTTCCTTTAAATAATCGGCAAAACGTGCTAATATCAATTTTGAATTTTCCTGCAATTCATAAGAATCCGTCCCGTAAAGAAGGTCGTTGATATTATAACTTTGTCCCGCTTTTAGGTTTTGAACAGTAACGTCTACCTTAACGTTATTACCGCTTAATTCTTCGCTACTCAGGACTTTTGACGAAAATGCGCTTCCTTCCTTTTTGAGGGTAACTGTTACTGGTTCATCCTTATTTACCTCGACAACAGCAGCGTAATTACCATCGTCTTGGCTCACATCTAAGGTCATCTTCTTACCGGAGGTTCCGTAGGCGATTTCAATTTTACCGTCTTTTACGGCCTCATTTTTTTCATTTTTCAATTGCCCTTTGATAATAACTACTTCTTTCGGTCTTGCTTGTTCGTACAATTCAAAGGAATAAATATTCCAATTCCCGTTTTGATAACTGGAATAATAAGCAACTTTTCCTCGAGTCGATACAAAAAGTCCTAATTCTTCACCTTCGGTGTTGATGGGATACCCGATGTTTTCGGGCTTACTCCAACTATTGCCTGTTTTTCGGATGTAGAATATATCCAATCCTCCGAGTCCCGGTCTTTGCTCACTGCATTGGGATACGAAATAAAGTGTTTGACCGTCTTGGTGGAAAAACGGACTTTTGTCTTTTCCTGCAGTGTTGATTTCGTCAAATGGTTTTCCGGGAGCCCAAGTGCCATCGTCGAGTTTTGTCGTATAGTAGATGTCATTATCCCTTGATCCTTTTCGATTGGTGGTGTAAAATAGGGTTTTGCCATCAGCGGAAAGCGAAGGTTGGGCTTCCCAGCCGTCTTTGGTATTAATGTCGGGACCCATATTCACCAGGGGCGACCATTGGTAATCGTTTCCACCTTTTCCTGTTCTTTTGTAGGTGGTAGTGTAAAGGTCGCAATTCAGGTATTTTTGTCCATAAATATCTTCTTTTTTACAAGCACAAAGGATCATTTCTCGGTTATCTGTGGATAGCGTAGCAGAACCATAATTGAAAAAGGTTCCGTCATTAAAAGGTTGGGGTAGCGGGTTACCATAGGAAAATACCGAAGAATTGGAAAGGGAATGATCCGCCACAGTGAACTCTTCTACAATGTTATCAGCCATATCACCGAGGTTTTTTCGGTTCACTTTCCGCGTAAAAAAGAGCAAATCATTGTCCGGGGAAATCATTGGGAAATATTCATCTAATGCAGAGCTGACATTTTCAACGAGAGTTGGTTCAAAGGGAACGGGATTCTCTTTAAATTTTTGGGCTTTGTCGTAATCCTCAACAAAACGTTGGGCGGTTGCTTTCTTATCAACGTGGTCACTGGGTAATCTTGTTGGATCGTCTTCTGGGAAAATAAGGTATTCCCGCAAATAAGGAATAGCCTTCTCGGATTCTCCTCGTCCAACCATAATGGTAGCAATCAGGTAAAGATTATCTGCGTGGAATGTTTTACATTTTTTGTAGGAGGATGAATACATCAGGTAAGATTGGGTAAGGTACTTGTCAGCTTCCTCTGCTTTCTTGGGATCTCTCTTTAGTTTTTGATAATGGGCATAGCTTTTTTGGGCCATTATGAAGGGTAATTCCGCATTGTCGGAATATTCGTTGTATAGGGTCTGAAACAAGGTTGCTGCTTGGGAAATATCCGTTTGATCCTTTAAGGATTGAAGGGCTTTTATCGCTTTTTTATCGGATGTTGTACATGGATCTTTTTGTCCTAAAAAGAACATCGGAATCACTAGGCATGTGACGAAGGTAGTTTTCCACATAGGCGTATTGTTTTTACAATTCCTTTTAAGGTAAAAACGCCGAAAAGGTTACAGTTTTTTAATGTTTTTAATGGCTTTTATTCCGTTTTCTAGGGCTTCTTCATCAATGTTGAGGTGCGTAACAAATCGAAGCATTCCAGGACCGAAGGCAATGCACGAAACACCGTGCTGAAAGAGCTTTGCTTGTATTTGATCTCGCTGGTCTTCTTTTTCTAAAATGGCCACAACAATATTGGTTTCAACGGGAAGTACTTCCTTTACCCAAGGTTGTTGCATAAGCACCTCACCGAGTATTTTCGCCCTTCGATGGTCTTCTGAAATACGTTCAATGTGATGGTCCAAAGCGTAAATTCCAGCGGCGGCCAAGATGCCTGCCTGCCGCATTCCTCCACCCAATACCTTTCGAATCCTTCGGGATTTTTCAATGAAGTTTTTGCTTCCAATGAGCACGGAACCTATGGGGGCACCAAGCCCTTTCGAAAGGCAGATCGAAATAGAATCGAACATTTGGCCGTAAGTATTAGCTTCGAGTCCATTTACGGCGAGCGCATTGAAAACCCTTGCACCGTCGAGGTGAAGAGGTAAATTGTGCTGTTTGCAAAAGGCGTTTATTGCTTGCAATGCATGAACATCGTAAACAGCGCCTCCACCTCGGTTTGCTGTGTCTTCCACAGAAACCAATTGCGTCAGCGGTAGGTGGATATCTTTAGGGTTATTGATGCAAGAATCCAGCAATTCAGGGTCAATCCTACCTCTATTTCCTTGCACCAGTTTCATGGAGCACTGACTGTTTCGAGCTATACCGCCTCCTTCGTATTTATAAATATGGCTTTCTTGGTGGCAGATGACTTCCCCTCCGGGTGTGGTGTGCACCATGATAGCGATTTGATTGGTTTGTGTTCCGGAGGCGCAAAAAAGTCCTGCTTCTTTTCCAAACAGTTGAGCTATTTTATGCTCCAATTGATTAACGCTGGGGTCTTCTTGAAAAACATCATCGCCCAATGGAGCATCCATCATGGCTTTTAACATTGATGGGGTAGGTAAGGTGACGGTATCGCTTCGGAAGTCTGCGTTTTTCATTAGCTTTGTTTAAAGTGTAAAAGTAATGGATTGGTTGATTCCTTTGGTGGCTTTTTTGGCTTCTTTGCTCACCTTTTTTTCAGGATTTGGATTGGGGACACTTTTAATGGCAGCGTTGTTGTTTTATTTTCCGCCGGAGTTAGCCATTGCTTTTACCGCGTTGGTACATTTTGCCAACAGTTCCTTCAAGGTGCTTCTTAATCGCAATGTTGACTGGAAAATTGTTGGAGTTTTTGGGGTGAGTGCGTTGATTGCTGCGATGTTCGGTTCATGGGTTTTGAATGCGATGAGTACAATAAATGCAATTTTGTATGATCCCTCCAAAATGTTCGAATTTTTGGCCCCAGTTAAACTCACTTCTTTCGTTGTCGGAATTCTACTCCTATTGTTCGCTTATGTAGAATGGAAGTATAAGCATGCCACCTTGACGGTTCCTTTATGGTTGGGGGGATTGTTCTCTGGTTTCTTTGGAGGTTTGAGCGGTCATCAGGGGGCGCTTCGGAGTGCTTTTTTGGCCAATAGAATGGGGGAAGTTTCCCGTTGGGTCGCGACTTCCGCCATGATTGCTTGGTTTACCGATTTGGGACGTTTATCCATTTACGCTTTAGAAACAGACAGGGCCTCGCTGGATTGGGTCTTACTTGTTATCACGTGCTTTGCGGCTCTTATTGGGGTTTTGATAGGGTCATATGCCTTAAAAAAAGTCACCTTGAGATGGGTGCAAACCTATGTGGCTATTGGTCTTTTCCTTTTAGGCTTTGCAATGCTTGTTGGACTAATTAATGGTTAGAAAAGGGACTTGTGTCGAGCTTTTTTTGCTGATTATCGGCTAAGTCATGGCGTATTGTTGTGATGGAAACCACCAATCTTCCCATATGTTTGGACATTCCAAAATGTACTTTTTCTTGGTTGCTTTCTATGAATTTTGGGTTAAATCGCACCTTTTCGGGATGTATTAATTGAATCCATCGATAAAAACAAGAGGCTATTTCCTTTTGGTTTAGTGGCCCTTCTTCCCTTTCTATGCTCATTCTTTTTCCTTTGTGCGTCGTTCTTTTTTGCGTTTTTTTTGCCGTTTTTTTTCTTCTTTTTTTCCAATGTTTTCTGGATTATCGTCTTCATTTTCGATACCTGTCGCGGTTTTGGTGTTATTGATGTCAAATAGCACTTTTTTATCGCCGTATTCATCTATTTTCATTTCGTACTGCTTTACGCCTTTCTTGTCGTAAATGATTTGATGCATCAGTTTACCTTTTTCGTTGTTTTCGATATGTTCGCCAACAGCCACGTCTTTTTTAAAGGTACCTTTCGAAAGGACAACCCCTTCATCGTTCATGGTCACGAATTCTCCATTTTTCTGACCGAGAAGCCAATTTTGAATGCCGATCTCTTTGGCATTGTCCGAATAATAAATCCATTTCCCATTGTTTTTACCCTCCTTGTAGGCAAGGCTTGATTCCAGTTTACCTTCGGGATTGAAATTCAGGTGTACACCTTCTAGTAAGCCTTTTTTGTAATGGGTTACTTTGTATATTTTCCCATCTGGGTAGTATTCGCGTTGCTCACCGTCTGGAATTCCATCACTATAATTCATGTAAAGTAAGGTGTCTCCATAGCGGGAAAATTCACAATGCCTGCCGTGCAATTTCCCGTTAAAATAATTTTTTTCTACCCGTAGTTGACCGGTAGAATCAAAAAATACTTTCTGTGCACCGTTTTGAATCCCCAAAATATAGCTTTGGGT
>JBJOJZ010000002.1:0-4071 GCA_046046325.1 Bacteroidota bacterium
CTCTTTTTCTTGAGGACCATTATAGTTGGTTAAGTCCATACAAAACAATCGGTGAAGTTCCTTTGCATGGGATTCGAAAGCTTGTAAAATAGTGGAAGCTTTCCAAATAAAAATGCCAGCATTCCACAAATAATTTCCAGAGGCAACGAATGCTTTGGCCGTTTCTACATCCGGTTTTTCCCTAAAACGTAATACCGTATGTACTTGACCGGCAGATTTATTGGCAATTTCAATATAGCCGTACCCGGTATCAGGGCGAGTTGGTTGAATTCCCAAGGTTACCAATTGATCCATGGCAGCAGTATCAATGGCCATTGAAATGCACTGGTTAAACTTTTCAGCATTCAATATCAAATGGTCAGAGGGAGAAATAACGAGCGTAGCGTTGGCATTGAGGCTTTTTATCTTCCCCGCAGCAAAAGCGATGCAGGGGGCCGTATTTTTACGTTGAGGCTCACAAATGACCTGAGAGGCTTGGATTTCAGGCAGCTGTTCCAAAACCAATCCGAGGTATTCTTCATTCGTTAAAATGTAAATATTTTGCACCTCAGAAAATGCCAACATGCGTTCGAAGGTTAATTGGAGCAATGACTTTCCAACCCCCAAAACATCTAAAAACTGTTTGGGTTTTTGGGGAGTGGACATCGGCCAAAAGCGGCTACCTATACCGCCGGCCATGATTAAACTAAAGGTATTTGGATTTTTCATCTTCATTGACGGGTGTTACTTTGGCAAGCAAATGCACTAAATACAATTTTCCTGAACTTAACTCTTTGCATTCTACGCGAGATCTACGTTTGTTGCCTTTAACAAAAAGGCGATTACTTAGGGCAAAGGTAGCGTTTTTTGGGAGGTTTTCTAGGACCGTTTCTTCCCCAAAGGGTTTGTCAAAGCTCATTAAAACGCGGTTCAAAGGTAAGTCCGTACAGGAAGATGCTTTGGGATTCTTCAATGATTTGTTTAAAGCACGTTTAAGTGTAGGGGGTAAATCGGGATGATCAATGATCCCTTCAATAAGGTTTGAAAATGCTGCTTTCCATTCTACACCGTGGGGTGCAGCCTTCCTCCCATACCGTTCAAACGTTTGCCAGTGGGCAAACTCGTGCAACGTAGTTATTAAAAATGCATACGGATTCAAATTTCCATTTACGGTAATTTGGGGCTTGTTTTGAAGGTTTAAGGGACGAAAATCCCCTAATTTTGTTGAACGGCTTTTTACAATTTTGAATTGGACATTCGACTGCATCAGTAGGGTTACGACCAAAGTAACAAAAGGCTTAGGTAGGTACTTTTGAAATACTTGCTCATAGCGCAATGCTTGGTTCATTGGTTAAAGTTAGGAAAGAAAATTATGGCTTCAGCGCAAAAATAAATAGTACCTTTATCGGCATGAACTACATTCGGAACATCGGGGCGTATTTTCTCATGTTGGGATGGGTGTTTCGAAAACCCCGAAAAATATCCATTTTTTGGAAAATGCTCATGCACGAGGTCCAGCACATCGGAATTAACTCTATTCCTATTGTTGCCTTGATGTCAACGTTTATTGGTGCCGTTATTTCTTTGCAAACCGCATCCAACATGGACAGTCCATTGTTACCGGCATACACCGTAGGCTATATCACTCAGTCGAGTATTATTCTGGAATTTTCCCCAACCATCATTTCCTTGATTCTAGCGGGAAAGGTTGGTTCCAACATTGCATCGGAAATTGGAACCATGCGCATCACCGAACAAATTGATGCCTTGGAAATCATGGGGGTCAACTCCTTGAATTATTTGGTGTTTCCAAAGGTTATTGCGGCGATTGCTTATTTTCCTGTTTTAGTAATATTTTCGATGTTTTTAGGCATGTTGGGTGGTTTCGCCGCCTTGGTGATTTCCGGCTTACAAAGTCCAGAAACGTATATTCTCGGATTGCGATCTTGGTTCGATGTTTATAACGTTTACTATGCCTTAACCAAAACTGTTGCCTTTGGCTTCATTATCGTTTCGATATCTTCATTTTACGGTTATTATGTTAAAGGAGGCTCTTTGGATGTTGGAAAAGCCTCTACCAAATCAGTGGTCGTTAGCAGCGTAGTCATCCTGATTTTTAATTTCATCATCACCAAACTCATGTTGCTCTAATGATTGAAGTGGTTTCGGTCAACAAGACCTTTGGTAAGCAGCAAGTGCTTTTCGACGTTTCGGCGACTTTCCTACCTGGCAAGGTAAATCTGATCATTGGCCAATCCGGTCAAGGGAAATCCGTTTTAGCGAAATGCATGGTTGGCTTGCATGAAGTGGACTCGGGAAGCATCTTGTTCAACGGAAGGGATTTTACCGCTATGGAGAAAAGCGAGAAAAGTGAAATTCGCCAAGAAATTGGCATGTTATTTCAAGGAAGTGCTTTATTTGATTCCATGACCGTTGAAGAAAACGTAAAATTCCCGCTATCTATGTTCACTAAAATGACCAAAAAAGAAATGCAAATGCGCGTTGATTTTTGCTTGGAAAGGGTGAATTTATCGGGAAGAAACGGATTATATCCTTCGGAATGTTCCGGGGGAATGCAAAAGCGCGTTGGGATTGCACGCGCTATTTCCATGAACCCTAAATATTTGTTCTGCGACGAACCTAACTCAGGACTGGATCCGAAAACCGCTATTGTAATTGATAGCCTTATCAAAGATATAACCTATGAATATGGCATTACTACCATGGTAATCACCCACGACATGAATTCCGTTATGGAAATCGGTGACAGCGTATTGTTCATACATCAAGGAAAAAAATGGTGGGAAGGCGATCGACATTCCATCATTACCACTGATAACCCTGAAATAAATGCCTTTGTTTTTGCTTCAGAATTCATGAAGGAAATCAAGGAATCGTTAAAAGGTCAAAAACGCTAGTAGATCACTTGTTATTTTTCATTTCTTTTGTATCTTTGCCGTCCAATTGACTCAACGGGGTCTATGATTGGAAATGCGGATGTGGTGAAATTGGTAGACACGCTAGACTTAGGATCTAGTGCCGTGAGGTGTGCGGGTTCGAGTCCCTCCATCCGCACCAAATAGGTCTCGTGAATTCGGGGCCTTTTTTTTTGAAAATAAAACACAAAAAATATGAATGTAATTCGTCAAGACGTTGATGCATTAAATGGGTTACTTATCGTTGAAATTGAGCCAAATGATTATGCCCAAAAGGTGAAAAGTCAGCTTGAAAAATACCGTAAAACCGCCAAGATACCAGGATTTCGTCCCGGACATACGCCACTAGCCATTGTAGAAAAACGCTTTGGGAAAGCGGTCTTGGCTGAAGAACTAAATCAACTCGCCAACGATGGCATCAACCGGTACATCCGTGAAAACAAATTGGAAATCCTAGGTAATCCTATCCCCGCTGCCCAGCATGAAGTAGAAGGTTCGTTTGACCAGCCAAACCATTTCAAATTTACCTTTGAAATCGGAATGCCTTCCTCGTTTGATTATGAATCCGTGCTTAAATCAGGTGTTGAATACCATACGGTAAGAGTGGACGACAAGCTCATCGATCAACAAATCGAAGACCTTCGCCGTCGCTATGGAAAAATGATGAATGCAGAAGAGGTTGGTGAAAAGGACCTAGTGGTTGGAACGTTTATAGAAACCAACGAGGCTGGGGATAAAGTAGAAGGAGGAATCCAGCACAATACCACATTATCTTTGGAATTTTTACCTTCAAAAGAGCAAGCTCAAATCTTAATTGGAAAAAAGGCTGGTGATTCGGTTAAACTCGACCCGACCTTAGTTTCGAAAGACGCTGCTGACAAGGCCTCATTGCTTGGATTAACGGAGGATACCCTACCCGAAAGCACCGATAACTTTCGCTTTGAAATTAGTGAAATCAAACGGATGGAAATGGCCGAGTTGAATTCAGAATTGTTTGAAAAACTGTTTCAAAACGGAGAGGTAACCGATGAAGCAGGTTTGAGAGAACGCGTAAAAAAAGACCTCGAGGGAATGTTCGAACGCGACGCGGATCGCATGTTAACCCGAAAGGTTTACGACCAATTACTGCAAGACGTTTCGATTGAATTTCCTCAGG
>JBJOJZ010000110.1:0-11308 GCA_046046325.1 Bacteroidota bacterium
AGCTGAATCCACCGTCTTGTTTAATAGCGTCTTTGTACCAATCATCCGTGTAAACCACCAAATCTAAGGGGATATCGCTCGGATTCTTAAGCATGACGGTATCTCCTGCGTTGTTCAACGAAGGAAAGCTGGTTACGCCGAGAGCCGTGGTGTTGGTAAACAAGGGAATGTTCGCCGTGGCAGTTAGCACCTTGTACTCCCCCGGTAAAATCCAGCCACCCGTGATAAGCCCGTTGGAGGGTCCATCCGTAATTCGATATCCGCTGAGGTTGAATATTTTACCGGCACTTGCATTGTAGATTTCCACGTATTCCACGGCCGGAAGTCCGATGACTGGACTTGGGTCCGGAAAAAACTCAGTGATTATCAGGTCCCCTTTGACCGCACTGTCTGAAACTAAGTATTGAAAATTTGCCGAAGTCGCTCCGGAGGTATTTCCACTTAAATCGGTAATTCCATTAGCGGTAGCCGAATAATTTGTGCCATTGACCAAGGGAGTCGAAAGCGTTCCGTGCACTAAGGCGGTATTCACCCCATCTTGTGCGAGATTGCTCAAGGTTAGGCTGGGATTGAACGAATAATTGACGATGTTTTGTGCCGTAGCCAAGGTGACCGATTCGTCGAATAATAAATCTATTTGAACAGCAGAAATTGGAGTAACACTGACCAAATTCGGCGGAGTTACATCTAGAATTTCATTTCCAATATATACATTGTCGTAGTAATATTTCGTGGCATTGCTGATGGTGTAGGTGCACGACACCCCGAAATGAGTTCCTAGGAGAATCGACGCATCGTTTCCCGTAGCAAGAAGGCTGTAATTGGTTCCTCCTGCCATATCAGCATACAGGGTCCAAGTGCCTGCTGCGCTTCGCTTTACTTTCACGCTCGCATTGCAGGTTGAGGATATTTGTCCGTCAGGACCGGCACAAATCTGCGTTGATACCCCGTTGGTCAAGTTGAAAAGACGAATGGCATCGGTGGAACCGGTTTCACCAAATTGGAGGTAATAACCGTTTTGGCAAAGGCTGAGGTTGGCATTATCCGAAGTGAGGTACACCCGACCATAATTACTCGAGGAAGGGGCAAAGGTCTGCCGCACCTTGATTTGCCATTCTTTGTCGTTGAGGTTCGCTAAGAGGTGGGGGATGGAAAGGTAGGAGGTCGCTGCTGCCAAACTGTTGAGCTGCAGTTCTCCGCTCGCATTGACCGTAAAATCAGCATTAGTTCCTTGCCATGAAGGGTTCTGAGTAAAATCTCCATCGGTGAAATTATCCGAAACTTGTGCGTAAAAAACGCTGGTGAGGAGATGAAATAAAGGCAATAAAAGTAAGCGCAAGTTCATTCAAGGTCGTTATGATACTTCAAATGTATAACTTTACCTTCAAAAATTGCTTTTCATCAAATTATAATAACGTTAAGTCATGCGCATAGCTGTGGTAGGTGCCACCGGAATGGTAGGCAATGTAATGATGCAAGTATTGGAGGAACAAGCCTTTCCTGTTACGGAATTTTACCCTGTGGCCTCCGAGAATTCTGTCGGAAAGGAAGTTGTTTTTAAAGGGGTGTCCCACAAAGTCATCGGGATGCAAACGGCAGTTGACTTGAAATTAGACCTAGCCATTTTCTCGGCAGGTGGTGAAACTTCCTTGGAATGGGCACCAAAGTTTGCGGAGGTAGGCACTGTGGTGATTGATAATTCCTCGGCTTGGCGCATGGACCCAACGAAAAAGCTTGTCGTTCCCGAAATCAACGGGGATCAATTAACATCACAAGATTTAATCATTGCGAATCCCAACTGCAGTACTATACAATTGGTAATGGTTTTAGCCCCCTTACATAAACGGTTTGGGGTAAATCGCGTCATCGTTTCCACCTATCAGAGCATCACTGGTACGGGAGTGAAGGCGGTACAGCAAATGGAGAATGAGCGTGCAGGGATAACCGGTGACATGGCGTATCATTATCCAATCGACAAGAATTGCATTCCGCAATGCGATAGCTTTTTAGACAATGGATACACTAAAGAGGAAATGAAACTCACGAATGAGACCAAAAAGATTTTGCACCCTTCGATTGATGTTGTTGCTACCGCGGTGCGTGTTCCAGTAGTTGGGGGCCATTCCGAAGCGGTTAATATCGAATTGAACTCCGAATTTGAATTGAACGAAGTGCGATCGCTCTTGGAACAAACCCCGGGCATCGTGGTTCAGGATAACTTGGAGTCCTTCGAATATCCCATGCCTAAGTTTGCCGAAGGAAAAGATGCTGTTTTTGTAGGACGTATGCGCCGAGACTTTACGCGGCCTAACACCTTGAATTTGTGGATTGTAGCCGACAACTTACGCAAAGGCGCGGCCACCAATGCGGTGCAGATTGCAAAACTTTTGTTGAAGTAGTTTGTTTTCTCGTTAATTTTGTAGCGTTCTCTAAGGGGTGCCGAAAGGCTGAGATTATACCCATTGTACCGGATCAGGGTAATGCCTGCGACGGGAGGAGGTTTTTTAATCACGTACAAGTTTGCCCCTTGACTTGTCATAATATGTTTATTATGAAAGGAAAGGTTCTTGTTTTTTCTATGTTATGTGCCCTGATGGCTCAGGGACAAACCACCATGGTTGGTAAGGTTACCGATGAAAAATATCAACCCTTATCAGGCGTTAAAATTCTTCGCTCCGATGGCAAGTCAGTGAGTACCGACAATCAAGGTGTGTTTACCTTGGACGAGGTAAATGGAATCGAAGTCATCACGGTAGATCAACCCGGTTATGGTGCGATGTCTGTTCAGATTAACCCGCGTAAGGAGCCAAAATCCATGCCTTCTCCCGACAAAGATACTGTTCGCATTGTGCTGCCATTTACCAGTAAAAAACTCGATGAGGTGGCCTGCATTGCAATTCGCCTCCCCTCAGAAGCCACCAACCACACGAAGATCGAAAAAGAAGGGTTGAATGCTAAAAATATGGGACAAGACATTCCCTTTTTACTCGATCAAATGCCATCGGTAGTTACCACCTCCGATGCAGGGAATGGCATTGGTTACAGTGGAATTCGAGTGCGTGGAATTGATGCTTCCCGCCTGAATGTTACCATCAATGGAATCCCTGTAAATGATCCTGAATCGCATGATGTGTATTGGGTGAACATGCCCGATTTAGTCTCCTCCACCCAGTCCATCGATTTTCAACGGGGCGTGAGCGCTTCTACCAACGGTGCCGCCGCTTTTGGAGCTTCCTTGAACATGAAAACCAACGACATTAGCGACCAAGCAACGGGAAAGTTAGATGTTAGCTACGGTTCCTTCAACTCCTTCAAAACTTCGATTCAAGCCAATACTGGGCTAATTAAAAGGAAGTATTTTGTGGAAACCCGATTGTCGCGCATTGGGTCTGATGGCTACATTGACCGAGCCTCTTCAAACCTTCGTTCGTGGTACCTTAGCGCCGGTTGGGTTGGAAAACAAACTGTGCTCAAAGGGGTAGCATTCAGTGGGAAAGAAATTACCTACCAATCGTGGTATGGTACCCCGGAAAGTGTGGTCTTTGGCAATACCGCTGATCGCAATGCCTACGCTGATCGCAATGGATTGTCCGATGCGGAACGGCAAAATTTGTTGAATTCGGGAAGAACCTACAATTATTACACCTATCAAAACCAGGTGGACCATTACCAACAAGATAATTACCAGTTGCAATTAACCCATCGCTTTAAAAATCAAAAATGGGTATTGAACGGCGCAGGTCATTACACCTATGGACGTGGGTATTATGAAGAGTACCGAACCGATGATGAGTTATCCACCTATCAAATGAGTCCCGTGATTCTTGGCGGAGATACCATTACCACTTCCGATTTGATTCGCAGAAGGTGGCTCGACAATCACTTTATAGGTTCCGTTTATGCCCTAACGTATCAGGGTCAAGGAGTTCAACTGACTACGGGCGGGGCAATCAATAACTACCGCGGTGCACATTTTGGTGAGGTGATTTGGTCGCGTTTTGCATCGGATAGCGATTTGGGTGATCGCTACTATGATGAGCTTGGAAATAAATTTGAATTCAGCCATTATGCCAAACTACAACAGCGCAAACAAAAGTTTCAGTGGATCCTTGACATGCAATATCGGTATGTCAATTATGAGTTTTTGGGCTTGGATTTTGTTTCAGGCGAATTGAAAGATGTCACACAAAATGTTGACTTTCACTTTTTCAATCCAAAGGCCGCTGTATTTTATCAGTTAAAAGCAAATCATCAATTCTATGCTTCTGTGGGTCGGAGCAATCGTGAACCCGTGCGCAGGGATTTCCGAGAATCTACCCCAAGCAGTCGGCCGAAATCGGAAGCCTTAATGGATTATGAAGTGGGGTATACCTGGCAAACCAAGGGATTGATCTTGAAAGGTACAATGTACTACATGGATTTTAATAATCAATTGGTATTGACTGGTCAGATTAACGACGTTGGGGGTTATACCCGAACGAATGTAAAGGACAGCTACCGTCGAGGAATAGAGATTGAAGCGAAGTACAAACGCATCAAGAACCTTGAAATGAATGGAAACCTCACCTTAAGTCAAAATAGGGCGAATAACTACGTGGATTACCTGGATGTATATTTGGATTCAGTTCCATATTACACCCAACTGGAAACAACGTATAGCCAGACAACCTTGTCTTTTTCCCCCAGCGTTATTGCAGGACTGGCATTCAGTTATACTATTCCAGGATGGAAGCTCTCGTTGGATTGGACATCAAAATTCGTGAGCAAGCAATACATGGATAACATCCAAACGAGCGAATTGCCCGCGTTTAATTATTCCATTTTCGGCCTTCGGAAAACGTTTAAGATGAAAGAAAATTCGGAGATTCAGCTTTCAGCTACCGTCAACAATGTTTTCAATCAACGGTATTCCAACAACGGCTATGCTTTTTCGTATCAATACGCGGGAGTGAAAACCACCGAGCGATTCTTTTACCCGCAAGCAGGGAGAAATTTCATGGTACGAGCTGCAATCACCTTTTAATTACGTACATTTGAGTAAAATCAATCGTTATGAAATACCTTTCTTTCTTATTAGTATCCTGTAATTTTTTGCTTGTAACGCACGCACAAGAGGTTTCCAATGCCACTCAAATGGTTTCATTGACTATAGCTGAGGAAGAGTGTGCAACCTATCCAACGGGTTACGAAGGATTGATGCAGTATATACAAAAGGAGGTGAACTATCCTCAAGATTGCGTAGACCAAGGGATTTCTGGAAAAGTCCAAGTGCGATTCGCGGTGAATCGTTCCGGAGATGTCTCTAAGGCAACCGTCGTTAAATCAGCTCATCCTTCTTTGGACAAAGAAGCCTTAAGAGTGACTAATATGCTCCATTGGAACTGGAATCCTGCGTGTAAAGATTCAGCGACCTACATGACTCTTCCCATTAATTTTGAAGTGGATGATGAGAACGAACCCGATGATGACGATAAACCCGCGGCTCATTTTGCAGGCTTCGATTTTGGTTTTGGATCCTTGCTCATGGATAAGCCCTCGGACTATGCTTATTGGAATGTTTCCGACTTAAACGTCATGAATTTTGGGATTAACTTGATTGAGTATAAAATCCCGCTGATAAAACAATATCTTGGACTCACCACGGGTACTGGACTCAACCTTACCACCATTCAATTGGGGCAATACGATTTGGTTCATACAGCTTCGGTTCCCGGAGGTAAAACCGATACCTTATTCGCCATTGAAGGGCTGAATAATCTGCCTTATCGCTCGAACAACTTTACCAGTGGAGCATTAACTATTCCTTTATTGTTGGAGGTTTGTTCCAAAGCAGCTACTAAGAATTCCTTCTATTTGAATACCGGTGTTGTAGGATATTGGTCGTTTTCAGGTTCTTGGTCCACCCGAGGAAAATACGCCAACGGCGACCGCTTCCAAAATACCGTGAATTCAAGATTTCAGTTGGCTCCTTTCGGAGCCTATGCCACCGTTCGCACCGGATTTGATCATTACGGATTATTTGTAAACTACAACCTCACTCCCTTATTCAAAAAGACTGCCACCGCCATGGTCTATCCCCTAACTTTTGGTATTACCCTCAATTTTGATTATTGATATTGAAGATTAAACCTTGGATTTGGTTAATATTAGCTGTTGTTACTCTAATAGTACGTTTTGTTTACGGACGAAAGTACGAGATTCGCAACGGTGAATTTCAGATTACGAACGGTGGACTGATATTGGTGACTATAGCTATGGTATTCTTTTTACTTTTTGTTTTCACCAGTGCGAGAAAGTCTAAAGACTAAGCAGCGTTTGAACTGACCTTTCAATTTGTGAGACTAAAGGAAATTTTCCGTTGCTGGTAATCACTGCCGTAGCCAAGGGTATTTTCTGGTCATCGGACCACTGAGATTTCATGCGTTCTTCAACCTCTTTTTGGCTGCAACGGTCTCGTTGCATGACTCGCTCAATGCGCAATTCCAAGGGCGCCACCACCAAAAGCGTTCCGTCGAATTGCCGGTAAGCTCCCGTCTCAAACAGGATAGCCGCTTCGTTAAAAACGATCGGACTTCGTTGCTCCGAGCACCAATGCTCAAAATTGTTCCGAACCAGAGGGTGAATCAATTCATTTACAAACAAGCGATGCTCCTCCGATGCAAAGATCAACTCTGCCAGTACTTTTCGATTCAAGCCTTGCGCTGTATAAATTTCCCTTCCAAACCTTGCTACTAGCTTTTCTCGGATTAAAGGATGGGTATCGGTGAGAGCCTTTGATTGCGCATCAGAATAATATACAGGGTACCCCATTTTTTCAAGAATTCCAGCAATGTAGGTTTTTCCTGAACCAATGCCGCCGGTGAGTCCAATCCGTTTCATGCTCCGAAGATAGGTAAACTTCGGGTTTCGAAAAGACCTTTTCTTTTGCCTATCTTTGCCTCATGGAACAAAAGGATTGGTTTGCTTCGTGGTTTGATACCTCTTATTACCACCTCTTGTACCAACATCGAAGCGAGGAAGAAGCCCAAGCATTTATTGAACGTCTCGTGAAATTTTTGGATCTAGAGCCCCAAACTAAGGTTTTGGATTTAGCCTGTGGAAAAGGACGTCATTCACGCACCCTGTTTGCCTTGGGATTGCAAGTAATCGGTACTGACTTGTCAGAGCAAAGCATTCATTTTGCGCAACAATCTGCAACCGAAGGCCTTCGATTTCTCGTCCACGACATGCGTGAATCCCTGACCAATGAAAGGTTTGGAGCCGTTTTTAACCTCTTCACCAGCTTCGGGTATTTCGATGACACTTTAGACAACCAACGCGTGATCGATGCAATTGCCGAAATGCTTTTGCCCAACGGGATTTTGGTCATTGATTTTTTAAACGCACAACGTGTTCGCGATACCCTTGTGGCATCTGAAGTAGTACAGCGCGGGGCGATTTCCTTTGAGATTCAACGCAAAATATCCCACGGTAAAGTGGTAAAGCAAATCGATTTTACCGATCAAGGCCAGAGATTTCAGTACCAAGAGCAGGTCCAATTGTTGGGGCTTGACGATTTTAAAGAATTACTTCAAGAACAATTTGATGTGCGTTACACGTTTGGTGACTATGCATTGAATGCCTATGATCCCTCTAGTTCGCCTCGTTTAATTTTAATTGCCTCAAGGAAATGAGTCCGATAGCGATGGTTATGGTATTAGTTGCTGTAGTTGCTGCAGGAGGAGGGTTTGTGCATTTTCTTCAAGCCAACAACAAGTCGCAGTTTATTAAACTAGCCCTCGCCTTTAGTGGGGGATTCCTGCTCGCCATAGTTTTTGAACACCTATTACCAGAATTGTATGCGGGAAATACGTCCAACATTGGCATGTTTATTTTAGCAGGTTTCCTCATACAATTGATCATGGAGTATTTTTCAGGGGGCATAGAACACGGACACATCCATGTGCATAAAGGTCAGTCTATGCCGTGGGCCTTGTTCATCTCCCTATCCCTTCACTCGATCATTGAAGGAATTCCCTTGGGTAATGAAGTAGAGCATCTTCACCAATTGCATAACCACGACCACAAATTGTCCTTGTTCTGGGGGATTGTTTTTCACCAAGTCCCGGTGGCTATTGCCTTGATGACCCTGCTGTTAAGCACCTCATTACGTCGAGGGACCGCATGGATTGTCCTTATGCTTTTCGGCATAATGACACCCCTCGGTTTGATTATCGGATTAAAGGTGCCTTTGGAGGATACAGGTATTAGCGTTCCAGCCGTCCTAGGAGTCGTTATTGGAATGTTCCTTCACATTTCTACCACCATCATCTTTGAAACCTCCGAGAACCATAAATTTAACTTGTTGAAGTTGTCCAGCGTAATGGCTGGAATTGCAGGAGCCTTGTTGATGTATTAAATCAGGTGAAAAAGGTCGTCTACCCCAAATACACGGTTTAAGGTAAATCCTTCTGCATAGGCCACACCAATGGGTCTTCCGTATTGCATCATTCTACCTTTCATAAAGGCAAAAAAATGTTCATTGGATATCGGGGTTTCAGGCTCCTCAGATGCTGGATTGTAAAACTGGGAAGAAAAACACCGGACCAACTCCATTTTCTCGTCCGCATAGGGACTCACATCAAAAACAACATCGGGTTCAAGGTACATGTCTTGTATGTAGTGAAGGATTTGAGGTGCTCGATAGGCGATTTGCGGTTCGCCGTTGCGCTCGGTTTCAATTTTGGGAAGCCCCGATAAAAATGCGGCTCGTGCAACTAATTGTGCGGCACGTCCGTGGTCCGGGTGACGATCGTTAACGGAATTAGCTAAAATTAACCGAGGCCTAAAATGCCGGATTTCTTGAATGATTAGGCGTAAATTGGTGTCGTTTTCTTCAAAAAAACCGTCGGGCATTTTGAGATTGACACGATCAACCAATCGAAGTTTTTGTGAAGAGGCCTCGCATTCTTGCATGCGTAATTGAGCACTTCCCCTGGTTCCGAGTTCGCCTTGGGTTAAATCCACCAAAGCAATCCGCTTACCTTCGTCTCGGTAGCGTAACAAGGTCCCCCCGCATGAAATTTCCACGTCGTCTGGGTGGGCACCAAAAGCTAAAATATCAACGCTCATTAAACCGTCATGTACGATTCGATGCTCGGACAAGCACATACTAAATTTCGATCTCCGTAGGCATTGTCAACCCGTCGAACCGGAGCCCAATACTTGTTTTTAATCAAGTAGGGTAGGGGATATGCCGCTTCCGCAGGGGTGTAGGGATATTCCCATTCACGGTTGATTATGCAGTCTGCCGTGTGCGGAGCATTTTTTAGGAGGTTATTGTCTTTCGGGTATTTTCCAACTTCGATTTCAGCAATCTCGTGCCGTATTTTAATCATGGCATCAATGAAACGGTCAAGTTCCGCCTTATCTTCCGATTCCGTTGGTTCAATCATGAGGGTTCCTGCTACGGGGAAAGAAACCGTTGGTGCATGAAATCCAAAATCAATCAAGCGTTTCGCGATATCTGCCACCTCGACTTCTGCATTTTTCTTGAATTCACGACAATCGAGGATGAGTTCATGGGCTACATTTCCGCGGGTTCCAGTGTAGAGAATAGGGTAATGTTCTTTCAAGCATGACGCTATATAGTTGGCATTGACAATCGCCATTTCGGTCGATTCTCGAAGCCCTTGGTATCCGAGCATTTTGATGTACCCGTAGGAAATTAATAAAATTAAAGCACTTCCATAAGGCGCAGAAGAAATCGCGTGGATGGCGTGTTGACCTCCCGTAGTATGCAAGGGATTTCCGGGTAAAAACGGCACTAAATGCGCTGCAACACCAATGGGTCCCATTCCTGGTCCACCACCGCCGTGAGGGATGGCAAAGGTTTTATGCAAGTTCAAGTGGCATACGTCCGCTCCAATGTTTCCGGGGTTAGTAAGTCCCACTTGTGCGTTCATGTTGGCGCCGTCCATGTATACTTGTCCTCCGTGCGCATGAATGATCGACGTGATTTCTCGAATACCTTCTTCGTATACGCCGTGAGTAGAAGGGTATGTTACCATGATTCCGGCTAATTCATCTCCAATTTGATCGGCAACACTGGCCAGTTCGGAAATATCAATGTTCCCGTTCTCATCGCAACCCGTTACCACTACGTCAAAACCTGCCATCACCGCGGAAGCGGGATTGGTTCCGTGGGCACTCGAAGGAATGATGATTTTTTTACGTTGGTAATCGCCGTTCGCTTCGTGATATGCCTTTATAACCATCAAGCCTGCATATTCCCCTTGAGCTCCTGAGTTGGGTTGTAAGGACACCCCTGCAAAACCGGTGCATTCGCACAAATCCTTTGCAAGTTCTTCCATGAAAGTATGATAGCCCGCGGCTTGTTCTTTCGGAGCGAAGGGATGCATGTTCGCAAAATTCGGATTCGTAATGGGAATTAGCTCACTTGCTGCGTTCAGTTTCATGGTACAAGATCCTAGAGGAATCATGCTGTGGACCAAGGATAAGTCTTTGTTCTCCAAGGATTTTAAGTATCGCATCATCTTAGATTCAGAATGATGTGAGCTGAAAACTGGATGGGTGAGTATTTCACCGCTTCTTCGTAGATCGGCCGGTATTCCAACCTGAGCCGAGGTCCCATTACCCAAAGCAGTAAACAACGAAAGCAGTGTTTCAACATCTCTAGAGCTATGCGGTTCGCCGAACGTAATTTGCACGCTGCTGGCATCCGGTGCGTACAAATTCATGCCTTTTTCATTGGCTGCCTTCAGGATAGAAGCGCTGTCCACGTTGCTTATATGCACCGTATCAAACAATTCATGGGTATGTAATCGGTAACCTTTTTGAAGTAGGCCCTCCGCCATGGAGCAAGCAAGACCGTGAATGTGGTTGGCGATTTTTTGAATGCCTTGAGGTCCGTGATAAACAGCGTACATGCCCGCCATAACCGCTAACAGAGCTTGGGCCGTACAAATGTTGGAAGTTGCCTTATCGCGCTTGATGTGTTGCTCACGCGTTTGTAAAGCCATTCGCAAAGCGGTGTTGTCGTCAGCGTCTTTCGACACCCCTATGATCCGACCAGGAATAGTTCGCTTGTAGGATTCCTTGCAAGCGAAAAACGCAGCGTGCGGACCTCCATAACCCATCGGTACACCGAATCGTTGCGAATTGCCCAATACTACATCTGCTCCCATGGATCCTGGTGATTTCAATAAGGCCAAAGCCATCAAGTCGCTGCAAACGGCGGTTTGAATACCCTGTTGATTGCAGGTTTTGATGGATTTTTCAAGGTTGGAAACATGGCCTTTTGCGTCAG
>JBJOJZ010000127.1:0-7322 GCA_046046325.1 Bacteroidota bacterium
TCCCTGACCGTCAAGCATCACCAAACAATTTAATTGTCTAGCCTTCTTCATTACGAAGTACTGAAGGAAAACGGATGGACTTCCAAAGGGTTCTTCCTGAACTTTAATCACCTCATCAATCGATGAAATAAATTCATCTTCCTTTGGTTCTACCATCACAAGATCCGTATTGCAAAACGCTGATACTTTTTTTGCAAAGGAACTTTCATCAATCGACTTTTTATTTACTCTTGCGTGAATTGCTTTGATCTTTCGGTTGGAGTCATTTCGAAGAATTTCCGCTGAAATTGAAGTAACGGAGCTACTATCTAATCCGCCACTAAGGCAGGTTCCTACCTCAACATCGCTGCGCATTCGTAATTTAATCGCATTTTTTAAGCACTCGCGATAGGTATTAATGGCATTTTCCTCGTTCAATAAACGCAGTTCATTTCGAACCTTCAAATCATAATATGGATGAATATCGAAAGTATGGTCATTCAAATTGTAAATGAGGTTTGAGCCTTGTGCCAACTTTTGAATTCCTTCGAAAAACGTATCATTGCAATGATCTTCGTATCCTAGCACAAGATAATCCAACAAAATTTGTTGATTCGCTTTTATCACAGAACAAAACGGCAAAAGCTGCTTTATTTCAGAGCCAAAGGCAAATGACTTTTCGTCGTAAAAAAAATAGAACGGTTTTACACCAAATCTATCCCGGCTGCAAAATAGGATTTCTTTTTTTTTATCGTAAATGCAAAAACTCCACATACCATTGAATTGTTCAACGCATGAAAAGCCCCATTCTTGATAGGCCGCTAGAATAACCTCAGTATCGCTCTCAGAGCGAAATTCATAACCCCGGCTGCTTAAATCCTTTCGAATTTCAACGTAGTTATAGACTTCACCATTGTACGTGATAACTAGGTCCTGACCGTATTGCATAGGTTGATGACCATTCTCGGAAAGATCAATAATCGAAAGACGTCGATGTCCAAGGGCTAAATTCGCCCCATGCCAAATTCCAAATCCATCGGGTCCGCGATGTGCGACCACATGGGTCATTTGCTCAATTTCAGCCTGCGGAACAGGCTGATTCTTTCTATTTACAATACCACTAATACCGCACATTGAAGAAGCATTTAAAGAGTTTTTGAGGTGGAAGTATCCGCCGATAAAAGATGCCTGAAGACCACGAAAAGTAAAATGGTTAGTAACCATCCACCGCTAAAAATGATGGTTAGTAAGGATGAAGAACTAAGCATCACCAGAGGAAAAATATTCAACGCAAATTTGATCAGCGTTTGTTCTTTAAACACATATTCAATGATGACAAGATACAAAGCAAGTCCTAATGCTGCCAGCGCTAGACCAAACAATCCAAAATTAGCATACCCCCTCATAAAACCTGCCACATTGACCGTGCCTTTTAGTCCATGTTTCGCATTTTCCTTATAAACGAGTGGATACAATTCTTTTGTGTAATCATGGAATTCTCCACCGCTTAACTTGGTGTAAATCTTAAAACCATCACCCTTTAAGAAAGGTTTATCTTTCGGGATATGGTCGAACCATTTTGTTACAATTCTCCCGGGCGTCACGGCAACCCTTTCCTTCAAGCCTAGGAAAATATTCAAAACAATCGAACCTGCTGATTGCGTTTCTTTTTCATATTCTAATTGTATGTCGTTGACACCTCCCCTCATAGTTACATTCTGGATATAGGTAAGAAAAAAAACGATTACGATAGAGCTAAATCCGAACTTAAGGACATAAAACCATTTTTTTTCGAAGAGTGCTAGCATCCCAACAGGTGCCAAAACAAGTAAAATGAAGCTCTTCTGCATAAGTAGAAAAGCATAGGTTATTGAAATAAAATAATAGATCCAATACCATTTCTTATCACCTTTCAGAAACAGCAATACCAATGTAAAGGGAATGATCGCTTTTAAATTCCAACTGAACATATAGTTGACCCAAGAAGGAACCGATTCAGTGATCGATGCCCTAAGTTTAACTACTTCGCTTAGCTTTAAAACTCCCAAGGCTTGAATCGATGGGAAACCTTGAATAAAGATGAAATGAACAATTATACCAACAACACTGATAAGGATCAAACTTATCGGATTGATTAACGTTAAAACTACGGCAGGCAACTGAAAAAGGCTGCTGTTAAAATTCAACTTCTTCAAAAGCATGAAAAAAAACCAATATGCCGATGTAAAAACAGCAAAATAGAGGGCTAAATTCCCCATGTACTTTGACTTATTAACTTCAAATACCCCATATACGACCAGTAAGAATACTAACGTATACCCCCAAAAAAGCCCATTCGTACGAAGTGTAGATTTTAACGTATCACGCATTTAAAACTCGGTTTTTTTCATAATCGCGTACTTGCCATCTCAGAAGTATAAAATAAAGTATATAAGCGATAAAATCTATCAAAAGGTAAACGTAGAGAAATTCTTTAACACTAAGTCCTTCTAAAAAGAAAAGAGAACAAATCATGATAAAATAAATAAACTGCCAGAGGCTGCTCCAAAAGATCTTTTCGAGTGCATTAAACGCGATGGTTAATGGGGTTACGATAAAACGTAAACCGTAAGCAGGGATCAAAATAGTTGTCATCACTCCTGAAACCTCCCATTTTTCACCGAAAACCAAGGTAAAAAGCGGTACACTGAATAACATACCAATCACTACGATCAATACCGCTGCTACTCCAAGGATTTTGATAATCCTTTTAAGTACATCTTCAATCGTACCTTTCTCACGAATCCTGACCGAAATGTCCTGAAAAAGCACTTGAGAAATGGATACCGATATCAGTGCCAATGGAAGCGCCATGAACATTCTTGACAGATCAAAATAACCGGTAACCTCACCCCCGTAAAATTTATTCAATAAGATTACTGGAATCGATAGGCTTACAGTATCCAATAAAGCCGGTAAAGCATTGTACTTGGGAAAACTTGAATATCTTTTAAGAAGAGCGATGATTTTCACCTTTTGTATGAACTTACGATCAAATCCACGCTTGACTGCTTGATAATAACTCGAAACAAAGTTCATCAAATCCCCGAGAATGTTACCAATAACCAAACCTGAGTTAGAAAAAGTAACACCCAATCCAACCTGCGATACCCCTTCAGCACCACGACGATATACTTTATTGAGCGAGGAGGATTTAAAGGCTTTCTTACGGATCAACCAATAGTTGAATACCTGAGAACTCGAAAAGAGAAAAATAGACACGGGTAAGACTAATAGCCAAAATCGCATAATCTCGGGCAGTGAAAGAAGCCTAATGATCTGTTCGTTGAAGAAAAAAAACAACAAAAAGAGTAAGATAGAAATAAGCAATGAGATGAAAACGCTTCCTGCGACGAGGTTTGCTGCATATTCATCCTTTTGCGGAAGCATCACAGTGCTGTCATATTTCAAGGTTGCGAATGAATAAAAAATACTGAGTAATGTTAAGTACAAAGCAAGTACACCAAAATCAGAAGGCTCGAACAATCTTCTTAGAAAGGGCTGAAGTAAAATTGGAAATACCTGCGCAACAACAGTTCCTGTAATCAGAGTGACTGAATTCTTCACGAACTCAATTTTTGCCAGCCGTTTTGTATATTTCCGAATCATTAATGGACTTCTTGATGAAGGATTGAATCCCAACAAGAATCCACCAAATATACTGGTTTTTATCGAGTTAATACCGAGCTGTTACGGCAAAAACACCATGAACTCAGAATTAACACCAGATAGTGAAGGATGCTAACAAAGAAAATGAATCTCCCATGTTTTGTAAACCCAAGACTTAAGTATTAGAGCCTAGTTTTGTTAGACTTACCACTAGCTGAAATTAGCCATATAATCATGCAGGAACGAACTAAAACCTTGGTTCAAATCAAGCTATCAATCCCTTTGCCCATCGAGAATTCGCCTCTATTTACCCTAAGATTTTTCGGTCCTCTACCCGAGTATAGTGGAAGTACAAATACACAACAAAAATCAGCCAAAAAGCCTGTGAATAAGAAACAACTTGTAAGCAGAAGACAAAGGTATCCTCCGAACTTCCGTACCATTGAGGTAAAATCCAAAGAGGAACTATTTGAAGCAAGGCACTAATAAAACCTACAATCAAGGCTTCTTTCTGACGATTTAACAGCAATGGTAAAGCAGTAATTGGTGATAGGACGAAGTTAACCATCAACCAAAACGACATCGTTTCTGCATAAGTACCTGATACCGCCCAACGTTCCCCAAAAACCAAAGCAAAGATTTCTGCACCAAAGAAAAAAAGTACCGTGAAGGGAACAATGGAAATAATCGTCAGGGTGAAAACCGTTTTAGAAAGAATGGGTAGCAGAGGTTTGTTCTGATGCATGGCCTCAGAAGATCGGTTATAGAACAATTGTCCAATGGAAATTCCTATCAACATCAATGGAATTCGAAGCATTTGGTAGGCATGGCCATAAGCACCATAGACTGACACCGAAAAAGAAGCCAAAATTAAGGTCGCCAAGAACATATCTCTGCCATTATCAAGAAGGACATGTGGCAGATTCCATAGAGGGAATTTTTTATGTGCACGCAAAAGTACCCGCGTTTTTTTTGTGGAAAATAGGGGGCGTAATGTTCGATGCGTTCGCCGATAGTCCCAAACAAACTCCGCAGCGGAAATGACAAATCCGAGCATTGTTGCGAGGATTAATCCAAATGAACTCCAAGCGAGAAAAAAGAACCCCCATTTTAAAACATTCGAAACCAATGAGTTGATAATTTTCTGACGGGAAATCAAACCATAAGACCCCGTTCTTACCGCCCAACTCGTGCCCACATTAATAATTATCATGGAGGCTGTGCCTGCAATTACGCACCCTATAAACCAAGGCTCGAAATCCGTTAGGTTAAAAATCCAGGTCAATACGACAATAACACATGTGGTAAACACCAATATCCAAAAAGCAAGGAGATAGATAAAACGGTACAACAAAAACGAATGTTCTTCGCGCTTCGGAAGAGGTAATGCTGCTTCGTAACGAAGCGTTGCCATTGATGCAATAAACGAAACCAAACGCATATAATATAGCATTTCCCCCATTTCGGCGGTCGAGTAAAGCCGTGTGAGGATGGGAGCAATCGCATACCCAATCGCCTGAGCGACCAAGGTTCCTGAAAATAGAACCGTGAAGGACTTGAAAACATCGCTTTTGGCAAAGTGCTTTATTCGCTGAAGGGGCATCCTCGCAAAGATAGTATGATTATATTTGCCTCACTAATTAAAGCTAACATGAAGAACATTGCTGTTATTGGAGCTGGAACCATGGGAAATGGAATTGCTCACGTTTTTGCACAACATGGATTTAGGGTAAAACTTATCGACATCTCTCAAACTGCTTTGGAAAAAGCCATTGCAACCATCGGTAAGAACTTGGACCGACAAGTCGCTAAAGGAAGTTTAACAGAGGATGAAAAAACTGCGACACTTTCCAACTTGAGCGTTCATACCGACATGAAAACAGGTGTTCAAGGAGTGGATTTAGTGGTTGAAGCAGCAACCGAAAATATTGAACTAAAATTAAAGATTTTCCGCGATTTAGATGCTTTAACAGAACCATCAGTCATCTTAGCCACTAACACCTCCTCTATTTCAATTACACAGATTGCTGCGGTTACTAACCGACCGGATAAAGTCATTGGAATGCATTTCATGAATCCGGTACCGGTTATGAAGCTGGTAGAAATTATTCGAGGATATTCTACCTCCAACGAAGTAACCCAGCAAATTATGGAAACCTCTGAAAAGCTTGGAAAAGTTCCCGTTGAAGTAAATGACTATCCAGGATTTGTGGCCAATCGAATTTTGATGCCCATGATTAATGAGGCCATATATACTTTATACGAAGGGGTCGCAGGAGTTGGAGAAATCGATACCGTTATGAAATTAGGAATGGCACATCCCATGGGTCCGCTTCAGCTCGCAGACTTTATCGGTTTGGATGTTTGCCTTGCCATACTCAAAGTACTACACGACGGATTTGGAAACCCAAAATACGCTCCGTGCCCTCTTTTGGTAAATATGGTAATGGCTGGTAAAAAAGGGGTAAAATCAGGGGAAGGATTCTATTCATGGAGCCATGGCACCAAGGAACTGGTAATTTCCCCTAATTTTAACGCTTAGCCTTTGTGCTTCCTGGGCGTGTAAACTTGAGTGTATTCCTTATAATTAAAAGGAAAATCAAACAAGTCCTTCGCCGGCAACTCCAAAGCAGCCGCTATCTTGATATACGTCAATAATTGCGGATTGGATTTTCCATTTTCAATAACTGAAAGATTAGAGGCTTCCATTCCCACGACTTCCGCAAGATCTTTCAAAGCCATGCCTCTCTTTTTACGAAACTTACGAATTTGCTGTCCAACTTCGAACAAAAACTCTTGATCTGATTTTGGTGTCATATAAAGTCAATTTTAATGTTCGGTAAAAATAGCTACTAATCAAATACCAACCACTACAAATTTGACAATAGCCTCAATAAAACCATTTTATCCATCGGAAAGTCCAATAAATTTGGGGTAATTTCATGCAAAAAAAACCACATTGGATGTTCGAAATCTGTTGAATTTACGCCTCCGATAGGGAATTTGGGTTCACATTGAACCTCATAGGGTTCTTTAAGATTTACTTTGTAATAAAATGAGATAACTTGATCTCCTGGCTTAAAAGAGGAGGCTTGAAAAAAATCATTTACATAAAACAGGTTGGCGCTTTCGATTTGAACTCCTAACTCTTCCTTCAATTCTCGATGCAAAGCATCTATTATACCTTCACCAAGTTCAACACCTCCACCCGGGAACTTTGTGAATTCTTTGGTTCCTCTTCGTTCTTTGGAAAGCAATAGCTGTTGTCGATCGTTAATGATTAATGCATAAACCCTTAGGTTAAAGCGCTTAACCAATTTCACAGGAATTTAAATTGCTTGCCTGGATAAACTGCCTCATCGCCGAGTTCTTCCTCAATACGAAGCAGTTGGTTATATTTTGCCATACGATCACTTCGAGAAGCCGACCCTGTTTTAATTTGCCCAGTGTTCAATGCAACGGCTAAATCCGCGATGGTGTGGTCTTCCGTTTCTCCTGATCGGTGGCTCATTACGGAAGTATATGCGTTGGACGTTGCCATCTTCACGGCATCAATGGTTTCGCTTAAGGAACCAATTTGGTTCACTTTTACCAAAATGGAATTGGCGATTCCTTCGTTTATGCCACGGTTGAGTCGTTCGGTATTGGTCACAAATAAATCGTCACCCACCAATTGGGTAGTTTTCCCTAGAGAG
>JBJOJZ010000141.1:0-22214 GCA_046046325.1 Bacteroidota bacterium
AGGCTGTTTTTGATACCATTTTTGTCTTACCATTTGATAAACACATTACAAATTCTAGCAATTTTATAAGCAACTCCCCCTTATTTGCCTGCCAGCGCAATGATTCAATACGTATATTTAATGCGCATGAACTCGAGTTTTTAACAGGGGTATATAACGAAGTACGGTTCACGGAGGAGACTGATGATAAGTACTATCCATTTCCTAAGCAATATAATCCCAACCACATAGATTGCATCATGTTACGGAAGGGTAATCTATGGGGATATATTTCGCATCCGAAAACCTATGGATTTCATGATGAATTAACCAAGGAAGATCAATTTTACATCATTGAACCGCAGTATCGGTTTTTACGGTTTGTATCGGAGAACGTATATACGGGACATGAATATAAGCGACAAAATCGAATCATTGTCGCACAAAAAGATTCACTTTATGGTGCCTTAGCATTCCAAACGGGAGAGGTAATCGTGCCGTTTGAGTTTAGTTTACCCATTGAGTTGTATGCGAACGCATATAACCGGAGAGGCTTAGAGTTTTTGTCCATGGAAGGAGGATTTATTCCGTATTATATTGCTAGAAAGGGGTATGAAGCAGCAACACATATCATTATTAATGCGCAAGGAACGAATGCAAGCTTTAGCATAGATTATCCATATACGATGGAAATTTACCACGAAAACAACGAAGATTATCTGTATGTGTTTTCTAAGGGATTAGCAAATAATACCTTAAACATTTGGAACTACAATACAGGAGAACATCTGTTTTCTTTTTCTGGCGAAGAAGGCTTTCAAATATCTGACACTAAACGCATTGATGAGTTGCTACTGATCCGGTTATACAACAGAAACACCAATACCTATCACGTAGTTTGGTATAATTTTGATTCTAACCAACCCATGCTTTTTCATGAAGGCAAATTAAACCGTATGTACCGACAACCGTTTGAAATAGTGACCATCGGAGGCGAAAAATGGGTGAGCTACAAGCGTCCATCGAATCTTATAGGTAAGTTGGTGGGTTCGGGAAGCGACATGGTTATCGAATGGACAAAAAAACCGTTTGTACGCTCGCAAGATTTAGATTAGAACTTGCTCCATAGTCGCAACCTAACTTTTTTGCTGTGTTATCAACTAGTCTGTGGATTGGGATTATGCGCTAAAGCGCATGAACCCGAGAAGGGGTATGCTTCAAACCAATCAAAAAGCAAGCTTGCTCCGAAGTCGCAACCTAACTTTTTTGCTTTTTTCCGACGTAAAAGCGAGCTTTTTCACCGTTCTAAAAGCATCCTAGTAATCCGTTAGATATTTGGATTATGCGCTAAAGCGCATGAACCCGAAAAGGGGTATGCTTCAAACCAATCAAAAAGCAAGCTTGCTCCGAAGTCGCAACCTAACTTTTTTGCTTTTTTCCGTTGTTAAAGCGAGCTTTCCCACCGTTCTAAAAGCAAAAAAGCCAGCCTCACGGCTAGCTTTTTAATGGTTTTGGCGGAGAGTGAGGGATTCGAACCCCCGGAACCTCGCGGTTCAACGGTTTTCAAGACCGCCGCAATCGACCACTCTGCCAACTCTCCGTGGCAAAAGTAATGATTGTTACCATATTTACAAGGCCTTTCGTAATGAAAATTTAATTTATCAAGTCCTGAAGCATCTGTGTTATGACCTTTTTGGGTTTATCCAAGGGCGTGAAGCAAAATATACATGAGGAAAACTAAGCGCAGCTAGAAAAATGAAAACCTGGCCCCAAGTAACGGGTACTACCGTTAAAACGGCCAATAACATAAGTAAAGATCCTAGGGTGAATGGCCATGCTTTCAACCATAAACTTTGATGAGTCTGGCCTAATTCATCCTTCAACTGTAGCCAACCGTGGAGGCTGTGCTGAAAAATAAAATATACACCGAAAGCCGGGATCAAGGGAATATAAGCAAGAATTAACAACGCAATAACGCTCCACAAGACTTCAATTTTAGGTTTTGTTAGCAGGAACACCAAGCCTCCCAATCCTATCCAAAGGTTGCACAAATTACCCGAAACTGTCCATAAACTCAAGAATTTAATGTTCATTTCTGCAAGAACCTGGATAACTTCTGCACCATGACTGAAGAGCAAAGCGCCTAAATAATAGACTCCCCACAGGAATCCCCAGCGCAATTTCGTGCGATCCCAAAAAGCGAAGTCCGTCATTCCAAAATGCCAAGCGGAAAAGGTCAAAAAGAACAATAAACCCAACCAAGGTAATAGATAGAACAATCCAAAGACCAAAGCTCCCATAGCAATGTATCCTGCCATATAACCTACGATCTTTCTGCCAGAAGGTTGATTAAGTACCACTAAATGATCCAAGGCCCCATGGGGTATACCCACTGCCAACATTCCCATTCCTAAAGTGCCATAAAGCACCTCGCGCTGACCCAAGGTAACCATCAACAAAGACCATAAAGCAAGCCACAAAACCCAGGGTACTTTTTTAAGGTTCAAACAAAACCGCCATCGAAAATCTCGAAAAGCTGCCTTCAAGAACAGCCCAAGAGGTAAACTCAGCAAGACCCTTAATTCGTCGGTTAGGCCAGTACGCTCATCCAGAAATCGAAGGACCCGTGCCATGGGATTGCGCTGAAACAACTGCTGAAACACCGCGCTTCCTTTCTCCGGCATGTCTCGAAGAATTTGCAGCAACAACCGATCGTAATATTCAAAACGCCCAATTTTTATGGGGGCGGCCGTGTTTTGGTGGAGCAATGCCTCCACCAAGCACTCAGCATGCTTTAAAGATCGATCAAAGGAATACCCCGTGCTCGGCTTCAGCCTTCCCGCACGTTCTCCGGTATTCATGCAGTGGCGAGAGGACTCCTTCACATCGATTGCACCGATGAACATCGGGATCCGTCCCTGCTCCCTTTCCAAAATGGTGAAGTTCAACGAACGCTCCTCCAAATATCGGTGCAGCGCTCGTTCGGCCTGATCCTCTGTAATCGGAAGTTCACCAAAACGCGTGATTTCCACTAATGCACGGCGTTCGTTGAAAGGCAGCACGTACATGAACTGCGTCGCTCCCTCCTGCTCCACGTTGAAATCCATCATCGTAAAACAACTCGGGTCAAAAGCGCTCCCTTCTGTCTGAATTTCCCATCCGTAAAAACTTTGCCACAACCGAGCTTCCGATCGGTGCGGAGGAGAGTATTCAGGTGGACGGTTGTCGAATACCTTCAAAGACCGAAAGGTGCGGCCATTCAACAGAAGTTGGGTGGATTCTTCCATCATTGACACACATCCCTCAAAACGCTCTTCGATGTGCAGGGCTTGTTCCCGCGCCAAAAGCTTGATCACCGATTCATTTAGCGTAAGTCCGGAGATCCGAAAATACGACAAGGTTTCCAAGCTTTGAATGCTGTTACCAACGTTAACATGCTTCCATTCATGTTCAATTAACCCGGATAAAAAGCTGTTATGAACCTTTTGAGGCTCCATCCAAAAACAAAAGGTGCGATCGTTTTGACGTTTATTCGCAGGCTCAATCACCAAAATCCGTTTGCCTCGAAGCAAGCCACGCTCCTCAAGCTCGAGCACAACTAATGCATTACCACAACCCAAACCAATGAAGGCATAATCAAAGATGTCATGGGATGTAAAACTCATGGGTTTGTGGGGGTTGATGGGTGGCAAGGAGAATTTATTCCTGTTAAAATACAATTTGTTTACAGATTGAGTTGTAACCAATCCAATAAATTCGATTTATTATGATGTATTTCGAACCTTAAATGGTACCAACCGAGTGAAGACACCACGGTGGTAAAACAATACGGACGCACCAAGTCAAAATAAACGTTGGTTTCCATTGAGTCGATTTACAAATAAGTTACTTCACCTTTTAAACTTGTTTGTATGAAAAAACGTGCAATGGTTCTTTTAAAAAATGGCCTAATCGCCAAAATCCCCGCCCAATACCTTGGAGCATCTAACCACCAACTCATCCTCCCTAGCACTGCGGTCGACCTTCCGCTTTTGGTAGAGGTTACGCATCAGGGAATCACCACGCTCATCGACCTGAGTGGTTTTATGGATTGTGCCGTACTTCAATTCGGTCAACAACGCCAATTTATTGGGGCTACCTCTTGCCAAAACCGAAGTTCAGGAGCCTTTATGATTCAATCACAAGCACATTATTTCCTATTGGTGCCAAACCCTCTACCCTTTCCATTGGCGGAGGTAGATTCGATCGAAATACATGAAATCGATGCTTTTCTTAGATAGACGAATGGCCTTTTAATGCTGAAAAAGGACGGTAGGGTTCGATATATTTTCATGGCTTTTGCATGAATTTAAGAAGAGTCCCATCCGAAAATAAATTAAAAAAACAAAAAATAATATGAAATCTCAAAATTCCGAGACATTTCGTCTCATAGTTCTATTATATGTTGTGATTGGGGGAATCGTTGCTGGTAGAGCGCAGCATTTATCCCTTCCGTATTACTTTGAAAAAGTTCCTAACCAGTACAAACCGGTATACCACACGTACCAGTTTACCTGCAGTACCAAAGAAGAGGCTGTACAATTTCACAAGCAAGCTCTTGAATTCATCGGTATTAATACGACGGATTTAGAGGTGGAGATGGAGTATGATGTACCATTGTTTGGAAACTTCTTTTTACAAGGCAGCAAGAAAATCGTCATTATTGACTACATCAAAAAGAATAATTTTGGTGAATATGATTGTGTTTTCATGGAGTCCAAAAACGAAGAATTTGAATTATTCAAGAGTGATGGATTTACGTATGTAAACACCAAGAAAAAAGAATAATGCATTTAAGATAAAAATGGGAAACGAAATGGCCGAAATGCAGAATTGCCTTTCCATGCGTAACCAAAAAATATAGGGTTCGTTATGGCAACCATGAAGCTATACCACACCCTTTATCTGGTCGTATCCGCCGCAGTATTGCATGCCCAAACCTACGAAATTTTACAACATTCACTCCCCATCAACATTGTAGAGTTTCCGCAGCTCAATTCCGAAGATCGGGAATGCAATATCAGCTTGTTGCCCAACGGGAATTCGTTGTTCTTCATGAGCCATCGCGCTAGTAGCGGCGGGTCAGGAGGTAGCGGTGATATTTTTCAAAGCGATTTCATTAACGGAACATGGCAGACCCCATTTGCCTTAACCTCGATTAATACACTATCAGGTGAAGATGAACCTACCTTTAGCAGCGACGGAAATGAAATGTACTATCAAAGTTGGGCCGGCGATTGGAGATCCATGGGAGGGCCTTATTACCGTGCTGAAAAACGCAACGGAAATTGGGTAAAAACCGGGAGTATGGGGGCCAATATCAATCGGTTTTTTAGCCTTCAATCCCAAGCCCATTTCGGATTTGGCACAGACGGAATGGCGGTTTCTGCCGATGGAAAATTGTTCATTGTGGCCTGTGGGCCGAATTATAATGGCCCCATGGATTTGTACTACAGCGTAAAGCAGCAAGGTGAATGGAGTTTTCCTCAAATCATGGGAGTATCAACGCAAGGGGACGAACGATCCGTTTTCATTGCCGGAGACAACCGCACCATCTATTTTAGCAGCGACGGAATGGGGGGCTTTGGTGGGTTGGATATTTTCAAAGTACAGATTGAAGATAACGGCAGGTTGGGAGAACCGCTCAACATTGGAGCGCCATTCAATACGCAGGCGGATGACATGGGATTTGTTGCCTCAGCCGATGGAAGATCGGCCTTTTTTATTCGAAACTTGGATATTTATTTTGCCGATATTTCTGCCTTAACTGAAAAAATTAAACCCCTAGACCCTGCGCCAAGCACTCCCAAAGAGCTCGCTCCCCCCTCAATGCGCTGTGAACCTAGACCAATTCCCATAACCCTCTACTTTGATCACAACCAAGAACGCCCCTCTTCCCAAGAACTCGAAAAACTAAAGGAAGCGTCACCAACGATCTTCTTACACATTCATGGATACTGCGATTCAGATGGTTCCTTGAGTTACAACTTCAATTTAGCTAAAAGACGCTGTGAAAGCGTTAAAGAAAGACTACTCCAATTGGGGATTCCTGCAGAAAATCTTGAAATGCACATCCACGGAGAAACCATGCCTTCAGCAAGCAATCAAACCGAGAAAGGCAAAGCACTTAATCGTAGAGTTGAGGTAAGAATCGATTAGAGCTATTCAACGACCATAAAAATCTTCCGAGTAGTGCCATCGGAATACCGCTCGATAAGCAATTCATTGGTTTTTTTTTGCCTCAAATTACCGTAAATATCGTAAACTCCGACAAGGATTTTATTGACTAAACCATTGTTTTCTAAGCCTGCATTGGGAGCATAAACCCAATGTTCTTGTAAACGTGTATTGCTTTCATCAATTCCTGTGACGTAATGCAGGGCAGTTCCCGTGGATAAAGCAACCCCTCCTCTTCTTCCTTGAGCCGGAATTCCTGGAAGAGCCGTCCATTCATTGGCCAGTTCGTTGTACTTCCACAAATCGTTGTGCGAATTACCTAAACTATCGATGCCAAAACCCGCGTAAATTCCATCCGTTAAAGCGAATAAGGTGGCATGGCTTCTTCCCAAACTCGGAAATGATGCCAAAGAATCCCACTGTTGCGTCATGAAATTATAGGAGAAAAATCCCTCAGAAAAGAGGTTGTTTTCGTCGCGACCGAACATCAGAAAGCCCTTGCCATTAAAGCTGCACGACGAAGCTCTCCATAGATTGCCGAATGGAAAATCCGTTTCCTGACTCCATTGCAACGTAGAGGTATTGAAAGACCAAAACTCGTTTATAGCATTGGAAATGCTACTTTTTCCACCCAACATAAAAATCGAAGTTCCATGGGTAAAGGCAGCACAACCAGAACGACCAAACGAAGGCATGGTATCTACCAACGTCCAATTATTGGCAACAGGATCAAATAACCAAAGATCATTTAAATAAGAAACGCCATTGAATCCACCAAACAAATACCCGACACCGTTCATCGAAAAACCAACGGCATATTGCCTTGCTGCACCGCTTGGAAGGGAAGCTTTACTGCTCCAAGTGTTAGAGGATAGATTAAAGGCATAAAAATCGGATAAAGGCGCCCACCACGGACTTAATCCCGAACCAACTAATAACTCGTTGCCTAGGATAAATCCTGTGGCATCATCGCGTTCTACTCCGGGAAACGAAGGAAGTACTTGCCAATGTTGGGCAAAGTACCCCCACATGCAAACAACAAAAACATAAAAAAACACTCGGATTTTCACGCGCTGTTATCGTTGAAAAGCGGCATTTATTGCCTAAAATTTAAATCTTTTGCACTTAGGCCTTCTTGACGAACTCCGATTTCAAGGCCATCGAACCAAAGCCGTCTATTTTACAATCAATGTTATGGTCTCCGAATGCCAAGCGAATGTTCTTCACCTTGGTGCCTGCCTTTACTGCTTTAGGGGCTCCTTTTACTGGCAAGTCTTTAACAACCACGACAGTATCTCCATGGTTCAGCCTCGTACCTAAGGCATCGATGACAACCAATTCATCACTCACCTTTTCCTCCTCATGGGTCCATTCAAACGAACATTCTGGACAGGTAAATTCATTCGCATTTCCTTCATAGCCATAAGGACATTGGCAAGCGGGGCATTCTCTCATCATTTCGTTCATAATCATTGGTTTAAAGAACATTCATACTCTTAGTCCTCCGCCAATACGACCAAGAAATCATCTTTGGACAGGGCGATTTTTTGATCTTTCATGGGATTCAACTTAACACCAAAATTCTCATCGACGGAGTCTTTTTTACCCATAATCCTGTAACCAATCGCTGTTTCGTTATATTGCAAAGCCCTTGCTGCCAAATCGTAAAAATTAACCTCCTCGCCCTCCGACCAATATTGGCTAATAGGTTTCAAATAAATCTCCGATCCATCAGAATCAAAAAGCACATCAAAAACGGATTTCAATGCTTTGTTTTCAGAAATTTGAGAAAGAATCAAGCTGCTAATGTTTTCACCGACAATGAAATCATCGGCTTTGGCAACGATTCCTATTTCTCGATTGCGCAAATCTCTCATCTCCGAAACGATGCTCATGTCCTTATTGAATCGTTCACCAATGTTTCTTAAATGTAAGAGGCAAACCAAGGTACGGGCATCGCTGCTCTGTATATTTCCACTTCGATTGCTCATTAAAATGATATGATCAAAGGTCTCAGGGTGAATGTTCTCTAGGTTACTTCGGTTGGTAATTTCGCCTTGGACTTGAGCCACAACAAAATTGGGATAGCCCATAGGATCTAAATCAATGGGACTTTCGTTCAAAATGACCAACTCGGAGCCTTTTGCTACATAACTATTTAATTCAGCAACAATCCTGAAACCGGTTTCATTCCAACCCAAAACAAGAATGCGTTCAGCTCCCTTCATTTCGGTTTGTTTTTGCTTAAATGCCGAAGGATCTTGTAGGCCTTTTTTACCGTTTCCGTCCAAAATTACCGTATCGTCGTCGCGCGAAATGGCCACAACTTGATCGCCGGCCATGATAGGTTCGTCGCGGTTGGGGTTGAGCAAAAGTCCTTTACGCTTGGTATTTAACCCGATTAGTGCCGAAGAATTATACGAAAGAACAGCATCTTGGTAAGTTTTGCCCACCAATTGAGGTTCCTCTTGAAAATAAATCTCATCGCCCTCGAAGCGCAGTAAATCGGTGTAAATCACCGCTAATCCGGATTGACGGCACGTTTGGGCCGTAATGCGGGCAATTAAATCGGAGGCAAATACAAAAGTTGCTTCTCCTTGCCCCACCAACTCTGCTGCCTCGATATTGGATTCTTCTTGAATTTCTGCTACGATATGAAAAGGTTCTTTTTTGCGAAAGCTGCTGTTCGTCAGGGACATCACGGTTTTAATCACTTGAATGTCTGCTTCTTCCTCTTCGGGACTTAATACGATGATATTTCTGGCTGCATTTGGATTAACAATTTGTACCTCGGTAGAAATCATGGGATTTCCACTTCGAACCACCAATTTAGTGTTTTTCAAATCCGTTATATTCTCGCGAAGGGCATCTTCCATGGCAACTTTATCTTGTTCCGCAAAAACGACAATCACCGGTTTCTTCAAATTTTCATTGGCCAAGATAATTTCCTGAATAATCGAATATATTTTACTTGACCATCCTAAAATTAAGGTATGATTCGATTCCAAAACGCGCGACTTTCCTTTACGTAAGTTTTCAATTTTAGCATCGATCGCGGCAGAAATAATACCGATAAGAATCGAAATTAAAAAGATACCTACTAAGGTCGCAACAAACCTGACCGAACGAAAAGCCCAACCCTCATCTCCACCCATGGTTCCTGAATCCAACGTTGCCATTAAACTTTGCCAAGCTCCTTCAATGAACGACAACCCTGATTGCGCCTCAGGATCAGCACGGATTCCGAAAATTACAATAACCAATCCCAAAACTAAAATAGTAAAGAGCGACATCATGGCTAGCCAACGGATTATACCTAAAGGGCCAGAAGTAAATGTATTTTCAAAATAGTATCTAAAGCGTTCTTTCCAAGTATATTTCATCGTTCACAATTTAAAATTTTCGCATGCTTTTTATTACATTTTCCAAGCATCTTGGCTAAATAACACCGTGCCTTTAAAAACGGATACCACCTCATTGGATGAATTAGTGACCACCACTTCATACCTTCCTACCGTTTTCCCCTGATTAATTTCCCGTGTTTCAGCTTTCAGTACCTCTCCCAGCGCTACTTTTCTCAGATGAGAAATTGATGTTTCAATGCTCATTGCAACATTCCCATGCGCATTGGAAGCAAAAGCCATGGCAGAATCAGAAAGCGAATATGTAATTCCACCGTGCGCAATCCCAAAACCATTCGTCATAGAGGCCTTTACCTGCATTCGAAGCTCGCATCGACCTGCGTCAATTTCCAACAATTCCATCCCTAGTTCACGGGTAAAAGCATCCATTTCCAACATACGTTGTACAATTTCGAGGGGTTTCAACTTCATCCCAATTCGTCCAGGTTAAACGTCTCCTGCAAACGAACTCCTCGATCGGTTTGGGTTAAGGTGCAACATTGGTTGACGCTGTCATGTTCCATGAACAAAACGTAACGGTTTTCAACGGCCTTTTGTAAGAACTGTTCCTTTTCAACCAAGGTTTGCAAGGGGCGAGTATCGTATCCCATAACATAAGGTAATGGAATATGACCAACGCTCGGTAACAAATCCGCCATGAAAACCACCGTATGACCTTTATATCGAATATGCGGAATCATCATGCTTTCAGTATGGCCATCTACAAACAACATATCAACACCTGGAAAGACCCCATGGGTAAAATCCCCGGTTCGATCTAAGAACTTTAGTTGACCGCTTTCTTGAATCGGTAAAATATTCTCCGAAAGAAATGATGCTTTTTCCCGAGGGTTTGGTTCCGTTGCCCATGCCCAATGGTTTTCATTGCTCCAATACGTAGCATTTTTAAAAACAGGACGATAGCCGTTTTTTGCGTCATTCCAAGCAATCGCTCCTCCACAATGGTCAAAATGCAAATGCGTTAATACGACGTCAGTGATATCGTCGGCATGGAATCCAAGATGGTTCAAGCTTGAGAAAATATTGGCCTCCCCATGTAAAAAATAATGCGAAAAGAACTTTTCACTTTGCTTGTCTCCGATGCCACAATCTATTAAAATTAGCCGGGAACCATCTTCAATGAGTAGGCAACGTAGGGCCCAACTGCACATGTTGTTGTCGTCCGAAGGATTGGTTTTTTGCCAAAGCGATTTTGGAACAACACCGAACATAGCTCCTCCGTCTAGTTTAAAAAAGCCCGTATCAACAACGTGTAATTTCATGATTTCTTTTTAGGACTTACGTTTGCCTTGATTTGTAAAACAGTGATTCCCGGATCCGTGTTGGTCATGACCGTGACGGTTTTTTGTTCAAGCCCAATTTGTTGTTCCTTCGGATGAAATCTTACTTCAATTTGGCTTGTATCACCGGGAGCGATAGGACTTTTGTTCCAGGTTGGTACAGTACAACCGCAAGAAGTTTTGACATCGTAGATGAGTAACGGTTTTTGGCCCGAGTTACGGAATGAAAAGAAGGTACTATAATCCTTATCCGCGGTTATATTTCCGTAATCATGGACGGTTCTTGAAAACGCAATCTTCGTGTTATTTTTCGCACGCTCTTGTTCTTCTGCCTCCACGGATTTTAAGGATTCTTTCAGTTGTTGCTCATTTTCTTCACTCGCAACAATGCTCGACTTGAATTCGCTTTTAGGAGAGGGGTTAGAACATCCCAAAACCGAAAATAACGCAACGAATAATCCTATTTTTTTCATGACATCTATCGAGGTTTAAAGATAAAAAAAATCCCGATGAACTGAATCAACGGGATTAGCAATCTTACCAAGGGAGGAAGACGGGTCTCGAACCCGCGACCTTCGGAACCACAATCCGACGCTCTAACCAACTGAGCTACAACCTCCGTTTCAGGGGCACAAAGGTATAATAAATTTTTATTTTTTAAACGCCTTCTCACGGCTTTTCGCATTAAACCTATCCGATAAAATACAACTGGGCAAATTTCGTTTACTTTTGCTTTGTGAAATATTGGTTGATTTTCGCGTATTGCTGCGTCGGTATATGGTGCTTAAGCCAAAAGGTTACCGTAACCGGAAAATGCATCGATAAAAAAGGATCGCCAATGCCTGGAGTCCGCGTCACGGAAAAAAACGGCAAGGTTTCCTCAGCGCTTACCGGTGCCGACGGATGTTTCCGTTTGGATTCCAAATACAAGGATACGCTAGAAATCTTGTTCACCTTTGAATCTTTCGTACAAGAGATGAAAGTCGTAGTTAGCGAAGGACCAGTTCAAAGCCTTCCTGCAGTATTATTCCAACTTCAAATGAAGGAGACCGTGATTGTGCAGCGGATAAAAGAAGACCCGTTTAACTTGATTGAACTCCCGAAAATTGATTTGCTGCAGATGATATCGGTTGAAAAATACCTGACCCTTACTCAACCTGCCACCTCAAATAACGAACTCACTTCAAACTACAACGTGCGCGGTGGAAACTACGACGAAAACCTGGTATACGTTAATGGTTTTCTGGTGTATCGTCCGTTTTTAACACGATCCGGTCAGCAGGAAGGCATGAGCTTTATACATTCCTCCTTGGTCGAATCCGTTAAGTTTTCCGCCGGTGGTTTCGATGCTCAGTATGGGGATCGACTTAGCTCGGTACTGGATATTACGTACAACAAACCAACCGCATTCAAAAGTTCGGTTGCCCTGGGTTTGCTCAGTGAGGAAGGACATGTCGAGGGATTATTCGGAAAGCGATTCACCTACTTGGCAGGAGCGAGGTATCGCGCAAATGGCTATTTATTAAATTCCCTACCTACGAAAGGCGCCTACAATCCTGTGTTCAGCGACGGACAATTCCTTGGAACTTATAGTATAAATCCAAAACTAACGTGGTCGCTTTTAGCGCATTATTCTTCCAACAACTACCGTTTTGCTCCTCAAACTTCCAATACGGATTTTGGTACCGCGAATGAAGCTTATTCTTTCCGGATCTATTTCGATGGACAGGAAAGCACACGATTTCAAACAGGAATGGTTGGAACTAAATTGCATTATACGCCCGACGATCGAACCCAATTGGATTTCTTTCTTACAGGCTTTCAATCCGATGAGCGGGAATACTTTGACATTCAAGGGCAATATTATATCAATGAACTTGAAACCGACCCCTCCAAGGAAGAATACGGTGATTCCATTGCAGTATTAGGAATAGGCACTTTTTTAAACCATGCCCGAAATCGCCTGAACGCACAAATCATCAACATTTATCATGAAGGGTCGCATCAATTCAAGGCCGATTATGTAGATTTTTACCAAACACGTTTCGTGGTATCTCAACTAAAATGGGGTATCGGATATGAATACGATCGATTCAATGACGTATTGAGTGAATGGAAAATGATTGATTCGGCAGGCTATAGTGTGCCACAAGGTTCTCCTTCCGAAGTGGAACTATTTGAAACCATAAAGAGCAAGTTAATGCTCGAAAACCACAAAGGAACGGGCTATGTCCAATGGAATTACAGCCGTTCAAAAAAGCGTTTTCAAGAAAGAGTGGTCCTTTCGCAAAAAATAAAGGAAAACGGGATAAAACGAAAAATCACCGTTGATGAAACCCTTAAAGAAAGCACCTCGAAATGGGCGTTTACCATCGGAACTCGAGGAGGAATTACCAGCGTTAATCGAGAAATATATTTTACACCAAGAGCCTCAATAAGTTATTTCCCAAGAGCCTACATGGTAAAAAACAACCGCATTGTCCGAAGAAATTTAAGCTATCGATTTTCGGCTGGAACCTATTATCAACCTCCATTTTACCGAGAATTCAGAACATATAACGGAAACTTAAACACGCAAGTTCAATCGCAAAAATCGATGCATGCGGTTTTTGGTACGGATGTTTATTTCAACCTTTGGAAACGTGATAAGCCGTTTAAATTTTCTGGAGAGCTGTTTTACAAGTATTTATGGGATGTAAACCCATACGAGATTGAAAACGTGCGAACAAGGTATTATGCGAGCAACGAAGCCGTTGCATATGCCACAGGATTGGATTTTAACATTCATGGGGAATTTGTCCCTGGAATTGAGTCCTTTTTCAAAGTAGGCGTGATGCAAACCAAGGAAGACTTGCAATACGATTCCTACAAAGAATATTACAATGCGTCTGGCGAAAAGATCATCTTTGGCTACAGCCAAGACCAAACGGTGGTGGATAGCGCAACCTTTTTCCCGGGCTACATTCCCAGACCCACCGACCAACTATTTACCGCTGGCGCCTTGGTTCAAGATCAAATGCCGGGACTCGAAAACTTCACCGTTCAGATGGGTCTTCAATACGGAGCGCCCCTACCCTATGGGCCGCCAGGACAAGACCGATACCGTGATGTTTTACGCATGAAAGCTTATTTTAGGGTCGATTTAGGTTTCAGTTACAACTTCGTTAGTAAGAAACAAGGATGGTGGCAACAGCACGTGTCAGAATCGATGCTATCGCTGGAAATCTTTAATTTACTTGGGGTAAATAATGTCTTGTCTAAACAATGGATACAAGACGTGGAAGGAAAGTACTACAGCATTCCTAATTACCTTACTCAGCGCAGGGTTAATTTGAAGTTCATTTGCCGATTCAAGTAGCCGAAAATAAAAATTTATTCGGGGAAATCAATTGGGTTTTGACGGCATACATGACAATTCCCGCGGTATTTTTAACACCAAGCTTATTTAGGATGTTCTTTCGATGGGTATTAACCGTATGCTTGCTCAAAAACAGTTGTTCAGCAATCTGATCGTTCGTATAACCTTCTGCGATGAGGACAATAATTTCATTTTCCCGATCGGTCATTACCAAAGGGTCGCAGGTTAGCGCTCCTGCATCTAAATCATCCGGGTTAAGGTTAGCTTTGTTAATCGTATCTAAAATTTTTCCACAGAAAAACTTTTTACCATCAGCAGTTTCATTTACCGCCTCCGCAATTTCTATCAAACTACAGTCTTTCTTTATGTAACTCATAATTCCACCACGCAATGCATCAACCAAAGTTTGCGCTGATTGCAAATAAGTGAGACCAATGAAACGAAGCTCGGAATTCAACCGCAAGTTCGAAGCAATGTCATTAATATCAAATCCTGGAGCAGTGTAATCAATGATTACTAAAGCTTTTCCCAAGTTGGAAACCGCTTCCCGCAGTTCTTCTGAATTCTCGACCTCTATGAGCTCCTTAACTCGCGAATGACCCGAAAGTGTAGTACGAAGCCCCGCTCGTAATAACTCGTTGCTATCAGCAATAATTACCGTCACTTATTTAGAATGATTTTAAACAAAGATACATCAGCCCATGGAATTGTCACATGTAAATCAAAAAAAAAATCAACAAGCTATTCACATGGTCCATAACATGACCATCAATTGCACCTATCTTTGCAACATGACAACGCTCATTACCAAGGATATTTCAAAAGTTGCAGAAGCCCTAAGGCAAGGACTAACGGCAGGAATTCCAACAGAAACCGTCTACGGTTTGGCTGCCAACGGACTAAACGAAGTCGCCATATCCTCAATTTTTTCGATTAAAGGTCGACCAACAAGCAATCCATTGATTTTGCATTTTTACGACCTCGAACAAGCCCGGCCTTTTATGCAAGAATTTCACGAAGAACTGCACCTTCTTGAACAAAAATTTTGCCCGGGCCCCATCACGTTTCTTGTTTCGAAAAGTCCGATGGTTCCAGCTATTATTACTGCCGGTTTACCACGGGTAGCTGTACGATTTCCATCACATCCTATGCTGCGTAATCTCCTCTCCGAACTAGATTTCCCCCTTGCCGCTCCAAGCGCAAATAAATACGGTGCAGTCAGTCCTACACAAGCAATGCAAGTGAAAGCACAGCTCAATGGCATGATTCCTTTTGTTTTAGATGGTGGACCATGTAGTTATGGTATCGAATCCACCATAGTGGGGATTGAGAATGAAAAAGTGATCATTTATCGACTTGGGAGTATTCCATTAGATGAAATTTCTGTAATTCTTGGATACGTGCCAGCAATTAAAAATCATTCGAGTGTGACGCCCTTGGCTCCGGGAATGGTTAAATACCATTATGCTCCCAACACGCCTTTACAATATTTCAATGCATCAGTCCGTGCGAAAGAAGGTGTAGGATATCTTTTCTTTAACAACATTCCCGAAGGATTTCCGCACCAGCAATGTACCGTGCTAAGTCAAGAAGGAGACCTGCGCGAAGTTGCTCGAAATCTTTACCAATCGTTAATTGAAATGGACGGCAAGGGATTTAAAGAGCTTTACATTGAGAGGCCTAAACCTGAGGGCATGGGACTTACGCTCTTGGATCGATTGGATAGAGCAACCGCGAAATTTGAATAAAAAAAAAACCACTCGCCTCGGAGTGGTTTTACTTTTACCTTTAAAAAAATTATTTCATTGTTCGTCCGAAACGGTTCTTGAACTTATCAATTCTACCTGCGGTATCCACGAATTGCGCAATTCCTGTAAAGAATGGATGCGATTTGTGGGAGATATCTAGTTTTACAAGAGGATACTCATTTCCGTCCTCCCATTGAATGGTTTCTTTAGTAGGTGCGCAAGAGGGACATAAAAAAGCGTACTCGTTGGACATGTCCTTAAATACAACTAATCGGTAATCGTCTGGATGAATATCTTTCTTCATAGTGCCAAAATTGGAGTGCAAAGATAATCGTAAAATGTTAAATCACAAACCAAGATCGATAAATAAACTTCAAACTAACAAAAAAACGCTGAAAACTCTTCATAAACCTCCAACTAAACGTGTAAGTTTTCCCTATTTTTAACCCATTTCCATTACACCATGAAATTTGCTCATCCCATATCGCTTCAAGAACTTGGTCATCTTATACAATGTGACATTCGCGGAAATGAGCACCTCTCGGTTGAGGGAATCAACGAAATCCATCGAGTGGTTCCGGGAGATATACTATTTGTCGATCACCCGAAGTACTATGACAAAGCCTTGGCATCAAAAGCCAGTGTTATAATCATTGATAAAGAGGTTTCTTGTCCTGCAGACAAAGGACTAGTTATTTCTGATAATCCTTTCCAAGTATTCAACCAAATTGCCGCCCATTTTTATTCCTCAAGACCAATAACTCCTACCGATATTTCATTAACTCAACGTTATCCTGACGTTTATTTCGGTCAAAATGTTCGCATAGGAGAACGGGTGAAAATCTATCCAGGGGCTAGGATATTAGACGACACCGTCATCGGAAACGACGTTATAATTGGTTCCAATACCGTAATTGGTCATAACGCATTTTATTATAAAAAATCGAACGGCCAATATTCGCCTATGTACAATTGCGGTAACGTTTTCTTGGCAGATGGCGTTGAAATTGGCGCTAACTGCACCATAGACCGAGGTGTAACCGACACAACCTATATTGGTGAAGGAACAAAAATCGACAACCTTGTACAAATCGGACATGACACACGGGTGGGTAAAAACTGTTTGTTCGCCTCACAAGTTGGAATCGCGGGATGCGTTGACATCGAAGATGGTGTCACCTTTTGGGGACAAGTTGGCTGCGCAAGTGGGGTAAGAATTGGAAGCGGAACGGTTGTTTTGGCGCAAAGTGGAATTTCAAAAGACCTTGCAGGAAACGCGACGTATTTTGGAAGCCCATGCGGAGAAGTTCGGGAAAAATTCAAAGAGATGGCAGCGTTAAAAAAACTACCCTCGCTGATTAATTTGAAACAATGAGCGAACGAACCATTGCCCATTTACAACGACAAATAGACCTAAATACGCTAAAGCTCAATGCGCTACTGTCCGTAAGTTCCGCCATTAACCATCAAGAAAGTTTAGGTGGGATGTTAAAGGCCTATGAGTTTGTCATCAAGGAACAACTAGGATTTCGAAAACACCTTTTAATTTCGGATTATAACGGATGGAAAGTTTTCATTAAATCCGGAACCAAAGTAAAAACAGAACTGGAAAACAACATAGAACACCTGTTAAAATTTAAAGAACTAACCTTCATTTCAGAATCAAATTCCCTACTTTTAAATGAGTTCGACGCCATTATTCCAGTGATACACGGTGGAAAACCTCTTGCCTATTTGCTGATTTCAAATGACGGAAAACTGAATTCTAACAACGAACACCTGGAATTCGCAAAAACATTAACCAACTTAATTTGCGTAGCCATTGAAAACAAACGGTTAGCAGAAACCATTCGAGCCAAAGAAGTCATTAACCGGGATTTGGCCACCGCTTCAGAACTTCAAATGTTGCTTTTTCCTTCCAATCTTCCATCCAATCGTAAGATGGATATTTCGGCAAAATATGTAGCAAGGGATGTCATTGGTGGAGATTACTACGATTTCATACCCTTAGGCGACGAAGAATACATCATTTGCATTGCGGATGTCTCAGGAAAAGGCATTTCAGCCGCCTTACTGATGGCCAATTTTCAAGCAACCTTAAGAACACTCTTCCGATATCAGCGTTTTGACCTGTCTTTCCTGATAGAGGAATTGAACAAAAAAGTGATTAACAATGCTAAAGGAGAGAAATTCATTACTTTCTTTATTGGACATTACAATGCCTACACCCGAAAACTAAAGTACATTAATGCAGGACATAATCAACCGCTTTTACTGATGGGTAAGAATGTCCACTTGCTATCGGAAGGCTGCACTGGATTAGGCATCTTGGACGAATTACCCAGTTTGAAAGTCGGAAAAATCGAAGTTCCTCCAAAAAGCACCCTCGTCCTTTATACGGACGGCGTCGTGGAATTGGAAAATCCTGCTGGAGAACAATTCAGCATTGAGCAATTGATCAAAATCGTGCAATCCTTCTCGACACTGAAAATGGAAGATATGAACAGCATTTTATTTTCAAAACTGGATGAGTGGAAAGGTGAGCTCCCTTACGGAGACGACACCGCGATATTAAGCTGTAAATTCTTCTAAAAACTATCGGATAATGTACATTTTACCCAGTCCCTTATGAAAATAAGAATCCGCTTCCGTGGATAAATGTTTCACTTCTTTCCCTGCGGAACTTACATGAACACGGTAAAGGTATACTCCATTGGCCAATAGATCGCCGAATTCATCGCGACCATCCCAAGCGTATTCCGTAATGTTGCGACCAATTCTAATCGATCCTAATTCGGATTCGGTGATTTCACGAACGACTTTACCGCTGATATTCATGATTTGTATCAACACTCGATCGGGTATTTCTGAACCGGTTAAAGTAAACACAAATCGCGTACTCGTGCTGAACGGGTTCGGATAATTCATCATTTCACTGATCGTAGATTCTTGGATTACCTTGAAGTTGATTTGATATTCAAAATCGCCGGATAAATTTCCAGAGCGGTCCTGTCCTTGAACCAATAAGGTGTATGTTCCATCTTTAATAAGTGAAGTCGGATAAATGATTTTAAATTTTTTATTCCCGGCATTTGCCGGAATCCAATCCATAATCGTATTTCCTTGGGCGTCCACAAACGGTATTTTTTTCATGACACCATCAGGATCCGTTAAATACACTGCAAACAACGAAGTGTCGCTATCACTGTCCATAATTAAATACGGATTGTCATCTTTCAGCGTAATTAAAATTTCACTAGAGGGTGAAACGATATCGTTGTTCAAAATATGTTCTCCGTTAAATGTAACGTCCAATATGGGATTCACGTCCTCTCCTCCCACATGGAAAGCCACTTGCAAAATGTTGTTAATGTGCGTTAACTCCGGTTGATCGGTTTGCGTCATGCTAGCATCCGTATATGGATTCACCTCAACCCTTAGCCAATTTTCCCCTTTAAAATTCAACGTAGGAATGGTGATCGTATCGTACAATGACGCTCCGGGCAATAATGGCCCTTGCCGCCCATAGGGTATCGTATGAACCGTTTGGTTGGCATCAATAACGCTGTAACTCACCTTCAGCGAATCCATGCCGTATTCACTGATATTTCGAATATTAACCGCAAATTTCAAGGGTTGTCCTTCTTGAATAGAATCGTTTTGACCCGACCAAAAGAGCGCTGTTGAGGGATCAATCGCTGCCTCGGGTAGCGGTGCAAAAACTACATGCCAAAAATCCAATTGGGCTGGGGTTTGATTTGCCGAATCGGTGTAAAAAGCGTTAAGCCGTGCGTAGGGAAATTGACCAGCATCAATCAAATTGTTCAAGTTAATAATGGAATCGTGAGGCGTCATTAACGTATCGATAACGTGATCTAAGGCACCAACAGCGTTGTACACCTGCACCCTCATGCGCGTGCTATCCCCGGGGACAAACTCCAGGGCATCACGTTTCCAAAAAAGCGATTGCCAATTATCCACTGGGCCAATTAGCGGCGTGGTTTCATATCCCACCAATTGAGAACCGTATACTATCGTGTCCATTAAAATATCCTCCGTGCCTTGGGTGAATTTCTCAACGACAAAACTCGGATTTCCTTTTTGGGTTAAAAAGATGAACGGTTTATTAGGACGACCAGGCACAATACTATCTGAACCTAAATTCGCAAACGTTTGATATAAGCTCGGGGCAAAGGTATTCCACCAGTCATAACGCGTAGTCATGGGAGAATATACCAACAAATAATCGCCGTTTTGGAGCACATTTTGCACTAAATTTTGAAAAGAGGCCAGTTGCGCTGCGCTGTTCTGGTGAAACGTAAAATATTTCATTGCCCGTGGCTTACAACCCGAATTATCGTTCGCATTTCCGAAATTATTGTTGGGATTCACCACCATCCCATTAGGATACGTATACCGAGTTTCCCAGGGCACTAGGGTACCTTTATCCAAAATTGCAACATGGAGTTTTGGTGTCATATTACATACTTCGTATTCCTGCTGTTCGCCGTTCAAAAACCACGCATTATCGTATATCTGAGGAGCTGTGGTGGCACTTTTTACAAGGCATGAAATACCTTTTTGAATGGGAATAAACTGTCGTTGAAGTTGGGACGTGTTCAAAGCAATTCCCGTAACGGAATTATCGGTGAATTGGAAGAAATCGTCTTGCCCCCAGCCTTCTTTCCCTGGGATGTATTGGAAGGAGCGTTTCTTCCAAATAGGATTGGCTCCATTCACTGCAACTCGCCAATAATACACCGTACTATCGGTAAAAATCACAGGATCATTTTGGTTCGAAGAAACGCGCAACCACTCGTTCCAATTCACCGACTTCACACCTCCCGTTCCAGATTTCAGTGCATAACGTTTAAAGCTGCTGTTGAATAAATGCGTAGTATCGATTTCAAACCGGTAGGAATTCACTGGGGCCAGTGGGTCAATGGTAGAACCAAAGATTGCCAAAGTATCCCTTGGGACCACCGCAAAATTCATAGGGAGGATCGGCTCAATTCCATCAACACTGATGTTAAAGGACTTCATCACGCGGTTGTTATTGATCTCATCGTATACTTCGTCATTAAAATTGGGAATGTCCGCGGAAATAGTAAATTGATTCAAGCCAACGCCAATGAGAGGATAGAAAGGAATTTTAACCGCGATATCTTTCTCGTAGTCCAAGCCAGCAACTGAAAAAACATAACTCGAATCCGAGGGAGATCCTGGAAAATCACGTGTAATTTCCAATGCAAACGTATCGGTTATGGATTGTCCTAAATTCCGCAGAGTAATGGAAATGGTCAAGGAATCGGTATTTAAGGAGATATCCTGTGGACCAAATACAATCCGTTCCGCCGTTAATTCAATTTCGGGTTTTGTATGCCAATTAATGCGAAGCATTGGATCTCCGTGCAGGGTCATTTGCTGGAACACGGATTCTGTGCTGAGCGGTTGATTCGCATTCATGACTGAGTCAATCGTGTTCTTGATATGTTGACCGATTGTTCCACCGTAATTATGCAAACTAAACTGTTTGTACAATTGATGCGAATAATCGTAAAGGGAACCTGAAAATCCGTAATTGAGGGTCCCCAAATAGGCAATAACCCCTGCATTTGGGGTAAAAACAAACTCTTCAGATTTAGTGGGCGAACTGAAAAAAATATTTCCATTGTAGCACGAATTGGCAATTAATAGTGGATATTTTCCTTGATTATTCCATTGATCTGGATTATCGATATTAATGTCAAATCCGCTTTGCGAAGAGGTGGCATGACCAAAAAAGTTCATTACACTTACTCCGTTGGAAATCCGATCAGAAATGGCCTGCATTTGAGCAGGTGTTAGTGGATTCGCTGATTGCTTAACAATACGGGTGGTGATTCCTGCAAAACGCTCGTTTTCGGCGACATCTGCCATGGCGTTTAGGTAGGTCTGGAAAATATACTGTTCATTCGCATTTCCCCCGCCTGCAAAATGAATCAAATGCTTTTGCCAATCTTTCGAAGAAGTATTGTATACATCAGTCGAATCTTGAGCCAATTCATACTCTTTTACTTTATTGAGATAAAGTGCTAACTCGGTAAGGTTATTGGCAGCAATTCTTCCCGTAGGTATCAAAGGTGTCCAAAGATCCGTACCCGGGAGGTTTGAAGTTATACATTGATCGCTAGAGGGTTGGCCAAAGGAAGGAACCAATGATTTTCCGTAG
>JBJOJZ010000115.1:0-3133 GCA_046046325.1 Bacteroidota bacterium
ATTGATTCAACACTTCATGCTTTTTTCCGATGAGCGAATGACGTTGGATACTGAAGTACGTCCAGAAGTAGAGGAGTTTGATGAAAGTTCTTTGCACATGCGCCAATTGTTAAAAACAAAATTGGTAGACATGGATCTTTCGGTGAGAGCCTTGAATTGTTTAAAAGCGGCCGAGGTAGAAACCTTGGGAGAGTTGGTATCGTTTTCCAAGTCGGATCTTTTGAAATTTAGAAATTTCGGAAAGAAATCCCTAACAGAGTTGGAAGATTTGGTCGACAGTAAGAACCTTACTTTCGGAATGAATGTAGCAAAGTATAAACTAGACAAAGACTAGTCGTTAAAAGACTTAAGACATGAGACACGGGAATAAATTAAACCATTTAGGTAGGAAGTCTGCTCATAGAAAAGCAATGATTTCCAACATGGCCTGTTCGCTTATAGAACATAAGCGGATTACTACAACAGTAGCGAAAGCAAAAGCACTTAGGGTATTTGTTGAACCAATTTTGACCAAATCAAAAACGGATTCAACGCATTCTAGAAGGGTAGTGTTTTCGTACCTGCAAAACAAAGAAATCGTTTCGGAGTTGTTCCGAGAGGTAGCACCGAAAATCGCAGAACGTAATGGGGGGTACACTCGAATCATTCGTACAGGTTTTCGATTAGGAGATAATGCGGAAACTTGCATGATTGAATTGGTTGATTTTAATTCTCTTTACACAAAAGAAGAAACCAAGAAATCCACACGTCGTTCAAGAAGAGGCGGAGCTGCTAAATCAAGCGCTGCTGCTGAGTCAAATTCAGCTTCGATTGAAGAGGCGGTTGTAGTAGATAGTGCAGAAGAAACAATTTCATCAGCTGTCGAAGAAACTCCTGTGGCTGAAGAAACGGCTATTGTTGAAGAAGTTCCAGCGGTAGAAGAAACGCCAGTTGTAGAAGAAACACCAGCTTCAGAAGAAACTACGGAAGCTGAGAATTCAGAGGCTAATGATGAAACATCCGAAGCCTCCGAAGATGACCCTGCAAAAGAAGCATAAGAATTCGAATTGTTGATAAAAAAGACGGCTATTGGTCGTCTTTTTTTTGTTTAAAGGAATTATCAAAGGACGAAGCGCTTACTTTTGTGAAAAGTTTATATGTCCAATTTGAATAAAGCCGTTTTACTCCTTGCCGATGGAACAGTGTTTCATGGTTCCGCTATAGGCGCCGAAGGAACAGTATCTGGAGAAATTGCCTTTAATACAGGAATGACGGGATACCAAGAAGTATTTACTGACCCTTCCTATGTTGGACAGCTGTTGGTAATGACTAATGCCCATATTGGTAATTACGGGACGCATGAACTTGAATTAGAATCTTCTAACATCATGGTTTCTGGTATCGTGATTAAAAAGTTTTCTCAAGGGTTTTCCCGATCCTCAGCTAATCTATCGTTACAGGATTTATTAGTACGTGAAAACAAAGTAGGGATCTCGGATGTAGATACTCGTGCACTCGTTCGACACATCCGAAGCAAGGGCGCCATGAACGCGGTCATTTCTACAGAGATACAGGACATTGAAGTTTTGAAAAAGGTGCTCCACCAAACCCCCGACATGAACGGATTGGAGCTTTCTTCCCAAGTTGCAACAAGGGTGGTTTATGACGTTTTACCGAATGAAAGCGCCAGTCATAAGCGAGTAGCACTGCTGGATTTCGGTGTCAAACAAAACATCATTCGTTGTTTAACGGACCGCGGTTGCCACGTTAGAGTCTTTCCATTGGATGCAACATTGGATGAGATAGAGGCTTTTAAACCAGATGGCTACATGCTTTCGAATGGTCCCGGAGATCCTTCGGCCATGCCATATAGCATTCAATTAGTGCGTGATATTGTTGAACTTAATCGGCCTGTTTTTGGAATCTGTTTAGGACATCAAATTCTGGGCTTAAGTCAAGGACTTTGTACGGAAAAAATGTTCAACGGACATCGAGGTATTAACCATCCGGTGATGAATCTTAAAACGGGTAAAGGTGAAATAACCTCTCAAAACCATGGATTTGTTATAACAAGAAATAGCATAGAACAACAAGATAATGTTGAGATTACCCATGTTCATTTGAATGACCAAACAGTAGCCGGCATCGCACTTAAAAACAAACCCGTATTCTCGGTTCAATATCATCCAGAGGCTTCTGCAGGTCCACATGATTCCCGTTATTTATTCGATCAATTTGTAGCAACTTTAAATTAATACCATGAGTTATATTGCCAGTGTTTTTGCCCGACAAATCCTCGATTCTCGAGGGAACCCAACGGTTGAGGTGGATGTTGTTACAGGAAGCGGAGTATTAGGCAGAGCAGCCGTGCCTTCAGGCGCTTCAACAGGAGCGCATGAAGCCGTGGAATTGAGGGATATGGACTCCTCAACGTATTTGGGTAAAGGGGTATTAAATGCTGTTAATCATGTTAACACCGTGATTAACCAAGCCTTACAAGGCCAAGATGTCTTCCAACAAAAAGCCATTGATCGTATACTACTTGCCTTAGATGGCACCAACAATAAATCCAAATTGGGGGCCAATGCTATTTTAGGTACGTCCCTAGCGGTGGCAAAAGCAGCAGCGATTGAAGCTGATTTGAGCCTTTACCGCTACGTCGGTGGAGTTGGAGCGGTTACCATGCCCGTCCCCATGATGAATATACTCAACGGGGGATCTCACGCCGATAATAAAATTGACATCCAAGAATTCATGGTTATGCCTTTTGGTGCATCTTCTTTTTCGGAAGGATTGCGCTGGGGTACGGAAGTATTTCATCATTTAAAAGCGGTTTTAAAGAAAAAAGGAATGTCCACCAATGTGGGTGATGAGGGGGGATTTGCTCCGAACCTGAATTCAAATGAGGAGGCCCTTCAAGTAGTGGTTGAGGCCATTGAAAAAGCCGGATTTAGGCCTGGAGAGGATTTATACATTGCCTTAGATGCCGCTGCCACGGAGTTTTATAATGCTTCTACAGGACGTTACGAATTAGAATCCACAGGAGATTCACTCTCTTCTTCGGAAATGGTGAGTTTCTGGAGCGAATGGCGGAAAAAGTATCCCATCATATCCATCGAAGATGGCTTGGCCGAAGATGATTGGGCCGGATGGA
>JBJOJZ010000122.1:0-20513 GCA_046046325.1 Bacteroidota bacterium
ACATTAAAATAGGAATAATGAACCCCCGCCCCGAAAGAAATACCTGATTTCAAAGTATATTGGTACATTGGCGAAACATACACCAAGCCTTGCATAATGTTTTTAAATGGGGCGTTTATAAAACCGTTCGGCAAACCTAATTCGATAACGAAGGAGTCATCGATGTCCATGCGTTCTTGAGAATAGGTCACATGCTGAAAGCTCACAAGCAAAATCCCAAGAAAAATCGTATGAAAACATTTCATAGCTTAAAATTACAATTTAATGTTCTTCTTTTTCAAATCTGCAGAAATTCTCCTCACAAAACCCGCTACCTCCGGTTCAAGGTCAACATAAATGACTGGTAGGACAAAGGCCAAGAAGACGATTAATTCTACTGTTGCGATACGCAACAAGGTTAAAAACGTTGTCTGAGGCTTAAAAGGAAACAACCAATGCAACAATACAACTAGTAAAACGACCCCAAAAGCCAAGGCAAACAACTTCGCGTGGCGTAAATGAAAAGGGTTCAGGCCATACGCTTTGTATATGTAAAACGAACGAGCTGCATTATAAAAAATATACATAAACCCCGTCGCAAATCCCACGCCAGCGATACCGTAACCGGATGAAATAAGCACATAATTTAATCCGAAAATACCGAAACACAGCATCAGGGTGAATACCAAATCATATTGGTACTTTTTCGACGTTGCGAATATTATTCCATTGAGTCCACAATACATGTCCACCAAGCGCCCCAATAACAAGAAAAAAAGTACCGGTATCCCTTGTTGAAACTCAGGTCGAATAAAGGAAAATAATTCATTCACCGGTAAAAATATGCCCAAAAAAGAACTCAATCCTATGAACAAACCCACCCCACTCGATTTTTGATAAATTTCCTGCAATCCTTTTAAGTCCTTATCCTTCCAATACTTGGCAACCACGGGTGAACTTACCCTCGTCATGGAACGAAACGGCACCAAAACAGCACTGGTAATTTGCACCATGGTCGTATATACCCCAACTGCCGATAACCCAATCATTCCTCCAATCATTACGGCATCCATGGTAACTACTACGATAGATGCCAAGGTATTAACGTAAGAAAAAAGACTAAACTTAAGAAGGATCTTGCGAAACCTGCGCGGTACTGCTATGGTTTTCAACGAAAAGGACAATTCTTTTAGGCGAATCAAATACCCCATTAGAACCAACGCCGGCAGAATATTGCTCAACATTAAAAACGCAATAAATAGTTCAAATGATATGACCTTAAATCCATATAATGAGAGAATTAATGTTGTCAATAATCGTAAAACCACATCTTGCAAAAAAACGGGCAAAATATTTTTATACAAGCCCCGCATGTAGTTCTCGAAAAGCAAAAAAAACACATGTCCAATTCCCACGGGTAGCACCCACCACGCATAATCTACAAACAAAGGCGATTTTGCAGCAAAATATTCGGTAACAGGCGTTTGAAAAAGGACAAAAAGGGCCGTAACGATTAAAGCGCCCAAGAGAACTAGTAGAAAATTCCACAACAGAAAACCGTAATGGTGTTTATCTGCATTTCGAAAGAATGGAAAGAATCGCCAAGTAACGTAGATTGTCCCCAAATTACTCAATTGCGCAAAAAACAAACCACTGGTAATCAATAAATTAACAATTCCTATTTCTACCGTAGAAAGAAGTAAAATAAAAAGAACGGCTTTATTCAAATACCCCAAAACCAATCCGAAATACGAAATAATGGTGGTTCGAAGTGCGTCCTTTTTGACAATGCCCATGGATTACTTCGATAGGTGCATGTTTCTTTTGGAATAAACTTTCGTGAAAAAAGGATCCTTTAAATTTTTGATAAATTGAATGGCTTCGCCTGTGGATTTCATTTCGGGACCAAGCTCTTTTTTAACATCCGGGAATTTCTCATAGGAAAAAACCGGTATTTTGATGGCATACCCTTCTTTTCGAGGATTGAATTCAAAGTCTTTAACCTTTTTCTCACCAAGCATGACCTTAGTAGCGTAATTCACGTAGGGTTCGTCGTACGCCTTTGCAATGAACGGTACAGTGCGCGATGCTCGCGGGTTTGCTTCAATGACATAAACCTTATCGTCTTTGATCGCAAATTGGATGTTAATTAGTCCAACAGTATCCAGGGCTAATGCAATTTTCTTGGTAATATCTTCAATTTGGGTCATGACAAAATCACCTAGGTTGTAAGGTGGCAGGACGGCGTAGGAATCGCCTGAATGGATTCCTGCAGGTTCAATGTGCTGCATGATACCAAGAATGTAAACATCCTCCCCATCGCAAATCGCATCAGCCTCCGCTTCAATGGCACCACCAATGAAGTGATCTAGCAGGATTTGGTTGCTACCCATCTCATTGATAATGTCTACCACATGATGCTCTAACTCTTCTTTATTAATAACGATTTTCATTTTCTGCCCTCCCAAAACATAGCTTGGACGAACCAATAAAGGGAACCCTAAGTCTTCAGCCAATTCCAAAGCCTGTTCTGCACTTTCTACCACGCCATACTTCGGAAATGGAATCTCCAATTTCTCGAGCATTTTGGAAAACCTTCCACGGTCTTCTGCCAGGTCTAAGGCTTCGAAGCTAGTACCTAAGATTTTAATGCCATATCGGTGCAACTTTTCTGCCAATTTCAACGCGGTTTGACCCCCTAATTGAACGATGACCCCTTCGGGTTTTTCATGCTGAATGATGTCATAAATGTGCTCCCAAAATACCGGTTCAAAGTACAATTTGTCCGCGGTATCAAAATCGGTAGATACCGTTTCAGGGTTGCAGTTGATCATGATGGTTTCGTAACCGCATTCCCTAGCCGCCAAAACACCATGAACGCAAGAATAATCGAACTCGATGCCCTGTCCGATGCGGTTGGGACCAGATCCCAGCACTACCACCTTTTTACGATTGCTTACCGAACTTTCATTCTCCCACTCAAAGGTAGAATAATAGTAGGGTGTTTGCGCTTCAAACTCTGCAGCACAGGTGTCCACGAGTTTGTACACACGTTTAATACCTGATTCCTGTCGTTTGCTGTATACTTCAGATTCCAAACAGCGCAAAAGATGTGCGATTTGTCGGTCCGCATACCCTTTTTGTTTCGCCTCGAAAAGCAAGTCCGAAGGCAGATTGCTGATATTAAATTGTTCAATTCGACGTTCAGTTTTAATCAGGTCATCGATTTGGCGCAAGAACCAAGGGTCAATTTTTGTTTTCTCCACCACGGTTTTAAAGGGAATCCCCAATTTCAACCCGTCGTAAATGTGGAACAATCGATTCCAACTGGGCCTCTCAAGGCTGTTCAAAATTTCGGTTTGGTTCGTCAATTCTTTACCGTCGGCACCAAGACCGTTGCGGTTAATCTCTAGGGATTGACAAGCTTTTTGCAAGGCTTCTTGAAAAGAGCGACCAATGCCCATAACCTCACCTACCGACTTCATTTGGAGTCCTAATTCACGGTTGGTTCCTGGGAACTTATTAAAATTCCAGCGCGGTATTTTCACAATCACATAATCCAACGTTGGCTCAAAAAGCGCAGAGGTCGTTTTAGTAATCTGATTTTGCAGTTCATCTAAGCGGTAACCAATGGCCAATTTTGAAGCAATCTTAGCAATCGGATAACCGGTTGCTTTTGAAGCTAACGCAGATGAACGCGAAACGCGCGGGTTGATTTCAATGGCGATAATATCTTCTTTTTCATCCGGAGAAACCGCAAACTGAACGTTACAACCTCCGGCAAAATTCCCTATGGAACGCATCATGCGTATCGCCATATTGCGCATGCGTTGAAAAGTAGTGTCGGAAAGCGTCATGGCAGGGGCTACCGTAATGGAGTCCCCCGTATGGATCCCCATGGGATCGAAATTCTCGATTGAGCAGATGATGACCACGTTGTCATTATTGTCCCTCAGCAATTCGAGTTCGTACTCTTTCCATCCAATTAAGGCCTTATCAATCATTACTTCATGAATGGGAGAAAGTTGCAAGCCCCGTTCAAGGAGGTTGTCGAATTGATCGGGTTTGTACAGAATCGAAGCCCCTGAACCCCCAAGCGTGTAGCTCGGACGAATGCATAAAGGGAATCCAAATTCTTGAGCAATCTCCTTTCCTTCCAGAAAGGATTTAGCTGTTTTTTGCGGCGCCATTGGAACATCAATTTGTCCCATCAATGCACGAAATGCTTCTCGGTTTTCCGTAATTTCAATAGCCTTGATATCAACACCGATAATCTCAACATTGTGATCCGTCCAAATTCCCATTTCGTCACACGTAATGCAAAGATTAAGTGCTGTCTGTCCTCCCATGGTGGGAAGAACCGCATCAATGGAATGCTTCTGAAGAATTTCAAGAATGCTCTCCGGCTCCAAGGGCATGAGGTACACATTGTCCGCCACAAGTTTGTCGGTCATGATGGTGGCTGGATTGGAATTGATTAACGTAACCTCGATTCCCTCTTCACGCAAGGAACGGGCTGCTTGAGAACCAGAATAATCGAATTCGCATGCTTGACCTATGACAATAGGACCTGAACCAATGATCAAGACCGAATTAATAGAAGAATTTTTGGGCATATTTGCAGGTTTGAAAACCCTCGAATGGGTTGGTAAAATTACGTGAAAATCTTTCGAACGATGATTTCGATTGGATTTTTTTTTCACAATTTATTAAAGTCGCTGGGTTGGTCCAACCGAAGCTTGAAAACCTTATTTTTGCAAGACTATGCGACGGATGATTTTGCCTCTCTTCTTATTCCTAAGTTTGTCCTTTTTTGCTCAAACCAATGGCACCTACAAAATTGCTGTGCTCAAATACAGTGGTGGTGGAGATTACTATGCCAATCCAACCGCTCTTCCGAATTTAGCACAATTCTGTAACCAAAATTTAGGGACCCAAATTTCCAAAGATGTGCCCTACGTTGAAGTCGGTTCGAAGGATTTATACCTCTACCCTTTCGTGCACATGACAGGACATGGAAACGTCGTATTCTCGCGCTCGGAGGCCAACAATTTGAGGGACTACCTAATGGCGGGAGGATTTCTGCACATTGACGACAACTACGGTATGGACGAATACGTGCGGGGGGAAATCAAGAAAGTGTTTCCGGAGTACGACCTGCAAGAACTGCCCTCAAACCACGAGATATTCTCGGCGCATTACCAACTCGGCGGCTTACCTAAAATTCACGAACACGACGGAAAACGCCCTCAGGCCTTTGGGGTTTTTCACGAAGGCAGGATGGTACTGCTATATACGTTTGAAACCGATCTCAGCGATGGTTGGGAAGATCAACGGGTGCATAACGACCCTGAGGATAAACGCCAGCAAGCGCTAAAAATGGGGGCCAACATTCTGTACTACGTTTATACCAGGTGATTGAGAACCTTGTATTATTGACCGTAAGCATTCAATTGCTCCATCCTTTGGCGAGTCATTTCCTCTAGGCAATTGTAATAAATCAAGGGCATCATACTACCGCCTTCGTATTGATGCGCAAGGGCCTTGCAATGGGCTTCCTTATAGGTAATCCAAGCGCGCTGCGCTGCGAGCAACAAATCCTTCTCACCTTGGGTAGTTAAGTTGGACATGAGCGTTTTATACACCAAGGTCATTTCTTTGTCCGCGAGGTTGTGCGCTTTCTTCGCTTCCTCGTTCATTGCTGCTTGCGTTTGGCCGAAAGTGGCAAAGTACGGTATAAGGGAAAGTATGAATACGGTATTTTTCATTGCAAGTTATTGCTACTTCTTTAAATATACAACTTACTTGTTTTCATTCGTCATGAATAGAAAAAAAACTTATTTTTTTGAAGTGATCGGAAATTACTTAGCTGTTATCTTTTCAAACGCAGCCTTTCTTCGGGTATTTCGAATGCCAATCCAATGCAAGGCTTGTTTCGCCAAAATTCCAGCTTCATCAACTTGATTCATTTCAATCAGCTTATGGGTTGCCCAATAAAATGACTCTATAGGTAAATCGTCGATATCCGTTAAATTCGTTTGCGATGAAAGTTCCAAAATATTGTTACACTGGTTGAGGATTTCTTGTGAATTTAAAGGTAAGTGATTAAGGCAACCGTGCATCAAATTAATGTTCAACAACCAGCAATTTTCCTTTGCGCTGAATGTTGCACTATCCAACGCTTTCACTTCTAAAAGAAGTTTTTCCTGTTCCTTTGGTTCAACTAGGGAAAAGGCGCGATGTACCGTTGCAATAATGCCTGGAATTTCGTTCAGCTCTTTTTTTAGGTCATTCGCCTGTATTAAATGTTCGAGAGCCTTATGGTCAAGCCCCATTTCAAAATAGATGACTCCAAGGTTGGAAAGAGAGGTACTGATACCTTTTTTATCCCCTAGTTGTCGTTTGATTTCTAAGGACTCCAAATGCAGTTTTTCAGCCTCCTCCATCTTGCCTTGGTCTTTGTAAATGTTGCCAAGATTCCCCAATGAAGCGCTAATACCTTTTTTATCCCCCAGTTGTCGTTTGATTTCTAGCGACTCCAAATGCAGTTTTTCAGCAGCCTCCAGCTTGCCTTGGGCTTTGAAAATGTTGCCAAGATTCCCCAAAGAAGCACTAATACCTTTTTTATCCCCCAGTTGTCGTTTTATTTCTAGCGACTCCAAATGCAGTTTTTCAGCTTCCTCCATCTTGCCTTGGTCTTTGTAAATGTTACCAAGATTCCCCAAAGAAGCACTAATACCTTTTTTGTCCCCCAGTTGTCGTTTGATTTCTAAGGACTCCAAATGCAGTTTTTCAGCCTCCTCCATCTTGCCTTGGTCTTTGTACATGCTGCCAAGATTCCCCAATGAAGTACTAATACCTTTTTTATCACCGATTTTTTTTCTGACGATTAGAGCTTTAGCATGAAATTCCAATGCTTCACTAATTTTCCCCAAAGAATTGAACAAGACGCCAAGATTATTGTAACTCTCACCTACACCACGGTTATCACCTAACTTTAATTTCAGTTCTAACGATTGTTTGTATAAATCTTCTTGTTCCTGTTTTTTGCCAAAATACCCTTTTAATACCCCTAGATTATTCAAAAAACCTGCGGTTAAGTCATCATAACCAAACTCCTTTGCCTCATCGAGGGCGGCACTAAAAATACTCATAGAACGTTCCATATTCCCCTCCCGCCATTCAAGTGCACCTAATTTTCGCATGCCCACAAGGCGACCGTATTCATCGTTTAATTGCGCTTTTATCTCAATAACAGCTGCCAATTTCTCTCTTGCGCTTGTATACCTCCCTTGCAGCATATCGTACTGTGCAGCGTTCAGCATCAAGTCGGATAGCACTTTTTGATTCTCGAGCACCTCAGCTTCTTGGGTTGCAATGGCCATCGCCTTCTCAAAACCCTGCAATTGACCTGTTAGGTATAGTGCATTCACCAAGTCTTGTAAGATTTGTAAATCCATCTCACTGGGCTGTTTGGGAAATTCATTGATTACCTCGTCAAAAATCTTTGGATATTCGTTGCATAACACGATTAAAAGCCGAACGGTAGTGTCTTTCAACAATTCCTTGACTTCATCTTTTGCTTCATCGGCTAAATCGATGATCGCAACTAAATGTTGACTCTGATTATTTAAGCAAAAACGAATAAGGATAATTTCAATGGCTCCTTGCAATATCTTAAAACCGGTAGCACGTTTGCACAAAGTCATCAACGAGTTAGCATCGTCAATTTTCGGCCAATGTAATTCAGCTAATAGAAATTCATAAAATTTATCAAAAGCGAAACGAACATAACAATCATCGGCCTCCCACTCTTCCATTAAGACCCCAAGATCCAATAATTGAATATAGGCACTGTCGCGCTGATTATTGATTAAATAAGGACGCAGGGTATTGTGTTGAATTAAGGCATCACGTTCAATACGCTCAGCATTGTGTTTATCAAGTTCTGTTACGAGCAAGTTAAGTAACTTTTTTCGATCTGGGAACCCCGGTGAATTATCTGACTTTTCTAGAACGATGTTGTCATGATAAAGGCGCATCGCGTCATCGTTGGTAAGCTGCTGTGGAAGTTTAGCACGATGAAATGACTGCATCACCAAACGAGCCATCAATGGACTGCGAATGAGATTCACTGTTGATCCTTCAATATCCAATTCGTTAAATTCCGTCAATGGCCTGAAAATGTAATACCCTTCATCTTCAGAATCTGTAATATCTATCCATTTATAATTTCTATACGCGTTATACAGTTGCTCTACAAAATCTTTACCCACAGGTTGCAATCGAACGATATTCGTCCGTACTTTTTCACCACCTTTTTCCTCTTCAACGGTTAGATATTTGTTGGATTTCAGCTCGCCAAAACGAGCTACTGCACGATTATAGGCGCTGTCTCGAATGCTCACAACGAGTTTAAACCATGGATAATTTCCGGCTTGTGCTACGATGCTTTCCACCGATTTTATCAACTCGTTCAAATCTCCTGCATACTCGTTGAGTGCATCAATAATGAGGTAACACTTCTTGTCGGTTGGTGCAATTACCGGATGAACCACGCTCAGAAAATCTTCTAAGTAATGCAACTTTAAGGCACAGTCCCGAAGAAACTTATTGGCAATATCGCCTTGATTGAGTGCACTTCCCCGATAAAAGGCAACCATGTGTCCTGCTTTCTGCCATTCCTCAGTCTTTTGGGCTAGTAGGGTGCTTTTTCCAATTCCACTCTCGCCTCCAAGAACAAAACCATTGTAATCACCATAACTGAAGGAATCCAATAACTCGTTCAAGTCCTGTCGCGGTATAGTAGCCTCGCGCAAGTATTTAGCTGCTGAAATTAATGCTTGTATACCGGAAGTACTGATGTGTTTCCCCACGGAACAAAGCATCTCCATTGTCAGATTTTTAGCATCCGCCCATTCAACCTCCATCTGTTTTTGTGACAGCAGTTCTTTCCAATGCTTAAAACGTGAAGATTTCTCCAAATGCTCACCGTTTGAGGACAGGTAAATTACCGTGCTCTTGGTATTCCCTTCGAAAACAAAAACATCCTTCCCAATTTCCGGAAGACCATTATCAACCGACTCCTCTACATCAAAGAAGGCGTAAAGCGGCAATATTTCACCCGTAGCATCATTGATTAAAAAAAGCGGTGAAACGGCAGGATTTACCCCTTCACGGTCAAAATCCACCTTTTTCAAGGATGGGCTAGCCCCCATCAGTCGTATTCCATTAACCCCTTGTTTGCTCGACTCAACGTGCCAAAGCGTATACCGAGAAACAAAGCGAATTTCCTGTAGAATATCGCACAACAAAGGATAGTATTCATCAAACTCTTTTTGTGCTCTTGCTTGGCTTTGATTAAATCCATGGGCTAGGCCGTTACGGTAATTGATCAATGCCTGAATCTTACCCAATTTTTTTGTTTTAGTTTTTAACGCACCCTGCTCATCGCTATAGTTCTGGGTAACTAAAAATGGATCTTTGCATTTGGATTCTAATTTTTCATAGGCAACCTTTATTTCGGGAGAAAACAAGGAGATGTTGTGGTCCATCATAGCGGGGAGACAGCGAGCAATTAATAGATTCCAAGCTGAAATTAAGGGTCGTGATAAATCCTTTGTTAAGGTTTGTTGAATTTGAATATCCTTGAGGTCCTGAGCACGTAGGTATTCACTTGCAAGTTGCAATGCCAAGTATTTTAGGACTGCCGTGAAGGTATCCACCATCAATTTGCATTTCATTCTAGCGTCCGTTTCCTTCAACAGGTCAGAAAAGGGCTTCGCGATGAGGTATGGATAAGTAGCGACTACCTCGTTTTCAAAGGGAGAAAAACCGAGGGTTTGAGGAGATGGATTTTCCGGAGAACTGGTACTTAACTCCGTAAACGCGGCCATGGAAGCGGAAGGGATGCTGCTACCATGAGCCAGAAAACGAACCTGACCCGTAAACGTGTCTAAAATGTATAATCCGTGCGGAGCTAAAAAACCTTCGTATCTTTTTTCCATAATTGCAAAAGCAAGTACTGTAAAACCTGTATCTCAACACATTCCGTTGTGAAAAGCTTAACAAAAGTACGGAAAATGAAACGTTAAACAAGGTTCGGAACTCTTGGTAAAAGAGCATCTCTTCAACCGATTTATGAACTGAACGGTAATCCGATTTTTAATATTACAACAGCACAATTATCATCATAGATGCTGACCTAGTCCTACGTTTTTCAGTAGTTGGATTTTTAACCATTCATTTTTTGATTTTCAGCTACCTTTACAGCATGGATTTTTCACATTTTTCATTGGAAGAAGTTAATGCTTTGAACCGCAACACCCTGATGGAATCCCTAGGCATTGAATGCGTTGAACTTGGGAAAGACTACCTCAAATTCAGCATGCCTGTGGACCAACGAACCCATCAACCCATGGGTATTTTACACGGCGGTGCCTCAGCAGCCCTCATTGAAACAGTAGGTTCCTTCGGGAGTTTTTTAATGGCTCAACGCACAGGAGAACGACCTGTTGGACTTAGCGTCAGTGCAGAACACTTGAAAGCCGTTCGCAACGGTACCGTTGTTGCGACAGGTACGCTCTTACATGTCGGTGGATCAACCCATGTATGGGAGGTTAATATCCATGAAACCGCTACTGAACAATTGGTATGCACCGGACGTTTGACCATTATGCGGATAAAAAAACAGTCCTAATGCTGCTTTACAGGATTCCAGGCCAAGAAATAGTTCGATCCCACGGGGTGTTTCTCCCCGTAAAATCAATGCACGATTTCCAGGGATTTGTCGTGAGCGATGCCGACGCTGAACATTTTTATGCGTTTCATCCCATGAAGCAAGTCCGGGAGGTACTTCATCCAAAAAAGATCAAGCCGCACAACATGGACAAGGCTTCCTTCACTCAAGCCGTATTAAAAATACAACGAGCGATCGATCAACTTGGATTAGTTAAAATGGTCCTTTCCCGTGTTATCAGTAAACCGTTGGAACACACGGAACCAACGGAACTATTCGAGGTGTTGTGCGATGCCTATCCCAATGCATTTGTTTATTATTTCAACGATCTCAACTTGGGTGAATGGATTGGTGCCAGTCCTGAAGTTTTACTAAGGAGAATCCATGATCATTATTTCTTGATGTCCCTCGCAGGAACACGGACCAGTGACGGAGTTCCACAATGGCAAGACAAAGAAATCGTGGAACAGCGCATCGTAACTGACTACCTCGAGGAAATTCTTTCAAGCATGCAGTTGGAGTATGAAACCAACGGACCCTACAACCATGAAGCAGGACCTGTTATCCACTTGAGAACAGATGTTTGGTTTGAGTCAAAAGAGGACATAACCCATGAACTTATTCGCAGGATGCATCCTACTCCTGCCGTTTGCGGCATCCCTCCTTACCTCGCCCAAGAATCGATCAAGGCACTTGAAAAGCACCAGCGAGAATTATATACCGGAGTAATAGGTTACATGAGCAAAGAACAAACCCATTGTTATGTCAATCTGCGCTGCGCGCAAATCATCGATGGGGTGCTGCACGCCTACGCTGGTGCAGGAATCACCGCTGAATCTGACCCAGAAGCCGAGTGGATAGAAACCGAGAACAAGAGCAATACCCTAATTTCTTTGCTGAATTAAGTACTTTTGAACTATGATTACCAGCAGCAAATGGACGGTGCAGTTAATAATCGATCAATGCGTTGAGCACGGCGTTGTTCATTGGGTATTCTCTCCTGGTTCCAGAAACGCCCCTTTGGCCATTGCCGCAGAGCACCATCCTGCCATAGAAACGGTTGTAATCCACGACGAGCGATCCGCTGCATTTTTTGCACTTGGACTCGCGGAACAATTGGGACAACCCGTTGCCTTGTGCTGTACCTCGGGTTCAGCTCCCGCAAATTATCTGCCTGCTATAACCGAAGCTTTCTACCGTTCCATACCCTTGCTTATTGTTTCGGCAGATCGGCCAATGGCATGGACCGATCAAGGGGATGGGCAGACCATTCGCCAACCTGGAATATTTCGAGATTTCACCCACCGCGTGCTTCACTTAGAAGACCGAAAGGAGGAATCGAGTACCCATTGGGAATACTTACGTGAATCCGCATTGCTACTGAACCAATTGGCACATGGGCCTGTACATATCAACCTTGGCCTATCCGAACCCCTTTACGAAACGGAAACCAAAGAACGCACCTACTATCGTAAAATCAAATCATTGGAAAATCACTCCTTGGACCCTCAGGCATTGATCTCCCTCGTGGAATTAATGTCCCATAAAAAGGTGATGGTTTTATGCGGTCAGCAACCACCTATTCCTGGGCTTCAAGAAGCTATGGAAACTTTTGCATTGAACGACCATGTAGTAGTACTCACCGAAAATACGTCGAACGTTATTTCCGATCGGTTCAATTCCTGCATCGATCGATCGCTGAATGCCATTGATGCTTCCATAGAAACCGACTTCATGCCGGAGATTTTAATTACGCTTGGCGGATCCGTCGTTTCCAAAAGAATTAAATCGTTTTTACGACGCACACCTTTAGCAGCCCACCTTCGTTTAGGGTTGGATTTTCCAGAAATGGATACTTACCAACAACTGACGCATTCCATCAAAGTCCCTGCCTTGGAATTTTTCAAAAAGCTGAATGCGGCCATGGAACAAACCCAAGGTTCTTCCTTTTTTAAGCGATGGAAATCCTTGGATCTTGAAGTTCAAAGAAAATCTGAGCGTTTCGAAACTCCCCAGGATGAGTTAGTTGATTTTGAGGTATATCGCACGTTTTTCGCAATGCTGCCAGAACATTCGGTGGTTCACCTAGGCAACAGTTCCGTCATTCGTTACGCTCAATTGTTCAGTCCGATAAAGGGATGCACCTATCTTTCGAACCGAGGAACCAGCGGAATCGACGGTTGCATCAGCACTGCAATGGGATATGCATCGAAAGACGCTCGGCTGAATGTCCTGCTCATCGGTGACGTGAGCTATTTATATGACGTAAATGCCTTGCAAATCAAAAATCTTTCCCCCAACTTAAAAATCATTTTGATTAACAACCAAGGAGGTGGAATCTTCAACATCATTGATGGTTCAAAAGATGCACCAGAACGGGAAAAGTATTTTGAAGCGAAACATTCGCGTAACGGTTCCGTAGCTGAAGCCTTTGGATGGAAATACCGTCGCATTGAACAACGGGCATTGTTGGTGGATTCTTTACGTGACTTACTCTTCCACTGTGAAATTGAATGCCTAGAGATTGCAACAAATAATGAACTATCTCCTCGTACATTGAACGACTTTTTTACCTTTGTAAGATAATGCAATATTTCGAAATTTTTCTTCAGTACCAAGGTTGGCTTTACCTTTTACTCCTATCGCTTTTGGAAGTAGTTTTGGGGATTGACAACGTAATTTTCATTTCCATCATTACGGATAAAATGAAAAACCCGGCCTTAAAGAATAGGGCACGCTCTTTAGGACTTACCTTGGCACTAATTATTCGTTTTGTACTGTTAGGTATGTTGAGCCTATTAATTCACTTAATTGAGCCCATCTATGCGCCTTGGTTCGGTGAGTTTAATTACGAGGATTTGGTCCTTTTGGTAGGGGGCTTATTCCTCATCTACAAAAGCACCTTGGAAATGCACCGCAGTGTTAAACACGAAGAAGAAAAAACTTCGAAAAGTGAGCTTACCTTTCGAAGCGTGGTAACACAAATCGTTTTGGTAGATATCGTTTTTAGTTTTGATTCGGTGATTTCAGCCATTGGAATGACCAACGGAATGGAGCAAGAACTTCACGCCAACCCAATTGCCATCGTTTATCTCTCGGTCCTCGTTTCAATGTTGGTTATGATTCGGTTCTCCGGAATTATCAGCGATTTCATTCAGAAAAATCCTACTATTAAAACCATTGCTCTCAGTTTTTTACTGATGATTGGCGTGTTCCTAGTGGCCGAAGCCTTTGGACATAACATTCCCAAAGGTTACATCTATTTCGGATTCGGATTCTCCATGTTTGTGGAACTGCTGAACATGCGGATGCGAAAAAACAAACATCAATAACGTAAACCTATCGCTAATTTGAGGTCATCGGACAGCAAATAGTCAGGATTTTTTTTCAATGCGCTGGAAATGCCCTTAGATGAACGTACTTCGTAAATAATGGTTTGTAGGTGGATGGATTTGAGGAAATTTACTTGCTCTCGGGTGATTTTTGGATTTCGAATGCAAATACCCCGAAGTTTGGTTTCGTTCTCAAGAAATGAACTGCTTAAATCAGAAAAGTCTTCGCAAGCAAGAAAAGTGGGGAAATCACTTTTGAAAAGATTATAATACGCTTGATTTGGAACGATCATCCGAAATTTGGTGGTATCCAAATTCAAGGACAGCAAAGAAACAAGTAAGGAATCTTTGTTGGTGACTTGACTGCCTTTAATGTCGAGAAAGGTGGTTCCTTGCGATAAAGCATAAACCAATTCCGAGGTCAAAGCGGTCAAACGTTCCTTTTTCACGGTGCGGTACTGCCCTGACTCCAAATAATCCGTAGTGGAAGTTTCAACCGTCCCGCTTAAATTGGTTGAGGCATCGAGGATTTCATCGTGAAATAACCATAACTGACCGTTGGCGTCCATCCTTACATCGACCTCTACCCCGCTGCAATGAGGCAAGCTCAAGGCATAATCGATCGCCTCCTTGGAATTGTCATGATAAATCGCATTCGATATGTTCAGCCCTGTCGCCGCATGACCGAAAATTTGGGTTGAACTCTCGCTGCGCTTGCTGCATCCCCCGGCCAATATGAAAGCAAACAATATACTAATCAAACGCATAACGTACACCGAGGTAAAGGGAAAAATCTAAAAAGGAATGAAGGGCTATATTTTGCTTTTCCCAAGCTTGGGAAATACCCATTGAAAGAAAGGGATCCACGGGAAAAATGTGCATTCGATTCAAAGGCAAACTGAGCTGCTGTCCAAGTTCCATGCGGTAATGATTGAAGGCAAATGGCCTTGCGAGCCTACCATAATTTAGCCGAAGATACGGAGCAAACTCGACCGCCTTTCGAGCGAAAGCATACGAGCATTCAAGGCCCGTTTGGGCGAATAAGATTCCAGAAGCAGCACTTCGCTGACCTACTGCCTGTTGGACTTCAAGACGGAATGACTGACACCGAAGCGATAAACCGAGTTGATGAAATAAGTCCATTCGTTGCATTCCGAAACTGTAGTTCACTGCAAGTGAAGGTGCTGCCTTTTGGGCGATAAAGCTGGAGGTAGCAATAACATACCAAATCACTAAACCATGACTAATATCACTTTGGAAACGAACCATATGAATTCAAATTTGTTGCAAGGTTATGAAAAATATATCAAAGCTATTGGTGGTATTTTACTTACTACTATTTCATTGGTCATATGCTCAAACCATTGTTTCGGGAGGCATCTACCAAAACACCACCTGGACGTTGGCGAACAGTCCCTATCAGATAAACGGGTCGGTGGTGGTTTTTCCGGGGGTGACGCTCACGGTTGAACCCGGTGTTACCTTGTTGATTAACAATTCCAACACAGCGAATATTTACATCGAAACCCGAGGCACCTTAAATCTTGTGGGAACCAACCAAGCACCGATTATTATCAAAACCATGGTGGACACCACGAACATTGGTTGGGAAGGATTTAAATGTACTTCCACTCAAGGAGGGATCCTTAATGCGAATTATTTTCACCTTTCGAATGCTTTAACACCTTTTGCTTATGAGTCAGCTTTGCCTTTGTATCAATACACGGATTGTCGTTTTTCCCATTGCGGTCAAGCCATTACGGTTGCGAATGAGGTCATTCTAAACAACTGTCAATTCAGAGGAAACGAAGTCGGCGTTTACGGATGGAGTTATTTTAACATCAATAACTGTTACTTCAAGGACAATAATACGGCAATATTCGCATACAGCACGGCTTTTACGCTAACCAACTCATCGTTTCTCGAAAATGCGAGCGGCGTTGTTTTTGCCTCCGGTGTGTTCGATTCGATGTACATAGCCGACTGCATTTTTCAAAACAACCTATCAGGCATTAGCGGTCCTAATAACGGCCTCATCGAAAATTGCACCTTGCTTGACAATGCCGTTGGGATTCAAGGTTCTTACGACTGTCAAATTAAAAACAACGTCATTGAGTATAATGAATTGGGGGTCAATATTTCGGTACAAACCGAACTTACCAACAATCTAATTAACAGCAACATGGGAGGTGTTCGTATTTCCGACATCAGCAGTTCTGCAAATGCGCCGACGGTTCAAGACAACGAAATTTGCGGTAACATCAACTTTAACGTTGATAATAACACCAACGTAAACTATTCCCTCCTCACCAATTGCTTTTGTGGTGTAGATTCTGCGACCATCGAGCAGTATTTAATTGACGGTTACGACGATATCACGAAAGGGCTCATCAACTACCAAATTTTCGACAGCTCATGTACGAATTCGTATCAAACCGTGATGAAATTTAATGCGCAGGTCGGTTTAAATGATGTAACGAACCTGGACATTGCCTTTCAGAATCCTGTTGGCAATGAACTGATTTTTTTAAGTAACAACGGACTTGAAATTCGAGCAATTACTTTAATCGACCCTTTAGGAAAAACCTATCAACTGGGTTCAAATTCGATCAATATTTTTGACTTGAGCGACTTGCCACAGGGTATTTACTTTTTGTCAAGTATCAACGAAACCAACATTCTTCGACGAATTATTAAAATTTAAACTTACAACCCATGAAAAATCTCGTTCTTTCGCTTTCGCTTCTTTTTGTCTATTTAACAAACGTTTCGGCCCAAACATCGGTTTCGGGAGGGATTTATCAAAACACCACATGGACTTTGGCGGGTAGTCCATACCTAGTCACGGGCTCTATCGTCGTTTTCCCCAACAGAACCCTCACTATAGAACCTGGTGTAGAAGTTATTGTAAGTGCCGATTATTCATTTAATACAGGCAATTATCTATACCTTGAAGTCCGTGGAAGCCTAATAGCCAATGGAACCATTAATGCACCTATAGTAATCACAAGCTCAGACACCTCCTTAGGATTTTACAACTGGGAGGGAATACGTATTAAAGGTAGCCAAGGAGGTAATGTACAGATGAATTACTTTGAGCTCCATAACTCGTTTTACGGCATTTACAACGATATCGCCCAAGTTGGTGTAACCTACACCTTTGATCATTGTTTGTTCCGCTCCAACAACTATGCATTACAGCTTAATGCAGAATTGGTGTACAACAACTGCACCTTCCAATCCAATGCCGTTGGACAGGCTACGCAGTTAATCGGCGGTTCCATGACGGCCAACAATACGCAATTCATCAATAACTTTTGCTCAGTAGCTTACAGTGGATATATTAATCTGAACAACTGTAATTTTATTGGTAATCAAAACAACCTCATTGGGTCTCCAGGAACGGTTACGAATTGCCAATTCATCAACAACGCTTTTGGTTTTATGGAAACTGGGGGAATTACGGTAACTAACTGTTTGTTCGACGGAAATACTACGGGCATTGAAGGTACGTATTCTTGCAACATCAATAACAACACCTTTATCAACAATGGTATTGCCCTAAAGATGGGAGATGCTTGTAACGTTTCACAAAATGAAATTAATAACAATGACATCGGAATTCAAGTTTTGGCATATGACCCGAATACCACACAAATCAACGACAACAGTATTTGCTACAATAGCATACATAATTTGGAAAACCTTACCGATCGAAACTACCAAGTGAATTTAAACTGTTTTTGTTCCCAAGATTCCACGGTTATAGAAAATGGTATTTATGATGGGTACGACGATATTACAAGAGGATTGGTAAATTATGCCATTTACGACGATTCTTGTCAGACCATTTTAAATTATGTAAGTAAGGTGAATTTGGGTTCCGCGCAATTAGACGAACTTGACAACGATTGGACTACATGGTTCGATGGGAGCGCGATTCACGTAAACCTGAAACAAGCAAGTGATTTGAAGATTTACAGTGCGAATGGAATGGTTTTGTGGACAGGAACCTTATCCGAAGGTAAGCATTTAGTTCAAACGTCTTTGTCACCGGGAATTTATTGGTTGACGAATGGCTTAAGTACCCAGAAGATTTACGTTTCCTTTTAATCAAATAAGGTTGGAGAATCGTCGTCGTTTTTCTTGGTGAAATCCCATTCTACCGACGTTTCTCCATTGGAAGCTTCCTGATCTGTGGTACTTTTCTCAATTTCTCCTTCAATCTCAAAAGGCACCTCCTCTTCCATAGGCCATGGCTCTTTGCCTTCGCCTATAGGGTGGGTAAGAATGATTTCCTTGACCTTCATTTTCGTCACTTGATTCCCTTGGGCTTTCAACCCTTTAACGTCAATCATGTCGGCCAAGTTCAAGACTAAATCTGGAAGGTTTTTGGTTTCTTTGAGCAATTTATTAAAGACCACGCGAACCTCTGGACGATAGGCCGTTGATACCGCCTGTAAATACGAACCTTCCGTTTCGCTGATAAACGAAACGCGTTTGTCGGAAAGCACCTCACACAAGAATCGCTTAACGAAATTAATTTCCTTCTCTGGGTCGAAATAAACGCAGGAAATAGGACGTCGTGGCACCCATTTCTCGAGGTGAATCATATCCTCGTCAAAATGGTTGGAAAGATCGAAAGAACTTAATCGATAATCACCGTTCTTATAAAGGGTTAGGATGCGGTCATCGCCTTTGAAATCACCAATAAAGCGGCCACGACCTTCGTCGTTCAAGCGGCCCACTACCTCGTCGTACCAAATTTTACGCGCGGCAAGGGTGCTACCTCCCACTTCTTTTTGCACGATTTTTTGGACAATTTCCTTAGTTACCCGGTTGCCGGCAGAATTTCTTCCTTTAATCAACAATTCCCCCAAATCGATGTCCCATCGCAAACGCTTTAAATGTGGACGAGGGCGAAGTAACACCGTTATGACTTCACGTTCGCCGTTGGGATGAACGGAGAAATACAGAAGCTTAGAACCTTTCGTTCCTTTGGTTAAATCGTATTCGGTATCCCTAGTTATGGAATTAACATAGAAACGCTTCATGTAAGTATCCCCTCCTATTCCATCCTGATAGAACATATGGTAAATGGTACGAGTGTCGCCTTTTTTCCAAACGGCCGCATAAACTAATCCTTTGCCCACAAATTTCTTATCGGCGACTTTCGTTACCATCATTTTTCCCGAAGAGAAAAAACAAATAATGTCGTCGATTTCGGAACAATCTCCCACTGGTTCATTCTTCCGTAAACCATAACCAATAAATCCTTCCTCGGTATCAACATACAATTTGCGGTTAGCGATAATAACCTTGGTGGCACTGATGGTATCGAACACTTTAATTTCCGTTTTACGCTCTCTACCTTGCCCGAAACGCTTTTTCAAATCTTTGAAATACTCTACAGCGTAATCCACCAAATTTTCTAGATGGTGTTTTACCTGCGTCATCTCTTCTTCGATTTTCAGCAAGGCTTCATCGGCCTTCGCTCCGTCAAAACGCGTGATTCGAATCATAGGAATCTGCGTTAATCTATGCAGGTCCTCATCGACTATTTCGCGGATCAATTGCTTTTTAAACGGTTTAAACCGCTCATATAGGTAAGTGTACAAGGACTCACGATCGCTGTAAAGCTTAAAGTCAATGTACATTTCATGGTTAATAAACAGCTTTTCTAAGGTCGAGAAATGCCATTGGCGCTCCAATTCATCTAGGCGGATTTCCAGTTCAAGTTTGAGCAAGGCAACCGTGTGATCGGTGTTGATTTTTAAAATCTCCGACACCCCCAAAAACCGTGGCTTTTCACCATCAATGATGGAGGAATTAGGAGAAATCGACACCTCACAGTCCGTGAATGCGTATAAAGCATCAATGGTCTTGTCCGGAGAAACACCGGGGGTCAAATGAATGATGATTTCCGCCTCAGAAGACGTATTATCCTCGATTTTTTTTACCTTGATTTTTCCTTTTTCGTTGGCCTTGAGAATGGATTCAATCAACGATGTGGTTGTTGTACCAAAAGGAATCTCGTGTACAATGAGTGTTTTAGTATCCGCTTTTTTAATTTTGGCTCGAACCCTTACCCTTCCGCCGCGTAAACCATCGTTGTAGTTCGTAAAGTCGGCCATTCCTCCGTTCGGAAAATCAGGAACGATTTCAACTTTACGTCCGCGCAAGTGGTTGATGGAGTTATCGATGAGTTCTATGAAATTGTGCGGAAGAAACTTGCACGCCATCCCCACTGCAATTCCTTCAGCACCTTGTGCCAAAAGCAAGGGGAATTTCATCGGTAAATTCTCGGGCTCTTTGTTTCTGCCGTCATAGGACGAAAGCCAAGTAGTCGTTTTGGGATTGAACGCTACGTGCAGCGCAAACTTGGACAAGCGCGCTTCAATGTAACGAGCCGCAGCCGCTCCATCACCTGATAAGGTATTTCCCCAGTTTCCTTGGCAATCGAT
>JBJOJZ010000138.1:0-6715 GCA_046046325.1 Bacteroidota bacterium
TAAATTTCGGTGTATAGTCCTTTACTTTTAGCCCATTGCGCGCTTCTCCATTCGGTAGCGTTGATGGCTAATTCACTCATTGCTGAAAGTCCAATCTTACGCTCCACCGCAGGACCCACCACAAATGGACCAATGCCAACGGCCAATTCGGATAATTTTACATCGGCCTTATTGGTAGCAAAACAATAGTCGGTGGCGGAGGCAAGTCCAACTCCCCCTCCAACAGCCTTGCCTTGAATTCGCCCAATGATTAGCTTTTCAGCTTTTCGGCATGCGTTGATAACTTTTGCAAATCCTGAGAAAAAAGCAAGGCCTTCATCCGCATGTTGAATGGAACATAACTCGTCAAAACTCGCGCCTGCACAAAATGTTTTAGAACCACTGGAAACCAATACCATTACCTTGACCTCCGGATTTTTATCTGCTTCTGTGATTTGTTGTGCCAATGCGCTCAACACGCTTGAGGGCAATGAATTGCTTTGAGGGTGTCCAAACTCAATAGTTCCAATCCCATTTTCAGAGGAAAAATTTACCCAACCGTTTTCCATGTTATTTTAAGGTAAAGCTGTCTGATCCTATCATTTGACCTTCGCAGTATATTCTAACTTTATAATTACCCTTCAATAATTCTTGTCCTTTCAAATCGTAATAGATCGTTAGGTCTATGGCTTGGTTGTTATAATCGATGTCCTTTTTATCAGAATAAAGTTGCGTACCGCTTTCCGTTTCCATTTGGGCATTTGATTTATTGTGCAATACTTCTCCGTTCGGCCCAGTTATTTGCAAGTAAACTGATTTTCTCCCAGCACTGGCAATCGTATTCTCCCCAATAGTGAAGGATGATCGAAGTTGCACAGCATTTTTGGCTTTTTCAGTTTCTGTAGTCGTATTATTTAGCTTCATTCGAAGGGCTTGAGAGGTAAAGCTGTAGGCTTGTAGTTTGGCTCCTTTTTTGAGTTGTAAACTTTTGTCCTCAGAATCCTTTTTATAGGTATCGCGCTCCACCGTGGTTTCAGTGAGTTTCGTCGTGGTTTCATCCAAACTAGAGGACAATTTAATGTTTAGCGTATTCAATGAGTCAATTTGCTTAACATAACCACGCATGATCGAACGTAATACCTCGTTCTCCTTTTTTAGGTTCATTAATTCCCGAGCCGAAAGCTTTTTATTCGTATTGAGTTGATTCAATAGTTCTGAAATTTGAGCTTTCTGTCGGTTCAAACTGTCTGCTTTTGTTCGATCCATGGCGATCAAACGGTCATAGGTTTCCAACATGTTTTTGAAATCCGTCTTAAGGTCGTTGGAAAGCCCTCCGACATAACCTTCTAGCATTTGATTCATGCTTTCCATATCGGATTTCAATACTAAATTATCGTTTTGACACGCGTTGAGTTCACTTCGCTTGCTTGTCCACATGAAAACCATCGCGCCTAATCCAAGTAATAATACACCAATGATCGCGTAGTACATTAAATTATTATTATTCTTCTCCATAATATTTTTTTACAAAAGTACGTGTTTTTTATCAATCCTTAGAATTTTTTTGGACGGTTAATGGACGAAAAAACCTCTGAATGGATGCCTCGCCCACCGAAGAATATCGCACATCCGTACTCGCTGGAAATGGGCCTCCGTGGTTCATGCTACGGGTTACCTCCACGCCAGTTGGAACTCCGTTGATAACGATACGTCCTGAATGTTCAAGGGCAACAGACCATACTCCTTGTTTTTCAGGATTTATCCCTATGAAAGTTGTAGTTAGCTGGCCCCCAATGCAACTGAAAAGCGAATGAATCTCATCCGTTTCAGAATAACCTACCAAGCACGTAAACGGACCAAAAACCTCTTCCTGCAGTTTTGGGGCCTCAAGGAATTCTTGAATTGTACATGACGCAATGGCCCTGTCGCCGTTCCATGGGGTATTATTTGAGAAACGAGTTACAGGAATATATTGCTCAAGTTCCTTCAGTTTTGCCTCATATTTTTTATAAATCTCTGGATGCAACATAGGGAATGAGGTACACATCTCAAGTTCTTTTTGTAAACGGTTACGAACCTCATCGAGGCGTTCTATGGGTACCAATATTAATCCGGGTTTCGTGCAAAATTGACCTGCATTTTCCGTTACGGCGTTCGCTAAATCCCTCCAATTTTCGATGGTATCGTTCGACTCCCGAAGTAAAATTACAGGATTTAAACTGCCCATTTCCGCGAAGAAGGGAATTGGGCTTTTACGATCTTGAGCTAATCGAAATAAACTCATTCCTCCAATTGTACTTCCTGTAAATGCGCCCGCTTTAATTCGCTCGTCCATGATCAAACGTTGTCCTGCTAAGAAACCTTTGTCCAATACATGGCCAAAAACACCCGGTGGGACTTGGTTTGCCGCCAAAACTTCAGAGGTAATCTTTGCAAGCATAGTACTCGTGCCGGCGTGCAGGGAGTGACCTTTTACAATCACGGGACATCCCGCAGCCAAGGCGCCAATGGTATCGCCTCCAAGTGTACCATAAGCTAATGGGAAATTCGAAGCGCTAAATACCACCACAGGACCAATTGGAATCCAACGCTTTTCCATGAGACGGTCTGGTAACTTCACCGATTCTCGATGCTTGGACCATAGATGTCCTTCGTTGGAATAAAGGTTAATTTGCTGCAACATGCGATGGAACTCCCGTTCAAATCGAATACTGCCTAAGCTGGATTCTGAACAATAGATTTCACATAATGCTGCTTTGTTTTGTTCTAGTGCCAAAATCAGTGAACGGAAAAATATACTGCGCAAATCAGGATTTTGCCAGTTTTTTGAGCTATGAACGAGATGGGCGGATTTTATTTTCGCTTCAATTTCTTCGGGGGTGTCAATACTATATAAAACAGTATTTTTCGCATCGGCGCGGCAATTAAAAGTTGAGATGCTTTCCGCCAAATCTATACCGCTTCTATAGTAAATGAATACGATTCCATGATCGCATTCGCTAACATTTTTTTGCAAGCTTCTTCTACTTTCGCTGTTGCGATTGATGCATCATTCGCTTCAACAAAAAGTCGAATGTGGCGACCAATACGCACGTCTTGAATTTCGTTCAAACCAATGGTGCCCATGGCTTGTGTCACGGCTTTCCCCTGAGGGTCTAGAAGCGCATCGTGTGGCATTACGTCAATTTCAGCTTTGAATTTCATGGTGCTTTCGGGTATTGTGCTCAATAATGGATAAAATCAGGTACAAAATTACAATTATCGGCAGTGCATAAATGCCTGTAATAAAAATTGTTATTAACGAAATTCCCACTAGTAGGTATTGATACTTGTTACTTTTGATGTTGAAATTCTTGACTTTTAGCGACAATAATGGGATTTCAGAGATTAATAAAATAGGAAACAGAAGGGCAGTAAATGCCATGATTAACGGGTCAAGAATCCATGGATACAGCGTTTCAAATGTACCGGTGCTGTTCATTCCTGTTTGCCAATACAATAAAGGGAAAAAAAGAAAAAATAGGGTGTTGGTTGGTGTGGGGACGCCAATAAATTGCTCGCTTTGCCGAGTATCGTTGTTAAATTTGGCTAGGCGAAAAAGTGAAAATAAAGGAATACTTAATGCGCAAAAGCAAAACCAATCCTTGGCCTCATGAAATTGAAAGTCATGAAATTTCATGTATGTTGCGCCAAGGTTTCCGTTCAGTCTAAGTTCAATCGTTATGAACATGAGGATTCCAGGGGCCAGGCCAAAGGATACCAAGTCGGCTAATGAATCTAAGTCCTTGCCGATAGGTGAGTTTACTCCGAGTTTTCGTGCAACAAACCCATCGAAGAAATCGAAGACCATACCTAAAATGAGTAACATTGCGCTGATTTCTATCCGACCGAAAAAGGCTGTAATGATGGCCAAAACACCGCACATGAAGTTCGAAGCGGTGATTAAGTTAGGTAAGTTAAACAACTTCAGTTCCGTTTGATTCATCTTGAGCGAAAGTAATTCAAAAAAACCTTATTTTTATCTCGTTGAATGCTTGAAACAATAATTTCCTTTTTTTTCAGTTAGAGGGCTCAACATTTTGGAGTATGAAACATTTATTGGGTGGATTATTTTTTATGGCAGTGGTTTTAGTTCGTGGACAAGCACCTAAATACTCCAACGAGTTTTTGCATTTGGGGGTAGGAGCAAATGCTATGGCCATGGGTAATGCTGTGGTTGCTAGCTGCAACGATGTTACTTCTGCGTATTGGAATCCTGCTGGGCTTTCTCAGGCGCGAGAATGGTTGCAGGTTTCTGCCATGCATTCGGAGTATTTTGCCGGAATTGCCAAATACGATTATGTTGGTTTGTCACATTCGTTAGGAACCAAAGGAACCATCGGTTTTACCTTTTTGCGTTTCGGTGTCGATGATATTCCTAACACAACGCAGCTTATCGACAATGATGGCCGAATCAATTATGACAATATCACCACGTTTTCAGCTGGGGATTATGCATTCATGGGCTCTTTTGCTAGAAATCTCAATGTGCCTGGTTTGTCGGTTGGAGGAACCGTGAAGGTAATTCACCGCCGTGTTGGTGACTTTGCTAAATCATGGGGTTTTGGATTGGATGCTGGTGTACGTTATGAACGCAACCAAAATTGGAGGTTTGGACTTGTGGCTAGGGACGCTACTTCGACTTTTAATGCGTGGATTTTTAACCTCTCTCAAGACATGCAACAGGTTTTTCTTGCAACCGGAAACGACTTGCCATCCAATGGTTTGGAATTGTCGTTGCCTCGATTCATTGTAGGCGCAGCTTTTACCCATCCCATCGGTTCGGAAGAAAAAGGGTTTTCCTTTATGACCGAAATCGATGTAGATATAACAACGGATGGTAGGCGAAACGTGTTAATTTCTGGTAATCCATTATCGGTTGACCCCCACTGCGGAGTGTTGTTCGGATACAAAAACTTGGTTAAGTTAAGAGCTGGTGTTTCATCGCTCCAAAAATACCAATCCTTTGACGGAAATGATTCTTGGGGTGTTCAACCTAATTTGGGATTAGGAATTGGTTTTAAGTCCTTCAACCTAGATTATGCCTTCACACGCTTAGGAGCCGCAGAAGCTGGTTACTACACGCATATTTTTTCATTGAAATTCAACATCGCACAACCCAAGAAAAAATAGCCTATGAAGCAAGGATTACTTTTTTTAATGTTTGCGTCATTTGTAAATGTTTCCTCTACGGCACAACAGTTTGGGAACGAGTGGATCAATTACAATCAAAAGTACTATTCGGTTCCAATCACTCAAACGGGCATTCACAAAATAGGATATCAAGCCTTGGTCGATGCGGGAATTCCCGTTGGTTCAATTCCGTTGAATACGTTTCAGGTTTTTGGTCGGGAAAAGGAACAACCGCTTTACATTCCAGATAATTTTAATAATGTACTTGATCCCGGTGAATTCATTTATTTCTATGCGGAGAAAAACGATGGTTGGTTAGATTCAACTCTGTACAACAATCCATCGTGGTTAGGAAACCCAAAATATAGCCTCTACAACGATACGATTCGCTATTTTGTTTCTTGGACCAATGGAAGTCCTGGACTAAGGTTTACAGAAGAAACGGATATTGATTTTGCAGCGTATCAAGTTGCGCCATATGTCTTATTCGAGAAAAGTCAGGTATTCAATCAAGCCTACAATGAAGGAGAAATTACTTCTCAAGCTGCTAGCTCATTGTTTGTTCCGGGCGAAGGTTGGGGAAATACCATGCAAAACGGTGCAAGCGGTTACACATGGAATTATGCATCTACAACATTAGATAATTTGTATTCAGGTGGAGGAGCTCCCAACATTCAATTGAAATCCGTCATGGTTGGTGGTTCTAATGCCTATGCTCCGAATTTATACAACCATCATACGAGGCTAACCGTAGGAAATTCCAACACCGTCTTACTGGATACCCTGACCGTCGGATATACGGCGATAAATATCAATAAACAATTCCCGGTAAGTCTTTTACCAGCGAATGGGGCGACGAATTTTAAGGTGAATATCGTTGGCGATCTTGGGGTTGCAACCGATTTCCAAAGCGTAAATTTTTGGTCGTTCCTGTATCCCAGAACCATGAACATGGGAGGGACCAACAAAACAGAGTTTTTGGTGCCCAACAGTCCGAATCAACCAAAAACTTACCTTTCATTAACAGGGGTGAGCATGGGAGCACCGCTCGTTTTTTCTTTTGGTACAACGCCTAAATTCCTCAAGGCCGTAACTGGAGGTTCGAGTGCGTTGATGTTGGTGCCGAACGATCCAAATTATGCAACGCAGAAATTAGTGGCGCAGTCGGGTAGCAGCGTAATTGATATACCTTCGGTCGCTCCGGTTTCGCCCTCAGGCTCTTTTTTCAATTTCTCGGCGATACCGAACCTTGAGAAAGCTTTATTGATGGTCTATCCAAAATTGTTGGAGTCAGGGGTGATTGACTATGCAAATTATCGCAGTTCCCCGGCAGGTGGGGATTATAACGTCATTTTGGCAGAAGTCGGGGAGCTTTATGACCAATTTGGGGGGGGCGTGAAAAAACATGTCAACGGCATTCGAAGGTTTGCACATTATATATATTCTCTAAGCCAAGATAAACCGGTTGGACTTTTTCTTGTTGGGAAAGGTATTCGAGAAGCTAATGTCTCAACAACTTTGGCTACGGGGCCGGGTGCTCGACAAAATGCCGTAAACTACGGAA
>JBJOJZ010000037.1:0-15758 GCA_046046325.1 Bacteroidota bacterium
TTGGGAGCGATGGGGGATTTTTACCTGAACACACAAACGGGCGACGTTTATTATAAAACGAATTCTACGACATGGACCTTAACGGGAAACATTAAAGGTCCCCAAGGAAATGCGGGTGCCATCGGAGCAACAGGCCCTGCGGGCCCTACAGGTGCTACGGGTGCTGCGGGCCCTCAAGGTCCAGCGGGTCCAACGGGAGCAACAGGATTGACGGGTCCGGCGGGAGCAACCGGCGCTACCGGTCCTCAAGGTCCAGCGGGTCCAACAGGCGCAACAGGATTGACGGGTCCAGCGGGAGCAACCGGTGCTACAGGTCCAGCAGGAACCAACGGTAACGGGGTGTTAAACGGTAACGTAGTGCCTAGTAACCTACAAGGAAACGACGGCGATTTTTACATCAACACGTCTACCAATACGATATACGGCCCTAAGGCGAATGGTACATGGCCTGCCGGTGTTTCTTTGGTGGGTCCCCAAGGCGCACAAGGTCCTGCAGGTCCTACTGGAGCAACAGGTCTTACGGGAGCTACAGGTGCAGTTGGTCCACAAGGTCCTGCGGGTCCGACGGGTGCAACGGGACTTCAAGGTCCAGCAGGTGCAACGGGTCCCCAAGGTCCCCAAGGTCCTGCGGGTCCAACGGGAGCAACAGGAGCAACAGGTCCTGCAGGAGCAACAGGTCCTCAAGGACCATCTGGAATCTTAGCAAACGGCTCCGCGGCAGGCAACACGCCTTATTGGAACGGATCACAATGGGTGATAAACAGTTCGAATATCTTTAACAACGGCGGAAATATCGGAATTGGAACGGTAACACCAAATGCCTCTGCCGCTTTGGAGGTAAATTCAACAACCAAAGGGTTTTTACTGCCAAGCATGACGCAAACACAGCGAAATGCTATTGCATCTCCTGCAACGGGCTTGTTGATTTACCAAACGGATCAAACCGCTGGATTCTACTATTACAACGGATCCGCATGGACTGCGATTGCTGGTGCAGCTGCAGGTGGTGGCGGAGGCGCAAGCTCCTCTTCCAATACCCTTATTTACACGACCGACGGCTTCTAATATCATCGATGAAAACGGTCCTAATGGTAGCCTTATCCCTGGCCTTGGGGTATGCTGCGCAGGCACAAGGAAACTTGCAATTTAATCAGGTGTTGTATTTGAGTTCGAACACGGATAATCAAACGCAGTGGACGGTGCCAGCTGGAAAAGTATGGAAGATGGAATCGGTTGGGGTTGCTTCAAGTTCCCTCAACGTATATGTTAACAATGCCTTGGCATTCATCTATGCAGGCGCTTATTCCAATTCAGGGACTTCTGGATATTATCGCAATGCCGATGCTAGCCCTATTTGGTTGCCTGCAGGAAGCGTTTTGGGACATGCCTGCAGTTGTGGTAACCGATGGTTTAGTATTCTTGAATTTAACGTAGTACCATGAGAAACTCCTTACTTTTTTCATTGATTTGCCTTTCTTTTGGTTTACTTGCTCAAGGAAATTTGCAATTCAACCAGGTAAAATTGGTGTCGGTGGCAGAGACGGTGCCTGTAGGTAAAGTATGGAAAGTGGAAAACATTCTTCCTTCTGTAAGGCCAACTACCACTTCTTGGAGTAATTCTACCTTGGACTTTACCATTCTGGTGAATGGGCAAACGGTTTATTACCTTTCTGCAGAATCAAAAGGAAGTCTTTTTGGAAATGGTCAAACCGGGATAACCTCAATGGCCGCAGGAATTGGCGGTTCTCCATTATGGCTGCCCGCAGGAACATCGCTCGCGGTAGGACAAAATATTTTGTCCATCAATGTTGTTGAATTTAATATTATACCATGAAAGGATTCTTTCTTTTTTTAGCTATGATCCTGTTGGGCGGTTTTTTTGCCCAAGGTAATTTGCAATTCAGCCAGGTAAAGTTGGTTTCCGCGCAAGAGACGGTTCCCGTGGGAAAAATTTGGAAGTTGGAAAACTACCTGCCCACCGTTTCTTTAGCCAATGATTTAAACCGTTTGTCGAATCAGGCTACCGCTGGGGGGGCTAAGAATTTTGTGATTTTAGTGAATGGTACTCCTATTTATTTGCAAACGACTTTAACCCGTGAAGTTGGACGAAACGACGGTTATTGGAATCAAGATGGATACGCTACAAGCTCAGATTTTAAAATATTTGATGCCCCCATTTGGTTTCCCGCTGGAACAAGCTTGGCTGCATCAACGAATGTTGGTTTTATCAGTGTAATGGAATTTAACGTAGTACCATGAGAACTTTAATAAGCATAGCTGTTTTTTGGTGCATGATTTCATGCTTTGCTCAAGGCAACTTGCAGCTAAACCAGGTAAAATTGGTTACCACCGTAGAAACGGTTCCGGTGGGAAAAGTATGGAAGGTAGAAAGTGCGCTAACTGGCGAGGAGCGTTACCCCACTTCTGGAACTACTTTAGCCTCCAATAGCCGATTCATCTTAGTAAATGGTACTTCGATTTGCGTTCACGAAGAACACGTAGCCACCACCGGTGTTGGATTCAACGGTTGTTGCGGTGGGGGATTCTGGATGAGCAATGTAGGCATGGCAGTGAACAGTACTACACCGGTTTTGGTGCAAGTAACGGCACAACCGACCAAATTGCCTTTATGGTTACCGGCAGGAACAACCCTCGCTGCAGGCACCAAGGTTAGTGCTATTTCTGTGCTTGAATTCAACATTATACCATGAAAACCATACTCTTCATTGCCTTTTTCTCCTTAATGGGTACTTTTTTAAAGGCCCAAGGGAACTTGCAGTTTAACCAAACCTTGCTGTTGAGCACGACCCAGGCTTCCAACGTGCTTTTAGGAACCGTTCCCGCGGGAAAAGTATGGAAAGTGGAGGGGTTTGGTTCCGGAAATTCAGGGGCGAGTGAATGTGCCTGGAGTTTCGACGGGACCAATGCTGCCTTTCGTTCTGGGAATGTATATGTTGGAGGTACTGCTTATCAGTACAGCAATTCCACCAGCACTTTTTGGTTGCCTTCCGGTACCACGATTTATTCCCTTAACTGTTCTTCCAACTATCGGTGGATAAGTATTATAGAATTCAATATTGTACCATGAAAAACATCCTCTTCATTGGCTTTTTCTTCTTAATGTGCACGTTCAAGGCCCAAGGGAACTTGCAGTTTAATCAGGTTCTTTTGTTGTCCGCTTCGGCGAACAACACCGCTCAATGGACAGTGCCAGCGGGAAAGGCGTGGAAAATAGAAAGCATGGGTAGTTATGCAAGTGTCATGTATGTTTATATGAATAATTCAATCGCTTTTGAATTCGTAGGTGATTTTAACAATAATTTTGGTGCCTATTATCGTGGCTCAGATGCAGGACCTATTTGGATGCCTTCGGGAACAATTTTAGGACATAGCAGCAGTAACAGTTCAGCCTACCGTTGGTTCAGTATTTTAGAATTTAATATCGTACCATGAAAGCCCTATTTTTTTTACTTGTTATCGCTTGTTCCGGTATGGTAGATGGGCAAGGAAACCTTCAGTTTAATCAAGTAATAACCTATAACATTGGTGGAATTGCCAATCAATACGATAACGTTAATTTTACCGTCCCCGCAGGCAAGGTTTGGAAAATTGAAGCTGCGGTGAATTGGTCGGGTAACGCTTTAATGCTTTACCCAAATGGGGCCGTGAATTACGGAATTAACCTTGCAAGCAGCTCTAAAACGGTTTCCGATTTCCCCATTTGGTTGAATTCGGGTTATACAGGACAGTTTTCCATTTACACCAATCGAGCACTTATTTCCATCATAGAATTCAATGTTGTACCATGAAAACTTTCTTTTTTCTATTTACTTTCTTAATCCTTGGTTCCCTTAAAGCCCAGGGGAATTTGCAGTTCAACCAAGTCATCAACATGGCTTTCTCTGCGTCCAACACTACTCCGGTTACGGTTCCTGCTGGAAAGGTTTGGAAGCTTGAGAATTGCATGCTCAATACGCCGTCGAATAACTATGCTTACATGTTGTACAACGGAGTTTATTATAACTTGAGGCAACAGCAAACCTCTGCCCATATTGTCAATTTTCCGTTTTGGTTGTCTTCAGGCACAACCGTTACGTTTGGCGGAAATGGAGGAGGAGCAGGAGGCATGCTGAGCATCATTGAATTCAACGTTGTGCCATGAGACCCTTCTTTTTTCTATTCGCTTTTTTCATCCTTGGTTCTCTTAATGCCCAAGGCAATTTACAATTCAACCAAGTGGTTACTTACACGGGAACAGGTTCAGGTTCTTTCTCCTATTCAAGTCCTACGTGGACTGTACCTGCGGGAAAAGTATGGAAAGTGGAGTCGGCTTCGCCTAATGTTGCTAATGCACCTGTTACACGTGCGATTAACATTAATGCCGGATCGAGTTGGGGGAGTTTTGCTTTAATGACGGCTTCGCAAGAAACCACCATCAGTCCTTTTCCAATTTGGCTTAAAGCGGGTGATCAAATTCAATTGCAGGCTGCCGGTAATTGTTGTTCAACCACGAGTTTTTCCTATGCCATTTCAATACTAGAATTCAACGTTGTACCATGAGAAACCTGCTCTTTGTTTTTGCATTTACGGTTGTTGGCTTATTCCATGCACAGGGCAATTTACAATTCAACCAAATTGTAACGGTTGGGACCACGAGCCTTACCGTACCTGCTGGAAAAGTTTGGAAGGTAGAATCGTTCACGGAGAGCGAGGTTACCTTTAACAGCAATTATTCCTCCGGGTGTGTCAACTCCAACTACCACCGCCCTCTCGTGATCAACAACAACAATTACTATTTCTTTGGTAATATGGCGATAGCATCCTCGGGGGCCAACTATATCACCACAGGCAATAAGCTTCCGATTTGGTTAAAACCTGGTGACCAAATCCGTACGGTGTGTTCCTCGGATTTTGCTTCCGTAATTGAATTTAATGTTGTACCTTAGTTGCATGAAGACCTCCTTCCTAGTTTTTGGTTTTTTGGTTTTTTCAGGCGGGTTTTTGGCCCAAGGAAATTTGCAATTTAACCAAGTAAAACTGGTGACCAATCAGGAAACCGTTCCTGTGGGCAAAGTTTGGAAGGTAGAGAGCGTAATTTATAACATTGCCCCGACGTCCACAGGCTACCAATCGGGCGCAGGTAGTTGCAGCTCAAGTTCTTATGAATCAACGGCTATAGAAGTTGCAGGGGTTCCTACCAAAGTTGGTCAAGGCACACAACCCGCATCATATTCCAATTTGGTTTATACCCATACCTACACCATGTTACCTTTGTGGCTTCCTGCGGGTACAACCCTTTCCGGAGGGACCTGTTTAAACAAAGTAAGCGTTATTGAATTTAATATAATCCCCTAACTATGAGAACTTTACTTTTTTCTTTTGCCTTTCTTTTAACCGGTATTGCTTTCGCCCAAAACACCACCACGTGGCGGATGGTTTTTGCCTCAGCTGGAAGGGTGGCCAATCCTGCCACAGGATTGAGCTTAATTAACAATAAAGTAATGACCTACACCATAGGAGAACCCATCATTCACGGAGGACTTGTTGGGACACGTTACATACACAACGGCTTTGAGCAACCGGATAAGTTAGTTCCTGTAGGAGGCGGTGTGGTAATGTTAGAAAAACCAAATACGCCCTTTAAGATATACCCTAACCCAGCAACGGTTTACAGCATCGTGGAGGGACCCGAGGAGCAAAAAGACCCTATTCGTCTTCAGCTAATGGATATGAACGCAAAACTTATTGCGGAGTACACCATGGAATCAACCCGCTTGCAGATCGACTTTGAAAACACCCTTGCTCCGGGAACCTACTTCTTGAATTTCTATACGAATGAAGGTCAGTTCATTCAACAAAATAAGTTGATCAAGCAGTAAATTTGTTGACTCAATTAACGAAGCCCGTCATTGTTTAGATGGGTTTTTTGTGCCATAAAAGCAAGCTTTATTTGGTTGGATTATGCGCCGAAGCGCATGAACCAGGGTTTGTGCTCAATCCAAGCATAAAGTCCACTTTACTGCGTAAAGCTCGTCCTTTTTTGTTTTCCCTCATCAGAGTAAGCTTAATTCGGTCGGATTATGCGCCGAGGCACATGAACCAATGTTTGTGCTCAATCCAAGCATAAAGTCCACTTTACTGCGTAAAGCTCGTCCTTTTTTGTTTTCTCTGCTTTATGAAATGAATTTCAAACGCATCTAATACAAAAAAGTCCGCTTCGTACCGAAGTGGACTCCTTTTGTGATCCCGTTTCGATTCAAACCTGAGACCTATCCGCCGCGGCGGATTGCTCTATCAAAATACCCTAGGGATTAATTTGTTGTTTTATCCAATCTCTACCTACTCCAGTTTTATACCATTTTTCACGTTGAACAGCCTCTACCCGCGTTGCAAATGGTTCAAAAAGAACTAATTCCCAGGGTGCATTTTTAGCGGTAAACTTAACTCTCCCTTGATTATGAGAAATAACCCTTAGCTGAAGGTCCTGTGTAGAACCTTTATACAAGATTCCATTTTTTAATGATTTAAGAACGTAGGAATAAAAGGGCATATTAACAAGAACAAAGCACCTCGACAGCAGTGCTTGGTGATCCGCTCAGGATTCGAACCTGAGACCTACTGCTTAGAAGGCAGTTGCTCTATCCAGCTGAGCTAGCGGACCAAAATTCAACTACTCAGTTACTGCTTCAAGGCAGTTGCTTCCGCCGTGGCGGACTGAGCTAGCGGACCCAAAAAAAAAGGGGATGATTGCTCATCCCCCTACGTCGGGGCGGCAGGATTCGAACCTGCGACCTCCTGGTCCCAAACCAGGCGCGATGACCGGACTACGCTACGCCCCGAACTCTATTTCAAAAATGTCAATTCAATCAACCTTACCCCTTTCACTTTTCTCCGCTTCACCGTTGTAAAGCTAAAGCCAGAACCCTGCGGTTTCTCATCCCTCTCAACCTCCACGTTGTTGCGGTGGGAGCGGGATTCGAACCCGCGGTACAGTTACCCGTACGACAGTTTAGCAAACTGTTGGTTTCAGCCACTCACCCATCCCACCTCGTTCAATTGGAGGGCAAAAATAGGAAATCCTTTTGGTAACATAAAAAAAAACCGAAAAAAAGCGCTTAGAAATACGTGTATTTTCCGTGTGGCCCGTCAATGACCACTTGTTTACGTGTTGATTTTTCTACGCTACCGATGATTTTTGCTTCTACATTAAAGGCACTAGCTATTCGAATTATTTCCGATGCGGTTAGTGAATCAGTGTAAATCTCAAACCGATGCCCCATGTTGAAAACCTTGTACATTTCCTTCCAATCGGTTTTTGACGCCTCTTGTATCATTTTGAACAACGGAGGCGTATCGAAGAGTTGATTTTTGACAATCGACAATTCGTCGATAAAATGTAACACCTTTGTTTGCCCTCCCCCAGAACAATGTACCATTCCGTGAATCTTGTCCCGATAATTTTCCAACACTTTGGCGATTATTGGAGCATAGGTCCGTGTAGGAGACAACACCAATTGTCCTGCATTTCGTGAAACGCCTTCAATTTCCTGTGTTAAGTCATAGTTTCCCGCATACACGAGTTCCGATGGTACTCCTGTATCAAAGGTTTCGGGGTATTGCTTGGCGATGGTTTTATTAAATACATCATGTCGAGCGGAGGTTAAACCGTTACTACCTATCCCACCGTTGTAAAATGTTTCGTAGGTGGCTTGACCATGTGATGCAAGACCAACAATGACATTTCCAGGCTCTATCCTATGGTTGCTGATGACGTCACAGCGTTTCATACGACATACAACGGTTGAATCCACTATAATGGTTCGAACTAAATCACCTACGTCGGCGGTCTCTCCGCCCGTTGAATGAACTTGGATTCCATGAGAACGCAAGCCTTCGAGGATTTCTTCGGTCCCTTCGATAAGGGTTTTAATAACTTCTCCAGGAATCAAGTTTTTGTTCCTTCCGATGGTAGAAGACACCATTATAGGTCCAGTTGCTCCAACGCACAACAGGTCATCGATGTTCATGATGAGCGCATCTTGGGCGATGCCTTTCCAAACGCTTAAATCGCCCGTTTCTTTCCAATAAGCATAGGCAAGAGATGATTTTGTTCCCGCGCCATCGGCATGCATTACCAGGCAATAATCTTCATCTTGGGTTAAATGGTCTGGGACAATTTTACAAAAGGCTTTGGGAAAAAGTCCTTTATCTAAGTTGGCGATGGCAGAATGCACGTCTTCTTTGCCTGCTGACACACCTCTTTGTTGGTATTTTTGATCCGACATCTTTGGCTGAAATTAAAGAGGGTTTTCGGAAGGGTCGGTTTCCATATCCTTGAGGATTTGATCGACATCCATTTCCGTGGTTTTGAGTTTGTGCTGGCAAAATTTAATCAATTCAGCGGCGCGTTTTACTTTAATCGAGAGATCATCGATACCAATGGCACCACCTTCCATGGCTGTAACAATGGATTGTAGCTCTTCAAAGGCCTGTTCATAGCTTAAATTTTCCATGAACAAAAGTACGTAAATTGACGTTTGAGGCACTAAAAAAAATAGGCAAATGGCCCAAAATCAAGAACATTCTCTGAAAATTAGCGGTAGTTCAACTTTTTAAACGTAGATTTGTTGTGTTATTGGTTTGAGGTTTGAAGCAATTCTTCCGATTCCAGGTTAGTTTATTTATTTATTTAAGTTTTTTTTATGAACATGTACGTTTCAAACCTAAGCTTTCGCTTAGGAGAACAAGAGCTGGAAGATTTGTTTCGACAGTACGGTGAGGTATCCTCCGTTAAAATTATTAAAGATCGTGAGACCCAACGTTCTCGTGGTTTTGGTTTTGTAGAAATGCCCAACCAAGACGAGGCAAGAGCGGCTATGGAAGCCCTTTCTAACTATGAGTTAGGAGGAAGAAACATCAATGTTTCTGAAGCTCGTCAACGCGATTAATTCCAACATTGATCATTGATTCAGGCCGCATGTGCGGCCTTTTTTGTGCACTTATATTTCAAGATTACGTTGCGGCAATAGGAACTTACTTCCCGATACAGTAAGTAATTAACCTTTATATATGATGTTTTTTTAGTATCCGACACACTTATAACACATTTTTTGAATTTAATAATCACGAAAATCAAAAAACATATGGTTATCTGAACAATTGTTCTGTAGTGGTTATTATTTTCAGGGCTGATTAAGAAAAATAATTTTGTGGCAAAATGAAATTAATTATAACACCAACATATCAAGACATCTTTGATGATCCGGTTACCAATTTCAATGAACTTATCCAAGATGTTCCAACTGAATTAATAGCAAAGGTGATATCACTAATCAATGCACAACTATATTTAAACTTAACCAATGAATCATCTCAAAAAAATATTTTGAGAATTTTACTCCGAAGGAATCAACATACGTTAATTCATGTAGAAAATAAAATCTCAGAAATGGTTAAACACGAGGGGTGGGATAATGTTCAACTTTTCTCAACTCATTTATCGTTAGAATTTCTTCATGTTTGTGCTGTTAATTACACTGAAAACAACGATTTCATAGACACTACGCCTGATCAAGAATTGTCAATTTTTAAAGCGTTTTTAATTGTCTCAGAATCCGTTTCATCAAAAAGTACTATAAATCCTCAAAATAATGTTGATGTTACATTTCAATCAATTATCTGGCCAATTCTAATTGCTCAATTTCAAATAAATGAACCACACAATTATTTTACATCTCTTGTAAAAGGTAAATGCCTCTTAGATTCAATTGAATCCAAAGAAAACTACAGTCCGTTTACTTTGAACTTCATTAAACGATATAAAGTTGACAATACATTGACTTATTTAATGAATATTGTCCACATGGTTCAACAGTCACACGAAAAGGACCCAGATGGTATAACGAAATATAAAATAAATGCGCTAGATGATACTATTAGTAGTGTTTTGGATGACTTTTCAATAGACTTAAAAAATTATTCTGAGAAATTTCAAAAAGAAAAATTAAACTTTAATGGATTTAAAGACAAACCAGTTATAAAAGATCATGAAGGCGCATATTTTGTAATCGATTGGAATTTTCTAGCAGGAAAAATATATCATGGTCTTCCATTCGATTTTTACTCTAAATCAGGAATTGATGGAATTATTAAGGATAGTATATTCTTTGGGGAAATTGGTGACTTTTTTGTTGAGAAATATCTCTTTAGAAAATTGATTGAGTCAGCGAACAAAAACAAACATTCTAAGCTGATTTTCGATGAAAACCCATCAATTGGTTTGCCAGATGCTTATCTCAGAATCGGGAGAAGAGTTTTCATTTTTGAAGTAAAGGATGCTTTTTTTGGATCAAAAGCAATTGATAAATATGATTACCATGAGATAAAAAAAGTCATTGACCTTAAATTTAATTCAAATAAAAAAGGCACTGGTCAACTGATAAAACATATAACATCATTTTCAACTAAACTCCCTGAAAAAATTAATTTAAAAACGAGAAATCTAATTATTTATCCAATATTGATTTATACAGATACTTGCTTTCAAGTTCCAGGTATAATGCAGTATTTGAGAGCAGAATTTGATGAAAAACTACAAACAAAAAAAATCAAAGCTTTCGGAAAGATCAACCCACTTTCCTTTATAAGTATTGATTTTTTTATAGAGAATATTGTTTCACTCAAAAAAAAAGAAAATCGATTAGATTTATTAATTGATAAAGTGAACAAAGAACTCGAAAAAAGAGAAAAGAGATTTAAAAGAAATGGCAACAGAACCAATCACTTTGAAAAAAATCAAAGTTTTGAACAAATAATTTCAAAGAACCTAAACTCCAACCAGCCGATAAGAAATACAACTGAATACATTAATACGCTGTTCGAAGAATTAGAAATAAATAAAGGATTGTAATTAAATCCGTGATTGATCAATAAATAGAAAATAAGGGGTATTACTATTTGCAGTAGTGTTTACGTTCACATTATTAGCTTCACTGTATATTTTACCGGTTATTGAATTTTGTATAATCACTGCCGATTGAAATTCATAAAAACCAATTTTTGGTCTACTGAATAAATCCGCATCAAGAAACATTGGTATTACGCTGTAAAGTGCATTCTCCGTTCCTCTATTACTGCCGTATTGCTTGCCTATATGACGATTTAATGATTCTTTACTAACCATTGATTGAGCAGAAAATAACTTACCTAATGTTTCTAATGTAAAGTGTGAAAATGAGTACGCACTGTTCAACAATGATATGAGAATAACATTCTTATCTGTTCTATTTCTAAGTGCTAATAGTAATTGATCCTTATTCTCCAAAAGAAAATCCTTTAATGGATTATTTAAAACAATTTTATTTACTATTCGTAGAGCTTTTTTAATTCTGTTTTCACCGGTAAATTCTGTTCGGAGTAATTCCAAAATATAATCTTCTGAATACTCATTATTCAACAAAGTAAACAAAGCTGTTTCCAAAATAGAAAGTGGAATTCTCTGGTTGATGTCAATTGATTTTACTGTCATTTTTTCAATTCTATGAATGGAATTATTACTTCTAATATATGGCTTCCGCCATGTGTTACTGTACTTTTATCTCTGGAAAAAGCTAGTTCAGATGACATGTAAATTACATGACCATCGTTTACAACTTGCCCATTTAAATCAGGATTACTCTCAAGGAAATATTTTGCTAATTCGGGTTTTGAATACTCCAAATGGCGTTCACTTCGGCTTCCTGACTGATTAGTGCCTAGTTTCTCCCTTTCCTTCAAAGCTCCATAACCCTTTGCTTGAATGTTACCATGGTCAGAGGTTAGGTAAACAGTATATCCATTATCAGTCAAGTCATTAATTAATGACGCAATCGATTTCTTCTCGAATAAATAGTTTGTTGTTACCCTTAACATCCCTAGGTCCGAAGCGCCATGCATTTGATCATCCAAATCGGTGATTACAATTGCGTGTTTACTCAAGGAATAATTTAATGATTCAGGAATCCCGTGTGTATAGCCAATCATTGCATCAGAGACACCCTCTTTTAACCAAAATGCTTTGAATAGTCTTTCTTCATTTGTTGGATTCTGCTTATAACTGGAATCCGGATTAGCCCCTCTGAAAATAGATTGTCTGGATAATTGTGTGATTGATGGTATCCAGGCATACGTATAACCCTCATTACTGATCAAGGAGGCCTCAAGCTCTGCCTTCAACATTTCGTATTGCCAATATGCCATGCCATCAATTACCACTAATGCTTGTTTTTCGATCCTTTGATTTGCTATGAATGGTAAGATTTTCGAAACTATTTTGGGAGATTTAAAATAGTTACTGGAGTGTAAGCTTGAATAACTCTGTTTGAGGTAGTATTGGAATGGAGCGTTGATTTCTTTTTCAATATCAATCATTGTTTCCAACTCTTCCAATGGCATTCCAAAAGTCAGTAAAACGGATAGTTTTCTGAGTATTTCAAACCACTTACTTTCTGAATTGGGCTGAGATAAAATTGTCCTGATTTCTTCAATTAGTGCGTTAATCTGTTTTGAGTTTACAGATCTTGAAACTGATCGTATTTCCTGGATTACATTGTCTGTTTCAATTTGTGACAAATTACGAAGTTGAGGCCTTTTGTAAAGTTCTTCCAAGAGCGTTATATCTTCTGCAATCAATGAGGATGGATGATAACTTTTGAGGTAATCATTGATGCTTAATTTCTTTTTGTAAACCTTGTCTCGAATATCTTCTAGAATTTGATTTTCATTTGAAATGAAATAACAGATCGTTGCATCTTCATTTTTTTCATCCTGTGTTTCAAGAGATACTCTCAAATAGAGCGATGAACCATAAAGAAAAATTATGCCTTGGCTTTCGAGTAACACCTGAATATCCTTTCTATGAAAAAAACGATCTGGATTTTCAATTAAAAGAAAGTTACTTGGCTGATCTTTCAGATCCTGGGCAATATGTTCAATTAAAGAGCTATACATCTAGTCTGAAAGTTATTAATTGCTTTATCCCCGGAACGACTTTGCTGTTTAGTTGAATCGTCTTTAACCAATCTTGATACTCTTCTTCTAATTTATTCAGCCTTGATCTTTTAATATTTTCAATTCCAATATTATCCAGTCGTTTCTTCTGATATTCGTATTCCTTGTGACGATTTGCTTTTTTCTTATCAATCGACGAAAGCAGCTGAGTTTCTAATGAATCAAAATGAGTTTTTAGGGAGTTCTTGAATAGATCTTCGGCAGCAACTTCTAACTTGTACTCCTTATCGTGATCAAATTCAAACTCATCATTCCCTGATATTAGTTTATTCCAAATTTCATTTGCGAATGCAGGGAACGATTTACCATTATCGGATACAAAGAAAGCCTGATAACTTGTCTTTAGATCAAAATTATTCTTAGCTGTAATTTCCCACAAAGACCAAATTCCACTTGTTGAATTTGATTCCTTCATTTTCAATACTGGTGCTTTATTGGAGTCGGAATTACCTCCTGTAGAAAAGAATATTTCCTTTAACCACGGAGTTTGAATGGTTACTTGCTCGATACCCGGATCCATTAAAGCTATCTCTGGGTCGCTAGTAATTCGTTTTTTCATACCATCAAGCTCGATCTCTGCAAAATTGAGTAGCGATTTCTTATAGCTACCCCTTTGAGACAGAACATACTGTTTAATCATTTCCTCTATCCAAATAGGAATAGGACTATACTTTATTTCAGATGCGTCTTGATAATTTAGTTCTGATTCTTGTACGACAGGTAAAACACCTTCGGTACTCTGGTAATCTTTTAATTTGAGTTTAATGTCATGAAGCCATCTGTCACCGCTATGTTCAAATCGTTCAGGATCCAATAAACTTTGCAAGTATAGCTTATTCAATTTTTTCAAATCAATCGTTGAATCCAGAACATCGGATGTTTTATCGATTCCAAGTTGATTCAGAATGTTATTGAGTTTTGTCTCAATGACTTCATAGACACGTTGGTCAACACTGTTATTGGTCAGCAAGTTGAACGCGCGTACTTTCTTTTTTTGTCCAATACGATCGACGCGACCAATTCGCTGTTCAATCATCATCGGATTCCAAGGCATGTCATAATTAAAGACTATGTTGCAAAACTGCATGTTAAGAGACTCCCCAGCCGCATCTGTTGCTACGAGTACCTGTTTCTCATTCTTAAATGAAAGAAGTGCTTCCTTTCTTGTGTCCAAATCCTGAGAACCGTTGATTGAAGCACATGTGAATCCTTTTCGTTCCAGTATTTCAACGAGCATTCGTTGAGTAGTTTTAAACTCTGTAAAAACTAAAAACTTTGTTTCATGAGTTTCTTCCTGTTGAATTTGTTTGAATTTAGCTATTAGGTATTCTGCCTTTGCATCCAACTCTGAAGCTAGTGTTGATTTTGCTTTTGAAACTAGTTCTTCCAATACAGCTATTTCATCATCGACGCCTTCTTTTTCATAGAAATGTAGGTCCTCAAAATCGAAATTATTCTCCTCTAGTTCATCTGAATCTATATCTGAAACTAAGTCATCAACGGATGGTATTTCACCATTTTTAAGTCTTTCCAATCGGCGATCCATTGCCGAGAGGATTGCAGCGGTTGAACTACTCGCCAATCGCTGAAATAGAATCATTATTAACCCAGTAGCCGTATTTACTGATCTTTTTGATGAATTGAAAACCTTGATCACATATTCGGTCACTGATTTGTAGAGATCGATCTGCTTAAAATGACGATTGTAATCAAGTTCAATTGTAAGTTTTACGGTTTCACGTTCGTTAAATAATTTCTGCCCTTCGTAATCCAGTGCCAATCGCTTTTCAGTTCGAATAACATATGGCTGTAATTCCGCAATCGTTGGAAGACCTTCTCCCTCAAATGCATCGGGATCCAGTAGCTGCAAAATTCTTCTGAAGTGATCTGATTTTCCTCTGTGCGGTGTTGCAGAAAGCAAAAAAACATTTGGAACAATATTACAAAGCGACTGAGCGAGAATGTAACGAGATACCGTTTGTGAAGCACCTCCCATTTTATGTGCTTCATCAATGATCACCGCATCAAAATTTGCATTGAGCACTGCTTCCATTCTGTATCGATTGTACTCATCAACCTTTTCCTGAGACCATCCCTGGCGTTTTTCAAGTGGTTTCAATGCATCAGTTGAAACGATTATCTGATTATGTTGTTCCCAAAAATTGAAAGCATTGTCACCGTTTAAAGCTGAAAAGGTCTTAGTTAATGCAGAGATGATTTCCGAATCGTAAATATGAAAGACTTCGTTGAAATGCTCCTTTAATTCTGACTGCCACTGGAGCATTGAAGATTTTGGTACAATCACTAAAATGCGTTTGATCTCATCACGCAATTTTAATTCTTTAAGTATAAGTCCTGTTTCAATGGTTTTACCCATTCCCACTTCATCCGCGAGTAAAAAACGATTCTGATCGGATTGCATCACTTTTTCAAGTACCAGGACTTGATGAGGTAATGGCAATAATGTGCTTTCATAAGGCGCAAGCAGTTTCTTTTTACTTATTTCATCCTGGATTTTAGAGGCAAGAGCAGTAAAACGAATCAATGGTAGAGTATAATGCACATTAGATTCCTCAATATCGTTTTTAGAAAGACACTATCCCACTAAGTGTGTAAACTGAAAGTTTCATAAAATCAGTCTATCTTCAAAAATAATGATAAATTGATTAAGAATGGTTCCCCAATCACGTATTGGCATAGTCCATTTTTTA
>JBJOJZ010000119.1:0-5320 GCA_046046325.1 Bacteroidota bacterium
TGTTCCGAATTTACATTTCAATGGAACCGAAAACCTGAGCTACACGATACAAAACTCCTTGGGACAAACTTCCAATACCGCACAAATAAGTGTGGTGGTTATTGCAGTTAACGATGCGCCGATTACCTTCAATAATTTCATTTCTTCTGTTGAAGACGGCCCGGTACTAACCGGGAACCTTCTCTCGAACGGAGATTACGACATTGAGAACACGGCGATTTCGTGTGCCTTAGTCCCCGTAAATAATGCCAACAACGGTACTTTTACTATCGCTGCCAATGGCAATTTCACCTACCTTTCCAACGCCAATTTCCATGGAGTCGACACCGTGGTCGTTTCGATTTGCGATAACGGCTCCCCCCTACCTGCGGCTTGCAGCAATGATACTTTGTTCATTAACATCGCGCCCATCAACGACGCACCTTTATTAGTCAATGATACATATACGGTTAATGCTAACTCAAGCACGTACTTGATGCCTCTCATCAACGATTCCGATGTCGACAATCCACTTTTAGTTTCTTCGTTAACCATGCTTTACGGTCCGTTGAATGGTACGGCACTGGCGGTAGGGGGACAAATTCTTTATACCTGCAATCCTGGATTCAGCGGCGTTGATTCCATTTATTATCAAATCTGTGATTCTGCAACGCCACTAGTTAATGCGTGCAGTCAGGCATGGATTCACATCACTGTTTCGCCGTGTTCACTGAATCCTGCAACAGATTGCGACGGTGACGGTGTTACGAATGGAGCAGAATTAGCCGATAACACCAACCCAAATGATCCTTGCGACTATTTGAGTTCCAGCCAAACCTTAACGGTTGGCGCCCTCTGGGTGAATTCGGATTGCGACGGCGACGGATATACCAACGGTGTTGAACTTGGAATGGGATACGATGTAAATGATGAATGCAGTTTTCCTTTTATTTCACAGAATGCGACTCCATCCTTGAATTGGAATTCACTGGATTGCGACGGTGACGGGGTTACGAACGGAAATGAGGTACAAAATGGAACCGATGGGACGAATGCGTGCTCACTCTACGCGATTAGCATTTCTTTGACACCCTCCAACGCATGGTTGGCCGACGATTGCGACGGAGACGGGGTTACGAACGGAGATGAAATCACCGATAACACCAACCCAACTAATGCTTGTTCTCTCTTACCGGCAAGTGTTACCTTACCCATTGATAGCCTTTGGTACTTTTTAGATTGTGACGGTGACGGTGTTCAAAATGCGGATGAATTACAAGACAGCACCTATTATTTAGATGTGTGCAATTACCTAGCAAGCAGCATCACGATGCCTCAAACATCGGATTGGATGAACGAAGACTGCGATGGTGACGGCGTGTTAAACGGCGACGAGCTTACGGATAACACGAATCCGCAAAGCGGTTGTGAATTTTTAGCTTCCAGTCAAACCGTGCCAACAAGTCCGGAATGGAATGCTTGGGATTGCGACGAGGACGGAGTGACCAATGCCACTGAAGTGGTAGATAACACCATCATCAACGATCCGTGTAGCTTTATTACCGCAAGCATCACCTTGCCTATAGGGGCGGGATACACCAATGCCGATTGTGATGGCGATGGTTTAATCAATAGTATTGAAAGTTCATTAACAACCGAAATCTTTAATCCTGACACCGACGGAGATGGCGTGAATGATGGCGCCGAAGTCAATCAAGGAAGCGATCCATTAGACCCATGTGATCCTGCCCCAACAAAATCCTACTGTATTTTGAATTTCCCGGAAGGAATTTCTCCAAACGGTGATGGTAAAAATGATACATGGACCATTACTGGAGCAGATTATTTCGAAAACAACCACCTTCAAATCTTTAATCGATTTGGTACGGAAGTTTATCACAAAGAAAACTACACCAATGAATTTGTTGGAAAAGCAAATGTTTCAACGCTCGGAGGTGAACTTTTACCCGATGGAACCTATTTCTATGTTTTTGATAAAAACAACGGAGAAGAAGCCGTAACAGGATATTTATATATCAAGAACTAAGATTTACAATACAGGAAACGTTATGAAAAAAATTATCATACTCGCTGCATTATTCATTGGCAACTTGGTTAATGCGCAACAAGACCCTCAATTTACACAGTACTTTGATAACTTTTTGCACGTGAACCCGGCTTATGCAGGTAGTTCAGGGATGTTGAGTGCCACCGCCATACATCGCGAACAATGGGTTGGATTTTCAGGAGCCCCAAGATCGACAACCCTAAGCCTACATACTCCACTGAACTATCGCTCAGTTGGTTTAGGTTTAACGGCAGTAAACGATATGATTGGCCCCATTCGCCAAAACATGGTGTATGTCGATTTCTCATACACCCTAAAACTGGGAAAAACAGCGAGATTAGCACTTGGTTTGAAAGGCGGTGTAAATATGTTGAATGTTGCAACCCAAAGTCTTTCCAATGTTGAAGCAAACGACCCAGCATTTGCAAACGCATTGAACCAAATTAATCCTAATGTAGGATTTGGCGTTTATTATCACGACGAACATTTCTTTATCGGTTTAAGTTCACCGCGCATTTTAGAGAAATCGGCTTCAACGACAACCTATTTGGAACAGCGACATTATTTCGGCATCGTAGGTGGTATATTCTCCGTTGCCGAGCAATGGAAATTGCGACCTAGTATCCAGATCAAGAGTGCTATGGGAGCACCATTGAGTCTTGATTTCTCGATTGCGGCCATCTTCAAAGACAAGCTATGGTTAGGTGCTATGAATCGATGGAATGCCGCCGGAGGTGCTTTTGTTCAATACCAACTGAACCGTCAATTCCGTTTAGGTTTAGCGTCGGAATTTGGATTAACCTCCTTGAGAAATTACAATAACGGGACCTTTGAAGTGTTAATGTCGTATGATTTTAACTACAAAAAGTCCGATGTTAAATCCCCGAGATACTTTTAAGTTTTAAACCATGAGATTTCACCTTACATTTTTTAGTTTGTTCGCCTTTGTTGCGGGAACTTTTTCACAAATTGAAAATCCTTTTTTCTCCACTGCCAACGTTCAATTCAATAGCGATGTTGCAGAGGTAGGGGCCTACAAAAACACTAAAAACAATTCGATCATCCTGGTTTCAGGTCGCCCGTGGGGAATCGTAAAACGCGTTGATAGCCAAGAACAGTATTTTTTAAATTATTTTGAAGTGGATCGGTCCAATAATACGGTTGGAGGATTTCAAAAAGCTTCCAACAGTAAATTCAACGAAGGAGCATTGTGTTTTACACCAGATGGTAGCCGTGTATTTTTCACACGAAACGCTAAAAAGGTGAATGCGACCTCGAAGAAAAGAGAGCTTATGCTATTTACCGCCACCGTTAGCAAAAGCGGCAAGTGGAAAAATATAACTCCTTGCAACATTAATAATGCGAATTATTCCATTGGCCATCCTGCGGTAAGTCCAGATGGACAACACCTTGTTTTTGCATCGGATATGCCGGGAGGACAAGGGGGAACCGATCTTTACATGTCGAATATCGAATCCAACGGTCATTTGAGTTCTCCCGTAAATTTGGGTTCTAAAATCAACAGTTCAGGAAATGAAATGTTCCCTTGGTACAATGCCGAAAATCAATTGTTTTTTGCATCCAACGGCCTTCAGGGACTTGGTGGATATGATTTATTTGTAACGGAAATTCGCGAAGGTAAAGAACCCTTTAGCCCGATGAATTTGCAAGCTCCTATCAATAGCAGCTTTGACGACATCGCGATTTCCTATCACGAAGACATGAAAGGTTTTTTCAGTTCAAATCGAACGAACAAAAACGACGACATCTACAGTTTCACGCAACTTCGTCCGATTGTATTTAAAGTGGTTATGAGTGGTACGGTAACCAATGCCAATACAAGTGATACTCTCAAGGAAGCAGAATTATCCATTGTTAATGCCAAAGGAGAGGTTGTGGCAACAGCCGTTACCGACGCCAAAGGATATTATTCCGTTAACCTTGAGCCGGATCAAAAATATACGGTTGAGGTTAAGAAAACCGAACACAAGGAAGAAAGCTTTCAACTTAATACTGATTTCAATACCCCTAAATTGAAGCAAAATGTACAATTGGTGAGTAAACCCAATATTGCATACATTGGAAAAGTTACCGATACCAAAACAGGTGAAGGTATTCTCAATGTTAAAGTAACGATGAAGGATTTATCAACCGGACAAGTGGTTTTGATTGGTCAAACAGATAGTTCTGGACACTTTATCAAGCGTTTCGAAAATTTAACGTATGGCAAGGCCCAAAGATTCGAAATTAAATTGGAGAAAAAAGACTATGCGCCCAAAACCACCGAATTCAGCTTTGAACCCAAAATAAGTGGTGACGTTAGCATTAACTCGTTAACCGACTTGAGCATTGGAAAAGTAGAGGTCGGAGTTGATTTATCCAAGATCATGGATTTAGGCGATATTTATTTTGATTACGGTCGTTACGATATTCGTCAAGATGCTTCGGTTCAATTGGATAAGATTGTGAGCATCATGAACGAGTATCCTGCTATGGTAATCGAACTAGGTTCCCACACCGATTGCCGTGGTGCAAAGGATGCGAACAAAGTACTTTCTGACAACCGAGCAAAGGCCTCAGCCGATTATATCAAAAGCAGAATTTCCAACCCAACTCGTATTTCAGGTGTTGGCTACGGTGAAGCAAAACTAAAAGTCAATTGTCCTTGTGAAGGAAAGGTAATTTCCAATTGTCCAGAAGAGGAACATGCGAAAAACCGAAGGACCGAGTTCATTGTGAAGAAAGTGAAGTAAGTATTCGACCTAGTGCGATACTTTACATTTTTGTTCATCATACTACTGCTTGCTTGTTCCAAGGAAGTAAAAATTGACATCCCTCAGGAAGAAGCCAAGATTGTTATTGATGGTCGAATCGAGCTCGGAGGCGCACCCCTGGTTTTGCTCATGCAATCCCAATACCTCTATAGTCCTACCAATCTCGGCGCCTATTTTTCGTCGAATATAAGCAATGCGAACGTTACGCTTGTTCGCGGCCTTGATACATTTTCTCTAAGCTCCTACCTCATTACAGAACTTCCATTGCAAAGCCAAATCACCCTGGCTGAACAATTAAACGTTGAACTCAACGAACTCGCTTTTTTCCCATTAAAGGTATATTCAAGCCTAGACCCCAACTTGGTGGGAGCAGTGGGACAAACCTATACCCTGAATGTCCAATACGATAACCAAACTTATTCGGCTACGACGAAATTACTGGTCCCAATAGGCCTCGACGCTTTTCAATGGATCCCTTCCGAAGAAAACAATCAATTTG
>JBJOJZ010000158.1:0-9955 GCA_046046325.1 Bacteroidota bacterium
TTTTGTAACCGGCGGGGTCACCTCATCGCTCGGTAAAGGAATCATTTCAGCCTCCTTGGCTAAATTACTCCAAGCAAGAGGCTATTCTGTTACCATACAGAAACTCGACCCTTACATCAACATCGATCCTGGAACCCTGAATCCATACGAACACGGGGAATGTTATGTCACAGATGACGGAGCAGAAACCGATTTAGATTTAGGACATTACGAACGCTTTTTGAATGTTCCTACGTCTCAGGCCAACAACATTACCACGGGAAGAATCTATAAAAACGTTATTGAAAAAGAACGCCGAGGCGATTACTTAGGAAAAACTGTTCAGGTGATTCCGCACATCACCAACGAAATTAAGGAACGTATTCAAGAACTTAGCGAGCAACATCCCTACGACATTGTCATCACGGAAATTGGAGGTACTGTTGGCGATATTGAGTCCCTCCCTTACATCGAAGCTGTACGTCAAATGATGTGGGAGCTAGAAGATGATTGCCTGGTGATTCACCTAACCTTAATCCCCTTTTTAGCAGCGGCAGGAGAATTAAAGACTAAACCCACCCAACACAGCGTGAAAGCCTTGTTGGAGCTGGGAGTTCAACCCGATATTTTATGCTGTCGAACGGAACATCCCTTGGATTTAGAGCTTCGTAAAAAAATTGCCCGTTTCACCAACGTTTCCGTAAACGCTGTGATTGAAGCCAAGGATGCCTCGACCATTTACGAAGTCCCCTTGTTCATGCAAGCTGAAGAATTGGATACCGTGGTGTTGGATAAACTCGGATTATCCAAGCGTAATATCCCCAATTTAGACCAATGGAAAGAATTTTTGGATAAACTGAAAAATCCAAAATCTGAGATTAACATTGCGTTAGTTGGAAAATACGTTGAATTAAAAGATTCCTATAAATCCATCTCCGAAGCCATTATTCATGCCGGTGTTTCCAACAATGTTAAGATTAAAGTCCATTGGATACAATCGGAAAATGTCAACGCTAAAAATGTTCAGGAATTGTTGCACATCATGCAAGGTATTCTCGTGGCACCAGGTTTTGGTTCAAGGGGAATTGCGGGGAAAATAGAAGCCATTCGTTTTGCCCGTGAGTCCGGCATACCTTTCCTTGGCATTTGCTTGGGAATGCAGTGCGCTGTGATTGAATTTGCGCGTAACGTACTTGGATACAGCGATGCACATACCACTGAAATTGATCCCGATTCTAGCCATCCCGTTATCAGTATGATGGAAGAACAAAAGAAACAATCGAACTTCGGAGGAACCATGCGCCTCGGAGCCTATGATTGTCAATTGAAACCCGGATCTAAAATATACCAAGCTTATCAAAGCGACCAAATCAAAGAACGTCACCGTCACCGGTACGAATTCAACAACGATTACCTTTCAAGCTTTCAAGAAGCTGGAATGATCGGTACAGGTAAAAATACCGAATCAGGGTTAATCGAAGCCGTTGAAATCCCAGAACATCCTTGGTTTATTGGGGTTCAATACCACCCAGAATATAAAAGCACTGTGCTAAACCCTCACCCTTTATTCGTTGCTTTCGTTGAAGCGGCATTAAAACAAAAATCATCACATGGATAGAAATATGACCATTGGGCTCGTCCTCATTGGAATTGTGTTAACCGTTTTTACGGTAATCAACCAACCTTCGCAAGAGGACATTCAAAAAGCCAAACTGGAACAAGAAACAGCGAAACAAAAGTCCAAAGAGCCGCAACAGGCAAGGACTGAAACAATGGTAGCTGAAAAAAGCAAGGAACGTATCTTGTCCAATCAAGTAACCAACAACCTAGATACACCAAAGGCTCCTGTGAAAAAACTGTCCTTGGAAAATGACCATCTTAAAGTCAATATCACCACCAAGGGAGCACAAATTGCCTCAGTATATTTGAAAAAATACCATTCCTACGATGATTTTGTCGACCAAAAAGACCGAGCCCTGTGTTTGTTCTCCGATAAAGACGGGGAAAATTACCTCGCCATTCCGGGAATCCCATCCACCAAAAATCTCGTTTTTAACGCTGAAACCACTAAAAATGCGGTTACGCTTACGGGAAACATCGACGACCAACGTAAAATTGTTGTGGAATATGCTTTGAAGGAAGATCACCGCCTGAACTATAGCATTCACTTGGAAGGATTCTCCCAAGATCAACAAGATCGTGCCCAATTGAAATGGTACCTGAACATGAAAAGGACCGAACGAAAACTCTCAGAGCAACGCAAAACCACTACGATTTGCTATCAAGAAAAAGAGGAGGGAATGGACTATCTCAGCGAAACCTCAGACGATTATACCCAAGTTGAGCAACCGATCGAATGGGTCGCCTTTAAACAAAATTATTTTTCATCGATACTCCATGCAGAAAAACCTTTTAAAAGCAAAGAGGGAAAGCTCAAAGTAACCAATTACGGAGAAGGCTCTGCTCGTGAATTCAGCCACATTAAAGAAATGAAAATGGGGCTTACTCCTAGTTTTGATGGTTCCAACACAGCTAATTTCACCTGGTATTTTGGTCCCAATGAATACAACCTCTTGTCGTCCTACGATAGCGATTACGACGATATTCTCAACTACGGTTGGGGATTATTTCGTTGGATTAACCTGTATGCTGTGCAGCCGATTTTTGATGTCCTAGTTCGTAATGGTATTGGAGCAGGCATTGCGATACTCTTATTGACACTCATTTTGAAATTAATCTTGATGCCCATTCAATGGAAAATGTTTGTTTCCTCGGTCAAGATGAAAATCCTTAAACCTCAGGTAGAGAAAATCAATGAAAAGTTTTCGAAACCGGAACAAGCTATGGAAAAACAATCAGCGATGATGAGTTTATACCGCGATTCAGGCGCAAGCCCGCTCTCAGGTTGTGTACCCATGTTGATTCAAATGCCCATCTTGCTAGCGGTTTTCCGTTTTTTTCCTGCCAATTTTGACTTAAGACAACAATCCTTTTTATGGGCTGAGGACCTTTCCTCCTACGATTCCATTTTGGATTTCGGGTTCAACCTTTGGCCCTATGGAGACCACATCAGCCTCTTTACCTTGTTGATGTCGGCAACTACGCTCATTTATACCTACATGAATTCGGGCAATATGCAGCAACCTACCCAGCCCGGTATGCCAGACATGCGCATCATCATGTACATCTTCCCCATTTTAATGATCTTCTTTTTCAATGACTATTCTAGTGGTTTGAGTTATTACTATTTTATTTCCACCCTTTTCACCATCCTTTTAATGATGGCCATTAAGCGTTTCTTCGTGGATGAAGATAAACTAAGGGTAAAAATGGAAGAACGCACCGCCAAGGCTAGCGCCAACCCTAAGAAAAAATCTAGGTTCCAAGAGCGCCTGGAGGAAATGCAGCGAAAAGCCAACGAGGCTCAAAAAACTACCAAACGCAAATAATATGAAATTTTTCATTGACACAGCCAACTTACAAGAAATAAAGGAAGCCCATGAAATGGGCATTCTTGACGGGGTAACTACCAACCCATCCTTGATGGCCAAAGAAGGTATTACGGGTTTGAACAATATACTCAACCATTATGTGAAAATTTGCGAAATCGTCGATGGACCGGTAAGCGCAGAGGTGATTTCCACCGATTTTGAAGGCATGATGCGAGAGGGAGAAGTACTGTACGATTTGCACCCCAACATTGTGGTGAAAATCCCCATGATCACAGAAGGAATTAAGGCCATTAAAGCCTTTTCGGAAAAGAACATCCCCACGAATTGCACCCTTATTTTTTCGGCTGGACAAGCGCTTTTAGCCGCCAAAGCAGGAGCTACCTACATTTCTCCGTTTTTGGGTAGATTAGATGACGTTTCCAGCGATGGATTGGCGCTCATTAGTCAAATCCGTACCATTTACGATAACTACGGATTCGAAACCGAAATTTTAGCAGCTTCCGTGCGTCACCCTATGCACATCGTACATTGCGCTTCTATTGGTGCAGATGTCATGACGGGTCCGTTGAGTGCTATTAAAGCGCTTGCGAAACATCCGCTGACGGACTTAGGTCTCCAACAATTCTTGGCAGATCACGCGAAAGGCAACAGCTGATGCTGAAACCCGAAGAACGAAAGGCCTACAATGAAGCCTTCTGGGGTGAGTTCCGTTTGCTCATGCGCCGCTATAATTCCAGCAATAAACGCGGAATCAATTGGTTGAATTACCCCTCGGACGTTAGACACCTTTACCTCCGATTGCATTGCGATAACTTGGGGTGTGCCTTGCGAATGGACTTTCAATTCAAAGACGCAGCGGTGCGCGATATCGTTTGGGAACAAATGGAAGAATTGAGAGGGGTTATGGAAAAGGAAATGGGCAAGGATGGCATATGGACGCGCAACTTATCCGCTCCCGAAGGATTTATCTTTGACCGCATTGAATGGGTCAACCCTGAACTCAATTATTACCAAAAAGATCACTGGCCGGCCATTCATTCCTTTTTGAAAGATCGACTCCTCGCCTTTGATCGATTTTATCAGGAATTTAAAGAGGTTCTAATTCTTTTAGTAGATTAATGTACCTTTGTTCTATGCGTTGGATTCAATGGTTGCCCCTTTTTGCGATGAGTACCTTGCTCGGTCAAGGTAATGTTATTTTTTCAGAAGATTTTGAATCGGGAATTCCTGCGGGCTTTACCCTGTTGAATTTGGATCAAAATACTCCCCATCCGCTGGTGTCAGAATACAGCGATGCCTGGATCGTAGTGACGGATCCTAACGATTCAACGGATACTATCGCAGCTGCTACTTCCTATTTTAACGAACCGGATACGGCCAACCGCTGGTTAATCACGCCTCCCATTTCCCTTGGTGCCTTCGGGAATTACCTCACATGGGACAGCAAATCGCAAGACGCTTCTTATCCTGACAGTTACCTGGTATTGCTTTCGACTACTGATGCTCAAGCCGCTAGTTTTACCGATACGATTGCATTTGTTGTGGGAGAAAATGCAACATGGACTTCACGGCAAGTAAATCTTACTTCGCAAGGATACAACAACCAAACGGTTCGCATCGCCTTCGTACTTAGAAGCATCGATGCCTACAAATTATACTTGAATAACCTAGAAGTTCGTTCCTTGGATAATACCTCCTTAACTTCGATGGACTTGAATCAAATGAAGGTTTACCCAAACCCAAGCACCCATGGTATCACACTCAGCAATAAACCTGCAAATCGTTTGGTGCACTTGGTTGACCTTCACGGGAAAGTACTTGAATCAACTACTGCGGATTACCTGTCCTTAGTGCATGTTGAGGCGGGAATTTACCTTGTAGTTTGTGAAGGGTTTCAGCCTGTGCGCGTGGTGAAAAATTAACTACCAAGCAATGGGGAAAGCTTCCAATGCTTTCTTTTTGGCCGCAATAAGCTCCTTAGAAGCCGTTCTGTCCTTTTCGTTACTCCAGCGATGCTCTTCCAATTTACGAACCTCTTCAATGGAATGAAATACAGCCTGCGCCTCCTTGGATATTAAAACTTCCACCAACCGATCCCAAACAAAGTGAATCGCTTGTGAAGAAGGATGCACCCCATCCGGTTCAAAGAAACGGTAATCGCGTAATTCATCCACCATGATTTCATAGGAAGGAAAATAATGCACATTGGAATATTGCTCCACCATGGAATGGGTCCATTCAATCAAGCGTGCCTTGCTGCGGTTGTTCTGTATTAAGCCTTCACGGATATGCCGAACAGGGCTCACCGTTAATACAATTTCCAATCCTGGATTGACCACCAATAACCGTTCATGCATTTCCTTGAATCCTTGGGACATTTCTTCGAGGCTCAATAAACGTTTTTGAAATTGATTACCAGGAACTTTATGGCAATTCGCGACTAAGAAATTCTCGGGTTGTAAAAAATATGCCCAAGCAGAACCCACTGTGATGAATAGGACGTTCGTTTGGGTTAACAAATGGTGGTACTTGATACGCAATTTCAACAACGCTTCCTCCAATTCTTGCTTGTCCAATGAACTAAGCGAATGAGCCGTTTCCCACGCAAAAAATACACCTCTATTTTCATGAATCGACCATGGTAACTCGAAATCCATCAAATAATCAAGCTCCTTAAAAATTGACAAGGGATTGTAAATAGTACCCATCGGTGAGGACCATGCATCCAAACCAAAACGGCGAAATTTACGGTACATGGATTGGGAAAAACAGCTGCCCAGCATTCCTATTTTGGACGAAAAATCATAAGTACTCGCCAAATTCGCTGCTGGAACTTGGATGTAAAGGTCAGCATGTTTCATGAGGTTCTTAAGCTATGTGCTTGCTGTACTGCTTCAGGTCGGATCTCCTCCCCGCTCAACAAGCGCGCAAGTTCTATGATACGCTCTTCATCCTCTAATGACCTAACGGAGGTAATAGTCCTATCCGATCGATCTTCCTTTGCGACCTTAAGGTGTCCTTGCGCCTTTGCGGCAACTTGTGGAAGGTGCGTGATGGCCAGCAACTGACGGTTCTCGCCCATAGTGCGTAACAATTTACCCATTCGTTCGGCAACGTCCCCCGAAACTCCGGTATCAATTTCATCAAACAATATGCAAGGAAGGTCCATTTGACCTGAAATACGCTGCTGCAAAAGCAACATGACCCTGGACAATTCTCCGCCGCTGGCAGCTTTGTGAATAGGGGTTAGTTCCATTCCTTTGTTGGCCGAAAAAAGAATGTCTAAATCAATCATACCACGTTCGTTCAAGGTATCGGTATCGGTTAGTACGAATTGGATTTGAGCATCTTTTAACTTAAGCCCAACGAGACCTTCTTTCAATTCCTCGGAAAGCAGCAAGGCCTTTTCCCGGCGTGAGGCATTCAACGTTTTTGCAGCGGCCTCAAGGGCTTGCTCCTCCTCGACTATTTGGGATTCCAATAAGGATATTTCCTTGGTCCATTGCGACAGGGTCTGACTGTGCGATGCAAGTTCTTCCAAAATGTTCAGTAACGAAGATTGATCGGTTACTCGGTGCTTATTCAATAAACGGTTGTATTCATCCACTTTACTCAATACTTCGGTTGCATCCAAGCTATTGGACATCAAATCTTCAGTCTTGGAAGAAGCTTCAAATCCTAGTTCTTTCATTAAAGCAACCAATTGATTCAATTGTTCCAACAAACCGGTGAAACCGGGATCGTTGCCCGACATTTTTTGAAGTTTAGCACGGTAGCCCTGCAAGTGGTTTTGGGCATCACCTTCAGAGAATTGCACCAATCCTTCTAAAATTTCTAACAGTTCTCGTTTCTGTTCGTGACGCGACAATTCTTGGGCCAAGTTATCGTAATCAATCTCTCTCAAGTTCAATGCGGATAGTTCCTCCAAAAGAAAGGACTCATAATCTTGCTTGTTCAGCAGTTCCCTTTGCTGATCTTGCAATACCTGAAGCCTTCTTCCAAGACTTTGAAATTTCGCATAACGCGATCGATAATCCTTTGCCGAATCAAGGGTTCCTGAAAGAGCATCTAAGATGGAAAGCTGATAGTCTTTATCTTTCAATTCCAAGGTGTTGTATTGCGAATGAATGACCAACATCCTGCTCATGAGGACTTTCAAGTCTTGCACACCAATGGGCGTATCGTTCACAAATGCACGTGACCTTCCATCTTTTTGAATCTCCCGACGAACCACCAATTCGGTCCAGGGTTCTAAATCCAACGTCGCTAAAAAATTAAGCGCGATTTCGTCCATCGAAAAAACGCCTTCCACTACACTTTTGTTGCCATCCGGACCAATGAGGGAAAAATCAGCGCGATCTCCTTTAAGAAGTCCTAAAGCACCGAGGAGTATTGACTTACCAGAACCCGTTTCACCCGTTATGGCTGTGAAACCCCGTTGAAAATCAATTTCCAATGCATCGATGAGCACAAAATTCTTAACCGTAAGCTTGTGTATCATTTATGGAAGAATTTCCTGATATTTGGAGGAATTCGAAGGATCTAGTCGTTTCAAAAGTGTCACAAAATCTGTCTTCTCCTTCACTTCGGAATCGGATAGAATACTTTTCAATTCATCGCGTTTGCAGAGCAGATAATTTACCACATTCGGAGAATTTGGCCGTACTTGAACCACTGGATTCAATTTAGAAAGGGCATCATACAGCGCCTTCTTTCCTTTGACCTTGTCTTCGTACATTTGGTCCATTCCATTCCGATGGTATGCGTAATTGCAGTCCCGTAAAGGTTCGAAAGCAACCTGCATGATGTTATCCACCAACCAGAAACGGTTTCGTTTACCTTGTTCATTTGATTTCCATCCGGGTGCCCCAGAATTTTGAGCATTTGAAACAATTTGCTGACATTCATTGAAGTACTTTGTACCACCTTTGGGAGCATAAGAATCGTAATCCATTCCAAGAATAAAATAGGCATAATAGGCCATGATGGACGATAAATTATCTCGAAACTGGTTAGGCGAATACGTGATTAAGGTATTTCGTGAGTACGCAAAGGCAAGGTCTTCATCGCGCCAATTCAATAAGAGTGTATTGTAATTCGAGTTGAAAACCGGCCTTGTTGCTTGAATTTGAAGAGCCCCAACGTAGGTCCCTGCACTAGGGATTTTGTTGATCTGAAGTTGCATGGAACAATTGATTCGTTCCTCCGTGGTGAATTGATCTTTGGTCCATTGGGTGTTATTCATAAGTTCGGTCAAGACCAATTCCAGCTCCTTAAAAATTTCAAGTTCTGTAGAATTAACTTCCAAACTGGCTTCTTTAATGATGGAAATCTTACAATTAAGTTCTTGGGCATTGAACAACACCACTGCTAGGCTAAAAACAACACCAAGAATGCTTCGTTTCATTTGTTCTCTATTATATAACCAACCAACTTTTTTGCCAATTCAACCTTGGTTTCCATAGGAAAATCAGCCTCTTGCCCATCCTTGCCGAAAATACGAATTTTATTGGTTTCGAAATTAAAACCCACCCCATTTTCCCCTAAAACATTTAAAACTACCGCATCCAGATGTTTTTTGTGCAATTTCTCCTTGGCATAAACATCACCATCTTTTGTTTCCAATGCAAAACCCATTAAAAACTGATGCGCTTGTTTCTGTCGACCAGCCCAAGCAAGGGTATCTTCGGTTTTAATTAAATTCAATGACAGAGAATCCGTGTTTTTTTTGATTTTATGAGAGGAGGGGTCAGCCGGACGATAATCCGCAACTGCAGCAGAGAAAACGCCTAAATCAGTGGAAGACCAATGTTGTTGCACTGCTTCAAATAATTCTTGGGCAGTTTCAATTTCTATCGTTTGAATGAACGGATGTTTTGCAGCAAGTTGCGTAGGACCAGATATCAACGTTACTTGAGCACCTTGGTTTGCCAAAGCCTCAGCGATAGCGTATCCCATTTTACCCGAGGAGCGGTTACTGATGAATCGTACCGCATCAATGGCTTCATAGGTAGGGCCCGCAGTAACCAAGGCTTTTACACCGTTCAATTTTCCATGACAGCCTAGGTGATGATTGATTTGTTCGGCCAATTGTTCAGGTTCTGGCAACCGTCCTTCCCCTACCATTCCACTTGCTAATTCCCCGTGTTCAGGTGGGATGATAACCACACCGTCCTCTTCAAGCATGGATAAATTGCGTCGAACTGAAGGATGCTGGTACATTTCCAAGTCCATCGCCGGTGCAATCATCGTACGATTTCTCATGGATAAGTAGGTTGCAAGCAGAAAATTATCGCACAAGCCTTGAGACATTTTAGCCAAGGTGTTAGCGGTACAAGGGGCCACGACCAAAACATCTGCCCATTCTGCATAAGCAACATGGTGATTCCATTCACCAGTCTTTCGGTCCCAAAATTCGATAGCTACAGGATTTTTGGATAAGGTAGAAATGACTAAGGGACTGACGAAATCCGTAGAATCAGGCGTCATAATCCCCCTTACTTCGTGCCCCTGCTTCACCAATA
>JBJOJZ010000022.1:0-2567 GCA_046046325.1 Bacteroidota bacterium
TGGTGCAGCCAATTTACTTATACTTAACAAACAAGTGTATAAGGTTTGGTAAGCAGCGATTTTATCTTGCGCATACTCCCCTTTCCAAAAACGTCTTCTACACAAACGAACATACCAGTTACTCAAGTTTTCCTGAACAAAATCAGAAATCGCACGAGCCGCTCTTGTGGGTTCATAATCAGCATAAAAACCATCCACATCTTTAATCAACGTATTCAATTCTGATATAATCCAACGGTCAATTTCTGGGCGTTCTGCCAACGGAATCTCAGCTTCTGAATAGGTAAAACCATCAATATTGGCATACAAACTAAAGAACGAATAGGTGTTGTATAAGGTCCCGAAGAACTTACGACGCACCTCAGCAATTCCTTCCAAGTCAAATTTCAAGTTATCCCAAGGATTCGCATTGGATATCATGTACCAACGCGTCGCATCTGGGCCATATTCTTTCAAGGTTTCAAAAGGATCAACGGCATTTCCTAAACGTTTCGACATTTTCTGTCCGTTTTTGTCCAATACCAATCCGTTAGAAACCACATTTTTATACGCGATTTTGTCAAAAACCAAAGTTCCAATAGCGTGCAAAGTATAAAACCAACCACGGGTTTGATCGACTCCTTCAGCAATAAAATCAGCTGGAAACATACGCTTGTCAACCTGAACTTGTTTCAGGTTCTCCTCTTTAGATTCCGAAACAAGTTCGGAATGACAAACGCCATCTATAAGTTCTTTATTTTCAAATGGGTAATGCCATTGTGCATAAGGCATTGCGCCTGAATCAAACCAAACGTCAATCAAATCGCTTTCGCGTTGCATTGGTTTTCCTGAAGCAGAAACCAAAGTGATTTCGTCCACTACATTTTTGTGCAAATCAATCAAATCATAATTCGCTTCCGACATGTTTCCAATTTCGAAACCAGCAAACGGATTTGTTTTTTGAAAACCCGCCTGAATTGATTTTTCAATTTCGTGGTACAATTCTTCAACCGAACCAATCAAGATTTCTTCTTGTTTGTCTTCGGTTCTCCAAATTGGCAACGGAATTCCCCAATATCTAGAACGCGATAAATTCCAATCGTTAGCGTTTTTCAACCAGTTTCCAAAACGACCTTCACCTGTAGCTTTTGGCTTCCAGTTGATGGAATCGTTCAAGTCAAACATACGGTCACGCACTTCGGTAATCTTGATGAACCAAGAATCCAATGGGTAATATAAAATAGGCTTATCCGTTCTCCAACAATGTGGGTAACTGTGGACGTATTTTTCCACTTTGAACGCCTTATTTTCTTCTTTTAACTGAATCGCAATTTCTACATCGGCAGAACGCTCTGGTGCTTCACCCTCGTTATAGTATTCGTTTTTAACGTATTTACCTGATAAATCACCTAGTCCATTGACAAATTTACCTTGTAAATCCACCAAAGGAACTGGCGTACCATTTTCGTCCAAAACCAACATTGGCGGCACTTCGGGAGTAGCTGCTGCCGCCACTTTAGCATCATCTGCACCAAAAGTAGGCGCGGTATGTACAATTCCTGTTCCGTCTTCGGTAGTAACGAAATCTCCTGCAATCACACGGAACGCATCTTCAGCATTTTGATACGGCAAAGCCAACGGCATCAATTGCTCGTAACGAATTCCAACCAAGTCCGCTCCTTTGGCTTCCGCCAAAATTTGAAATGGAATTTTCTTATCTCCTGCTTTGAAATTTTCAAAATCAGCAGCTTCTACTGATTCGAAGAAGGTTTTACCGAATTGTTTTCCTACCAAATTTTTAGCCAAAATGACATTCGATGGTAAAAAAGTATATTGGTTGAAGGTTTTCACCAACACATAATCAATTTTTGGACCTACAGTCAAAGCGGTATTCGATGGCAAAGTCCAAGGTGTAGTCGTCCAAGCCAAGAAAAAAGCCTCCCCCAGCCCCTCCAAAGGAGGGGAGCTAAGACCAAATGCTTTTAAAATTGAATTGCTACCAATTCCCCCTTCGGGGGTTAGGGGGCTTCTGAACTGTGCTACAATGGTAGTGTCCGTTACATCGCGGTACGAACCTGGTTGATTCACCTCGTGCGAAGACAATCCTGTCCCTGCTTTTGGCGAGTACGGCTGAATGGTGTACCCTTTGTACATCAAATCCTTGTTGTAGATTTGTTTCAACAACCACCACACGGTTTCCATATATTTAGGTTTGTACGTCACATACGGATCTTCCATATCTACCCAATACCCCATTTTCTCCGTTAGATCGTTCCAAACGTCAGTATAGCGCATCACGGTGCGTTTGCACGCCTCGTTGTATTCTTCTACGGTGATGGTTTTACCAATGTCTTCTTTGGTAATTCCCAATTCTTTTTCGGTACCTAATTCAACCGGCAAACCGTGGGTATCCCAACCTGCTTTACGCTTTACTTGGAACCCTTTTTGAGTTTTATAGCGACAAAAAATATCTTTAATAGCACGTGCCATCACGTGGTGAATTCCTGGCAAGCCATTTGCCGAAGGCGGCCCCTCAAAAAACACGTACGGCGGATTCCCCTCACGGGTAGTTACCGTTTTCTCAAATA
>JBJOJZ010000035.1:0-6625 GCA_046046325.1 Bacteroidota bacterium
TGTTCCCGTCTGAATACCCCGAGTGAGCGTGTATGTTGCCAAAATAATAGTTGTACGATTGCCCAAGACAAAGCGTTTGAAGCATCATAAAAATCAATGTCCATCGAGGTTTCATATAGCAAAGGTAAGGAATATTAAGGAATTGTTAACTCCCGAAGCGGGCATTGACGATTTCGTAAACCACGTGTTGAATGTTGGTACGAATCCCCATGTCACGCAACTTCCAATTGTCTTGACTCGGATGAACGCGGTTGGAGAGAAATACGAACACCACCTCGTGTTTGGGATCCGCCCATGCCAAGGTTCCGGTAAAACCTGAGTGGCCGAAACTCTGCTGAGAAGCCAATTCATCGCAGGTTCCTCCGCCGTTGGCACTGGGACGGTCGAAACCAATGCCTCGTTTATTCCCGGCGAATTGTGCCTTGGTAAATTCTTTTACCGTCGATTCATTGAAAAAGGTTTGACCCGCATAGCTCCCCTTATTCAAGAACAACTGCATAACGCTGGCTAAATCGGTTGCATTGGAAAACAACCCCGCATGACCCGCAACCCCGCCGAGCATGGCAGCACCTGGATCGTGCACGTGGCCCCACAGCAACTGCTTGCGAAAGTAATTTTCGTTTTCCGTTGGAACAATCTGCTCCTTGGCAAAATACGTTAAGGGTTTGTAACCTATGTATTGAAGCCCCATAGGTTGATAAAAAGCAGAACGAACATACGCATCCAAGGATCGACCCGTAAGTTTTTCAACAATGGGCTGCATAAAATAATAGCATAAATCGGAATACACATATTTTTTTTCTTTGAGCGGATTGCGTAAAATCCGAGCATACATGGAGTCCTTGTAGGTAGATTTCATGAACAATTGATCCGCCACCTCCAACCCAAATACCTCATCCCGTTGCGTAGCATACCAAGGTAAGGTCGGTTTACCATCGGTCAAAGTACGCTTGTAGAAAGGAATAAAAGGTTCCAATCCTGCCTGGTGCGCCATCATTTCACGGATGACAATGCTTTTATAGCCTGTTTCCCCCGTTACCTCCGGAATGTAATTACCCAAACGCTCGTCTAGGTTTAACTTCCCATCGGAATGTAACTTCATCGCCGTTAAGGTTGATGCCGCGATTTTGGTGATGGAAGCAATATCGTAAAGGGAATTATCACTTACTTTTGAAGAGGACTTATCGTAGGTAAAACTTCCAAAGGATTTTCGGTAGATTACCTTGCCTTTAACTGCCACCACAATTTGGCATCCCGGATAGGCCCCAGCACTAATGCCGTTTAAGGCCATTTGGTCTATTTTTTCAAAGCGCTTTGATTCCATGCCCAATGCTTCAGGGGTTTCGAAACTCAAACGGCCATTAGACGGCAAGGAAATCCCATGTCCTACCTCAAAATCCAAGATTTTTTTATCCAATCGCCCCGATAATGGAAGCGCTCCCAATAGTTTTTGAGCGCAGCGGTTTTGGGCCTCTGGATGATTTTCAGGAACCCACAGTACGGCATCAAACCGCTCCAAGTGTGCTGCTTTCACTTTCTGAACATCTCCAAAAATCACCAAAATCATTTCCTTACCCTTGGGAATTTTAGCCAAAGATTTAAGCGACCAATCACTCAATTCGGTGGAAGTAGGATTCACGGCATGCACGCTCACGATGCAACGTTCAACGGTTTTCTTTTCTTCAAATGCCACGCCTTCCTCGTCGTAATAACAAGCTGAATTGCTGGGTTGAAAAAACAACTTCAAACCCTCCACGAATGCATCGCTGTTGCCCCCCAAGGTTATTACCGTAGTCTTTGGCTGAAGGTTATTCAGCGGAAGGATGCCTCTTTCATTTTTTAAACAAACCGAATTGGAATCCAATTGTGCAGCAAGCTTTTGCGGTTGATTTTGAAGAGCAAGCAAGGCAGGGGTTAACCAGCGTTGTTGAATTTCAGGCTTAGGATTGTTCAAATGAGGGTCAACCACGCAACCGAGGACCACGAGCGTACCGAATAGTAACAAAAAAAGAAATCTATACATGGTAGCGAAGTTAGTGTGCGGCGTTGAAAAACCGAAGATTTCTAGGCTTTGTTTTCAACATCGCTGCTCTAATTGTTGGTAAAAGACTCTCAGTTTTAACATTCGAAGGGGGAAATAAGCTTAGTTTTGCAGCATATTAATCTTTCATTCATGCAAGATCAACACATCAACAACACCCCAAAAAACCTTGAATCCTCCTTAGGATTAATAACTTCACAACCTATTCACTGGGATTTATCCCCAGAGCGTTTGGTTGAAATTACCCTAGAATTAAACCAGGGTCGATTAACCGATAACGGTACCCTGGCCATCAATACCGGGAAATTCACCGGAAGGTCTCCAAAGGACCGTTTTATTGTGCGCGATGCCCTCACGGAAGACGCAGTTTGGTGGGGCGACGTCAACCTTGGTTTCAGCCCCGAAGCCTTCGACCGGTTGTATGATAAGATGATGGCATATGCCTCCGAAATTCCACTTTACGTTCGAGACGCTTACGCTTGCGCCTCCGATACGTACCGTTTGCCCCTACGGGTGGCAGCCGAGTTTCCATGGTCCAATTTATTTGCCTACAACATGTTCCTTCGCCCGAACGCCGAGGAGCTGAAAAGCTTTTCTCCCGAATGGCACGTTGTCTGCCTGCCCGGATTCCTGGCGGATCCTGCCGTGGATGAAACCCGACAATCGAACTTTGCGGTATTGAATTTTACCCGAAAAATGATTTTAATCGGCGGAACAGGTTACACGGGAGAAATTAAAAAAGGCATATTTTCTGCCCTGAATTTTTTATTGCCCCATCAGCAGAAAGTGCTTTCCATGCACTGCTCTGCCAACATCGGCGAAGGCGGAGACACCGCGATTTTCTTTGGTTTGTCGGGAACGGGAAAAACCACCTTATCCTCCGACCCCAACCGCCGTTTGATTGGCGACGACGAACACGGCTGGGCCAACGACGAAGTCTTCAATTTTGAAGGCGGATGCTACGCAAAAACCATCGATTTAAGCCGCGAAAAAGAACCTCAGATTTTCGATGCGATCAAACCCGGAGCCTTGTTGGAGAACATCGGGTTTAAGGAAGGCTCGAACGAACCCGATTACGCCGACGGTTCCATTACGGAAAACACCAGGGTCTCCTACCCGATCCACCACATCGATAACATTGTTGTTCCTTCGGTTGGGAGCACCCCAAAAAACATCTTTTTTCTTACAGCAGATGCCTTCGGAGTTTTGCCTCCGATTTCTCGGTTGACGAAAGAACAAGCCATGTACCATTTCATGTCAGGATATACCGCGAAAGTCGCTGGAACCGAAGTGGGAATCACGGAGCCCACGACCACGTTTTCGGCTGGATTCGGGGCGGCTTTCTTACCCTTACACCCGGCAAAATACGCTGAATTATTGGGCGCAAAACTGGAAGGAACGGACATCCGCGTTTGGCTTGTCAACACCGGTTGGACCGGAGGAAGTTACGGAGTGGGAAGACGCATGAAGTTGAGCTACACCCGCGCCATGATTACTGCGGCCCTCGAAGGCAAGTTGGACCACGTTGCCTTCGAAACGCTCCCCGTATTTCACTTGGCGATTCCCACGGCTTGCGAAGGCGTTCCTACGGAATTGTTGAATCCAAGAAATACGTGGGAAGACCCGGCCATGTACGACCAGACCGCCCTAAGTCTGGCGCAAAAATTCCAAAACAACTTCCGTAAATTCGAGGCAGAAACTGCCTCGGCCATTGTGGAAGCCGGACCCAAAAGCTAAACTCCGAAATGCCGATCAAAGCTACGACGGTTGATCAATACCTGTTGGACGGTTGCGGCAGGTGCAAAAAAGGCGGCACACCTCAGTGCACGGTTCATCGTTGGCATCCCATCTTGGTGGCACTGCGCGAATTAGCCTTGGAATGCGGCCTCACGGAAGAGGTCAAATGGTCGGTTCCTTGCTACACCCTAAACGGTAAGAACGTCCTCATGATTCATGCATTTATGGAATATTGCAGCGTCATGTTCATGAAAGGATCTTTGTTGGACGATCCGAACGAGGCCTTGCACCGTCAGACGGAACATGTGACGGCTGGAAGGCAGTTGCGGTACACGAAACTGGAGGAATTCATGGATCAACGCCCGCAGGCAAAGGCCTTTATCCTTCAAGCCATTGAGGTCGAAAAAGCGGGAAAAAAAGTGGAGGCGCGAACGGAAGAACCCCCAATAAGCGAAGAATTAGAAGAGGCATTTGGGCAAGACGAGGCGTTCAAGTCGGCCTTTTACAGGCTAACGCCCGGAAGGCAGAGGGCCTATTTGCTACATTTTTCGCAACCCAAACAAGCCGCGACCAGGGCCAAGAGGATTGAACAATCCATGAGCATGATTTTACGAGGAGAAGGCCTGCACGATGCTTACCAGAAGGGGAAGTAAATTTGAACAATGGAGCAGATCCATCAACCTTATTTTAGTAAACTATCAATGATTTTTTTCAGGTGAATTACCTCATCTTTGAGGGTTTGGATTTGTTGTTTGTACAGTTCTCGTTCTTCGCTGTTGAGGGGATTGTTTTGAATGATGAGGCCATTACCCGTTTGGTTGTGCATGACATTAAACACCATACTTTCGTTGAAGGCAATTACATCTTCGGGTTTCATCCCGAGTTCACCGGCAATGCGTTCTAGTTTGCTGTAGGTAATTTGGGTTTCTCCCATTTCCATCCTACTGTAAGCACTTTGGGTGACACCGATAACCGAAGCCATATGCTCTTGCGTGAGGTTTTTCAATTCACGAAGCTTCTTAATCTTATTTCCGATGTTTAAGGTATCCATAGCGAAGTGTTTACGCGAAGATAGAATAAACTTCATAAAATATTCCAATGGCTCAAGTATTATGTAGAGTTATGTTTAGGTATATGTTTTTGTGAAAGTACTTTTACAGGACTTCAAAAGAATCAAGAAACCTGATTATGTAACGTTTTTCGAAAGAATCAATTGAATAGGTTGTTCATTAAAATTTTCAATAAGCTCTAACATATAATGAGAATAAATATCATGAAAAAAAACAATGTACATTTTAGTATTAAGCCTTGGCTTTTTGTGCTAATATTCGCAGCACCTATTCAATTTCTTGCACAGTGGAAAAACATGAGCCGATTCAGCTGCTTTGGATTGGTTAATTATTATGCAAAAGTGGATGTCAAAAACGCCAAACGTATTTTTGAGGAAGTCCTTTCCATGAATGCTGTGTTCAAGAACCGTAATATTGAATACAACAAATCTGCCAACATTTGTGTCAACGAATACATGGTTGATCCCTTGAATGCCAATTATGTTTATGTAATTCACGCGATCAAAGTGGACCAAGGAAGAGCCGTCAACTTGTTCTTTTATTACATCGAAAATCGACTACGCTTTTTTTATGAAATCGATGAAGGCGACAAGCGAGTTACCCTCCAATGGGATCCCGCGTTTTTGGATGACAAAAAAGATAAAAAGAATAAAAAATGATACGATTAAACCTTTTAATATGCTGTGTAACCGTGTTAGTGAACTCAGCACTCTGTCAATACGAACTGATGAAAGAGACCAGTGAAACCCCCATTCATATTGGTTCAGGTAACTATTTTTACCATGTCGACGAAGAAAAAGATGTTAAAAATCTCATTGGTGAAATCATTAAACTGAATCGATTCGAAGCCGAAAAGCCAGTGATCAACAAGAACAAAAATTTAGTTTATGCGGCATACATGGTAAATCCTGTTGACGAAGAATTCGTTTACTTCATGTATGCGCTGAGAACCAGAGAAGGCATTGACGTTTATTGCCTTTATTGTGCCAAAACCTACTTACACTTTTTCGATTATGAGGAGGGAGTTAATCGGTTTTCGTTAGTCTTCGACCCTAATCTCCACAAGAATACCAACTTAACCAACCATCAGGGAATCCAACAGAACTGAGGTAATTAAAAAAAAACCTAATCATTAATGCGAATTAAACCTATTTTCATAGCCTTTAGTTGTGTGAATTTCTTCAATGGTTTCACCCAATCCTTTCCTATCGATTCTACTCGATTTTATAAATCCAAGGAAGGATGTAAAATATACAGCCTTTATTTTGGAGAGGACTATACATTTTCATGGAACGGTGCTTGTAATAACGGCTATGCAGATGGAAAGGGTGAATTACACATGATAAAACCGGATTCAGAGGAACAAAAAGGTACGATTAAAGGCGTTTTTATACAAGGAGTTCCAACCGGCACGTGTGAAGTAACTACCCCTTTTGAGTCTGTAATTGAAGTCCCTTTCGTGGATGGACGAATTTGGGGCAAAGGGACCGTTACCTATAAGAACGGCCGACAATATAGTGGGAATATCATTAACCTCAAGCAACACGGAGAAGGGGTGATGAACTACCCTGATGGAGCGGTATATACGGGAACATTTAATGACAATAACCTATGGAATGGAAAAGTTGTCACCTTAAAAAATGACACCCTATTTTTCCGGTTTGGGGAGGAAGTGAAAACAGCCTCAAAATCCATGTCATGTACCCCGTTATTGAATAAGGAACTTACGGAGTATTTTGATGCGGATTGGAACCCCTGCGAACAGGTAAAAGCGTCG
>JBJOJZ010000103.1:0-3817 GCA_046046325.1 Bacteroidota bacterium
AGCTTGGTTTCTTTGTGAGCCATCTGACGTACCATTTCTGCATGCGCTTTTTTAGCACCAGGCGTGGCAAGTACGGCGTATCCTTGAGGAATTAAGAAATTTCTACCGTATCCCGGTTTAACGGTTACTACCTCGTTGGCATAACCGAGTTTATCTACATTTTTAATTAAAATTACTTCCATGATTGTCTCGTTTTAAAGGTTATTTCAACATGTCGCCAACGTACGGCATAAGCGCCAAATGACGTGCGCGTTTGATGGCTTTATTGACCCTTCCTTGAAATTTAGCAGAAGTGCCAGTTAAACGTCGTGGAAGAATTTTACCTTGTTCATTGACCAATTTTAACAGATAATTAGCATCTTTATAATCCAAAAATTTAATTCCAGATTTTTTAAAGCGGCAGTATTTTGATTTGGTAATCTCGATCGCTACCGGGTTCAAGTATCGAATATCGTTTGACATAATGTTCTTTTTAATGGGTTAATGGATTAATTAGCTGCGAGTTTAGAACGACGTTTTTCCGCATAAGCCACATGGTCAGCGTCCATGCGCACCGTTAAAAAACGAAGCACACGCTCATCGCGCTTCATCATTAATTCATAATCTGCAATGACAGATCCAGCGGCTTCAAATTCAATCAAATAGTAAAATCCAGTGGATTTTTTTTGGATTGGATAAGCCATTTTGCGCAGACCCCAGTTTTCCGAATGCTTAATCTTGGCACCCATGCCTTTGATTTCGCCTTCGAATTTCTGCACTGCTTCCTTTGCCTGATCCTCAGACAAAACGGGAGTTAAAATGAAAACAGTTTCGTAAGAATTCATAAGGTTCTTAATTAGTTAATAAAATTTAAGGGTGCAAAGATACGCTTTTTTCCAACCTATCCCAACTTTACCGTGCTATTTGATGGGTATTATAAACTTTTACGGCTTTTTAAGTAACTTTCGGCACAATTTATTCGAACATGCCATATTTCAGTCAAGAATATTTGAGTTTTTTCATGGATTTGGCTGCAAATAACCACAAGGATTGGTTTGACGAGAACCGAAGCAGGTATGAAATCCACGTGAAAAAGCCTTTTGCAGTTTTTACTCAAGCATTAATCGACCATCTTGCGGTGCAATACCCTATCTTTAAGAACCTATTGGCCAAAGATTGCATGTTTCGAATCAACCGAGATATACGATTCTCCAAAGATAAAACACCCTACAAATTGATGTGTTCGGCGGTGGTCTCACCTGAAGGAAAGAAAAGTACCGCGATCAATGGGATTTACTTCGAACTAACTCCGGAACATGTTCGAGTTTATGGTGGGATATATGAAATTAACAAAGAGTCATTGCAAGAATTGAGGGAAGGCATTGCTTCGAATCTGGCAGATTTCAACAACCTGATTACCCATCCGCATTTTGTGGCGTTTTATGGCAATATCCACGGTGAAAAAAACAAATTGCTTCCTGCTGAACTGAAGTCAGCTGGCCTTGAACAACCCCTGCTTTTCAACAAACAGTTTTATTTCTATGCGACTTTTCCAGTAGATTTGATGTTAGGCGATCAATTGCTCGACACCCTGTTAAAAGCCTACGAAATCGGTAGACCCCTCGAAACCTTTTTTAACCAATTTATCCATCGAAATTAACCATGCGTAATTTAATCCTTGTTGTATTTTTTTGCTGGTCTTGCGCTCTTACAGCTCAGAAAAAAACCTTAACCGTTAACGAATCGGTGCTGAAACAACGCGCCTTGAGCCCTCAACGCACGGTTGGTTTTTCTTGGGTTAAGAATGCATCCGAATTTACTTTGCTTTCCTCGGACTATAAGTCCATTCTTCGCTACACCTTCATGGATCAAGAAGAACGCGTTGCGTGTACGGTAGACGAGGTGAATAAACTGCTGCCCGATGGTGCCAAAATTCAAAACCTATACGGCTACGAATGGATCGCTAACGACGAAATTTTAGTGAACAATGGTTCCGTTATTTTCACCTACAATGTGATCACGAAATCTCTTTCATTGAAGCATCAAGGTATGGAAAATTGGGAAAATGTCAATTATCACACGGCCTCAGGTAAATGCGCATATACCCGCGACAATAACGTTTACATGAACGGCAAAGCCATTACCAAAAACACGGATAAAAATATCGTTTCGGGTCAGTCCATCGCTCGAAATGAATTCGGGATTGAAAAAGGATTGTTTTGGTCGGACAAGGGTAATTTTTTGGCTTTCTATCAGAAGGATGAAACCGAAGTGGCTGACTATCCCTTGCTCGATGTCACGACGACACCCGGCTCCTTAATTTCCATCAAGTACCCCATGGCAGGTCAAAAATCCGAGAAACCTCGCGTGGGTATTTACAACTGCAAAACGAAAAAGACCGTCTTCATTAAACCTAGTGGTAATGCAGATGACTATTTAACCAATTTCGCCTTCACGCCCGACGAAAAGTATTGCCTCATTGCGGAGGTCAACCGAGCTCAAAACGCTTACTGGTTGAATGTATTCGATGTGAAAACCGGAAAAAAAATCAAAACGCTTTGGCAAGAAAATAACAACAAGTGGGTAGAGCCAGAGCATCCTGCCTTTTTCATTGGGGAGGGCAACGATTTCCTCTGGATGTCGGAAAAAGACGGCTTTATGAACCTCTATTTGGTGGATTTTGAACAGCAAGGGATTAAGGTTGACTTTGAAGGAAAAAAACTCGATGCACATCCTCCGGGATTTCGACCAATAACCCAACATGCTTTTGTTGTAAAAGACATTTTGGAGGTGGATGCTTCGAAAAAGCTGATCTATTATGCCGCTACAGGAGAGAATCCTTGTAATACGATGGTGTATGTTACGGACCTTCAAGGCAACGCACGGGTCGTTTCTAAAAATGACGGGGTTCACCGCTTTGATTTATCCGACGATGGTTTATATTACTACGACGGTTATTCCAGTCTTGTGATTCCCAACCATGAAATGATTTATACGACCAATGGAAAAATGGCCAAACTGATCAAGGAATCGTCGGATCCGATGGCAGATTATGCCCTAGGAATCGCTGAAATTGGTTCCATCAAGGCAAAAGATGGTTCGGATTTATATTACCGAATGGTGAAGCCGTCGAATTTTGACCCGAATAAGAAATACCCCGTTCTCGTTTACGTTTACGGTGGTCCTCATGCACAAATGGTAACCAACAGTTTTAATGCAGGGGCTAATCTTTGGATGAATTGGTTGGCGGAGCAAGGGTACTTGGTGTTTACCTTGGATAACCGTGGTTCGGCAGAGCGAGGATTTGCCTTTGAATCTCAAATTCACCGCCGTTTAGGGGACGTCGAAATGGAAGATCAATTAAGCGGGGTGGAATTTCTGAAATCTTTACCTTACGTTGATGGAAAGCGTTTGGCCGTTCACGGTTGGTCCTTCGGTGGTTTTATGACGACATCACTTATGTTGCGCCATCCTGGAGTATTCAATGCAGGAGTTGCAGGCGGTCCCGTAACCGATTGGAAATTTTATGAGGTCATGTACGGTGAACGTTACATGGACCGTCCCGCTGAAAATCCCGACGGATATGCTAAAAATGCCTTAACCAATTACACCAAGGACCTTAAAGGTAAGTTGCTTTTGATTCATGGAACGGTGGACGATGTGGTGGTGTTGCAGCATAATTACTCTTTGATTAAAAAGTTTGTGGAAGACGGAAAACAAATTGACTTTTTTGCTTACCCAATGCACAAACATAATGTGGTTGGTAAAGATCGAGCACATTTGATGGAAAAAGTACTAACCTATATTTTAGAAAACAACCCATGATTGCTGTAAATGC
>JBJOJZ010000152.1:0-26760 GCA_046046325.1 Bacteroidota bacterium
ATTTGGCCGTTCAGCGCAGTAACATTCGTTTGAAGCTGCAAAGGTTGACCCGCAAAGGTTGGTTTAATGTGCAAGAAAATATCCGTCTGAGCGTGTGTCCATGCGGAAAAAGACATTAAAAGGGCCAAAAATATAGGTTTCATTTATTTATTTTTTACGTGCAATATAAAGTATTTCATCGGAAGAAATTCTAAATCGTTCGAATACTGAAGGATCAAGATGCTCTTTCAGCCAAAATTCGTCCACCTCAAAACCTGCCTTCTTGAGATAATCGGGGTAATCTCTCCCAAAAAGACGAACATGGTCCTTTTGCCAATAGTATTTTTCTCGATCTTCGGGGGTAACTATAGCAGGATCTTCCAAAGTTGTTTCTCGCGTCATATCTTGTGGCACCTGCATAATTGCCCATGCACCTGGCTTCATAACACGAAAAATCTCCCTCAAGCATTGGTTAGGATCCTCAACATGCTCCAAAACATGATTGCAAAACACCACGTCGAACCGGTCGGATTCCAACGGAATTTGATGTAAATCAAAATGAATATCCGCAATAGGAGACTCAATATCCGCAGTTAAGTAGGTAAGATTCTTTTGCTGTTTGAACTTAGGGAGAAAGCACTGTTCTGGCGCCATGTGAAGCACACTGAGGCTTGGTGCAGTAAAAAACGTAGAATGATTACGCAAATATAACCACATTAAACGGTGACGCTCCAACGTCAAATCATACGGGCACAGAACGTTTTCCCGGTGTGCTACGGAAGAACCGTAGGATAAAAATTTAGAAAAAGACTTGTTGCAAACCGGACACTCTACCTTATTACCTCGGTAGATCAACGGAGCAACCCGTTTGAAAAGGTAACTCATTCGAATTAGAAGAGGCCTTGGTAAGGTATTTAGTAAATACTTGTACAGTTTTTTCACAGGGTAAATTTACAAAGAAATAAGCAAGATTTTTTTTCGAGTAGAAAGTGCAACCAAGTACTGATTACTATCGTACCAAACAAAGATGCGTATATTTGTGTCAATCTTCATAATCATCCACTCATTTGGAGGAATTTGGTCACAAAAGACCTTCAATATTGTAGATTTCAAAGATCAGCACGTGATTTATACGGACTTAGGGATCAGTCCGGCACCCTTCAACCTTCAATACCCCTTTACTTCAAAAATTCGTTCGTTGAAGTATAAAAATAATTTCAAACCCATCCTTGGATTAGCCTATGCCTACAAATGGTTCAGTTTACGTTTAGCTTTTCCAGTAATGCCCGGTTTCAGAAACGAGGCGCGTTTCGGAACAACACAGCAGTTCTCTTTGGGTTTTGATTATAACTTTAAACGACTTTATACTGATTTCGACTTTAGGATTAATACCGGGTATGCCATTAAAAACGCGTCTAAATACGATTCAGCATTTAACAATGCTAACCCTCACGAAATCATGCCTAACCTAGGGTCATTAAACCTTGCCGCTAATTTGTGGTACTTCAACCACGACGACTTTAAAATGAATGCATTACAAGGAAAACGAGCCCATTTTAATGGAGAAGTACATACTTGGTATTTGAAAGGAACCCTTAATTTTTTTGGGATTACCAACGATCAAAACTCGATCATTCCTAGTGCCCTTATAGATCCAAACACTTCAAAAACAGGATCAAGCACATTTTCCTCTTTGGATTTTGGGTTAATTCCCGGCTATGCCTACGCAAACAGAATCAACCGATGGCAGTTTTCAGGTTGGGCCGGTATTGGCCCAATTATTCAATCCAAGTTCTTTGTGTTATCCGAAAACCTCAACGGTTTTTTAGGGCTAGCACCTCGATACGACATTCGATTTGTAGGAGGCTACTCCAGCGACCAACGGTTTTTGCTGTTAGCAGCGCATTTCGACAACAAATCGATTCGTTTTCAAAACTTGAGATATGACCAATATTTTTACACCCTTCGCTTAGTAGCAGGCGTTCGAATCCCTCCTAAAAAAGATCCTCCAGCAAATCGTCGGAAACGATCGAAGGCATCGTGACTTTCAGCAAGGGCTCTTGTTCCATAGCTCTTTCGATTGCAAAACGTGCATGGGGATTACGGGCCCAATTTCTTCGTGCAATTCCGTTGTTAACATCCCAATGAAGCATCATCGTCAGATTCGTGCGAGCCCTCTCAGATCCGTCCAAAAGCATACCAAATCCCCCGTTGATGACCTCACCCCATCCTACTCCACCTCCGTTGTGAATGGAAACCCACGTGGCACCGCGGAAACTGTCGCCAATAACATTTTGAATTGCCATATCTGCCGTGAACCTTGACCCGTCGTAAATGTTGCTGGTCTCGCGGTAGGGTGAGTCGGTACCTGAAACATCGTGGTGGTCTCTCCCCAAGATTACCGGACCAATTTCACCTCGGGCAATGGCCTCATTGAAGGCAGCCGCGATGCGCATTCTGCCCTCAGCATCTGCGTACAAAATACGAGCCTGTGACCCAACCACCAACTTATTTTCGTTGGCTTTTTCAATCCATTGCAAGTTATCTAATAACTGAAGTTTGATTTCCTCAGGAGCCTCTTGCAACATTTCCTCCATGACTTCTTTGGCAATTCGATCGGTGGCATCAAGATCCGACGATTTTCCTGAGGCACATACCCATCGAAAAGGCCCAAAACCATAATCAAAGCAAAACGGTCCCAAAATGTCTTGAACGTACGATGGATATTTGAAATCCAACCCTTTTTCATCCATTACTTCTGCTCCTGCCCGAGAGGCCTCCAATAGAAATGCATTTCCGTAATCAAAAAAATAGGTTCCATTGCTAGTATGTCGGTTAACACTTTCAACATGCCGGCGCAAGGATTCATAAACCCTACGCTTAAATTCTTCTGGAGCATTGGCCATCATTTCATTGGATTCCTCGTAGGTCAATCCAGCTGGATAATAGCCACCTGCAAATGGGTTGTGCAAAGAAGTCTGATCCGATCCTAAATCCACATAAATTCCCGCTTTCTCAAAACCCTCCCAAACTTCAACTACATTTCCTAAATAAGCAATGGAAACCACCTCATTTTCCGCTAAGGCCTGATTTACACGTTGACACAATTGATTCATATCGGCGATTACTTCGTCGACCCATCCTTGAGAATGCCTGGTCGACACCGCCTTAGGATTAATTTCAGCAGTAACGCTTACCACCCCGGCGATGTTTCCCGCCTTGGGTTGAGCACCACTCATCCCTCCCAATCCTGCGGTAACAAATAATTTAACCCCTAGATTTTTAGAACTTTTAGCAAACCTTCGGAGCGCATTTAACACCGTAATCGTGGTGCCGTGCACAATTCCTTGAGGACCGATATACATGTACGAACCGGCCGTCATCTGCCCATACTGTGTAACTCCCAATGCATTGAATTTTTCCCAATCATCGGGCCGGCTATAATTGGGAATCATCATTCCATTAGTGACCACCACTCGGGGCGCATTGCGGTGCGAAGGAAATAAGCCCATCGGATGTCCTGAATACATGACCAAGGTTTGTTCATCGGTCATTTCAGCCAAATAACGCATGGTCAGTAGGTACTGCCCCCAATGTTGAAATACGGCACCGTTTCCTCCATAGGTAATGAGTTCATGCGGGTGCTGAGCAACTGCAGGGTCTAGATTATTTTGGATCATGAGCATGATGGCCTTTGCCTCCATGCTTTTGCCAGGATATTCGTCCAAAGGACGAGCGTTCATAGCATAGGTCGGCCTAAAACGGTACATGTAAATTCTCCCATAATCCCTTAATTCTTGGGCAAATTCTTGGGATAATTCGGCATGAAGTTCCGCTGAAAAATACCTTAACGCGTTGCGAATCGCTAGTTTTTTCTCCTCCTTTGTCAAGATTTCTTTCCGCTTCGGAGCATGATTGATGGACACATCGTATCCTGGATGGATGGGCAAGGTACTAGGAATTCCTTGCAGAATTTGTTCTTGAAAGGTCATAATCCTTGTGATTTTCCGATTAAAAATACCACTGGTGACTTCGATAAATCCCGGGCATTCTCCCGCCAATCCGCCACCGACATGGTTTGCACACGTTGTTGAGGTAAGGTTAAGTTAGAAGCAATACATAATTCCGTGCTATCACTTAATTCGTTCAAAAGGTCTTCGAGGACATTCATATTTCTGAAAGGCGTGTCCATGAAAAGATGGGTCGCTCCGCTGCGACGTGTGTCTATTTCCATGTCTTTCATGGCCCGAACTCGGTCTTTTCGTTCTTTGGGAAGATATCCGTGAAATCGGAACGATTGGCCGGAAAAACCGGAAGCCATCAAGGCCAAAAGAAACGAAGACGGTCCAACCATGGGGTGTACATGGATGCCTTGTGAATGGCACAGTGCAACGAGCTCTGCTCCGGGGTCTGCAACCCCTGGACAGCCTGCCTCTGAAATGATTCCTACATCATGGCCGTTCAGGACATGAAGCAATATGGACATAAGGTCGTCTTTGGAAGTGCGCTTGTTTAATGGAAAAAACGTTGAATCATCAATAGGAAAAGTACGGTCCAGTTTACGCAACAAACGACGAGCAGACTTCACCTCCTCTACAGCAAAAAAACGCAAACTTGTCGCAATTTCGGATACTTGTGCTGGTAAAATATCGTGAGTACTTTCACCTCCAAGGGTGTTAGGAATTAAGTAAATCGTTCCTTTTTTAGGGTTCATAAGTTAAGTCGTTTAATAAAGCATTGGTAGCTTCATCCACCAAAGCAAAAACATCGTTGAAATCCTCTGAAGTTCCGTAATACGGATCGGGAACTTCTGCTTCTTTTCCAGGATACAAATGATCCAATAAAAACAAAACCTTTTCGCGCTCTTTTTGGGAGCTTGCGACCTTTATTACGTTCATATAATTACTTCGGTCCATGACATAAATACGATCAAATTGTCTAAAATCTTCTTTCGAAAATTGCCGTGCACGAAGCGCGCTAATATCGAAGCCCATAGATCGAGCGGTATCCACCATTCGAGCATCCGGAGGTGCTCCAACATGGTAATTTGCGGTACCTGCAGAATCAACCTCCCATGACAAACCTCTTTGAGTCACCTTATGGCGCAATAAGCCATCGGCGAGCGGAGAACGGCAAATGTTGCCAAGGCAAACCATTAAAATTCGCATGCACAAAAATACAACAAATCAACGGCTTCGTCTCAGCGAACAACCCTTCTTCCTTTCCATTGCGGATTAACTAAAGGGATTAATGCCCAAATCAGACCGTGGTACAGAGGGGCTAACCATTGAATAATGGGAAGCATTACCCAAGGCCCAATGCGATTGAATCGGAAAAAATACGGAGCAAATACGAACCATTCAATAGAAGCCTTAACCAACAAAAGGACAAGCAATGTATCCATGTTTTGTTCCGCCAACAACTTCGCCACAATCCCAACAAAAACTAAAGAAATCAGGGATTGCAAAATTCCCAAAAACGTGGCAAAATGATCTTTTACGCGTGTTGTTTTCCCAATCCATCGCAGCCGCTGGTTCATGAAACTCCAAAGACCACGAGTCGTCGGCGAAAAAACTGCCAACGAAGTGTCAGAAATCAAGCGCACATCGCGCTTTGCGCGACGGAAAGCACGTAAGGTAAAGATATCATCCCCGCTGGAGATGTTTTTATGCGCATTCCAATCATCGACTTGCCGGTACACCTCAAGTTGAAACAACAGGTTTGCTCCACTGCAAATTACCGGACGGTAAATACCATACAACCCAACATTTGTGGCATTCATAATGTGTAAATCCACTTCTTGCCATTGATTAAAGGGCCTTTCCCCAACAAGCACAGCGGGTAAAATCCACAAATCGGCCTCTGGCAGTTCTTGTATCTGAGAAAAATACGTGGACTTAAAAGTAACATCGGCGTCCATGGTTAGTACCCATTTGGTGGTCACGAATGACATTCCAAAACGTAAGGCTTCCTTTTTTCCTTGCTGCCCTTCTGGCAGCGAAATCCATTCTACCGATAATCCTCTGGAATGGGATTCAAAAACGGTTTTACCTTCGTCATCGGAATGGTCGTTGATGAAAATACACCTCGCAGGCTTAACGTTGGACCTATGCAAACAATCCAACAAATTCGCTAGATTTTTGGCCTCATTGCGCAATGGAACCAACACCGTAAGCTCATCGAGCGAAACATTACTAGCAGGGATGGATAGCGCTTTTGAACGATGCTTAAGCCCGCCGTATACCACGACCCAACACAAAAGCCCTGCGTAAAAACTTAAGAATAATGCGACTTCCATCGTAACAAAATGCGTAAAACGGCAAATATAAGGGGTAAAACCACGTTGAACAACCACGTTAAAAAGGCAGCAATGAATACCGTTTCTTTAGGGTACATGAAGAACGAAAAAACGGCAACGGCAACAGCTTCCCTGATGACTATTTTACCGAATAAAATACTCGGAGAAAGGGTAATTAAGCCATAACTCAGCATTAACACCCAGACTTGGTGAACGGTAAACTCTTGACCAAAAGCTAGGAGTAGTCCATGAAATTGCAGGGAAAAAACCAAATATCTTAAACCGCTCAAAGCTAACAACAATGCTTTTTGCTGAGAGGACCAATTAAACGTCCCGTTGTATCGTTTAAAGAGCTTGAAAAGCACCTTAGGATTTACAAAAAAAAAGGCTATAGCTACTAAAAAAATAGACCCAAAGATCCATACGGTTTCCGTTGGAATTTCATTCATCAGCAGGCAAGAACCCAAGGCGGCAAAGCCTATCGTTACGGAGAATTGGGCTAAACCACCGTACAATCCTGAAATTCCTAAGGCAGCATTGTTTTCTTTTCCAGTAAATCCCATTCTTCCAAACGTAGTGGCAAAAACCGAAGGGGTGAAAAAGGAAACGACTATCCCTTGTAAAAAGGCATCCCACAACCCATCAGGAAATCCGTTGAATCCCTCCATGCTTTTTTTGAATCGCAACCACTCTAATCCTAAGTTCAAAGGAATCAAGAGAAATGCTAATCCTAACCACCAAGGTGACTTCACATGAATCGTGGAGAAATTCAACCATTTCAGTTGAACTTGATATACCGCATAACACAGGGTAAGGAGCAAAACTATTCGAATCAAAGAACTCAACCAGGGTTTTAAATGCGTAGTTTTATCGTTGGATTGCATAATCGATGGCTGAAGATAGAATAATTCTTGGAATTGACCCGGGTACGACGGTATTAGGTTATGGTTTAATCCAAGTAAAAGATGGGAAATTGAGTCTGGTAAATTTTGGGGTAGTGCAATTGCACAAACTAAATAATCACCCGGATAAACTAAAGCGAATACTCGAACGTTTGAACGGCCTTATGGAAGAGTTTAAACCCGATGAAATGGCCATCGAAGCACCTTTTTTTGGTAAAAACGTGCAGTCTATGCTCAAACTAGGACGGGCACAAGGAGTAGCGATCGCCGCTTGTTTGAACCGAAACATACCTTTCGAGGAATATTCTCCAAGACGTATAAAACAGAGTATAACTGGGAACGGGAATGCTTCCAAAGAGCAAGTCGCTGCAATGCTGCAAAAAGTATTGAATTTCAACGAGATGCCGAAGTACTTGGATGCTACCGATGGATTAGCCGTTGCGGTGTGTCATTATTTTTCCAAAGGCGTTGGAGAACACAACAAGTCGAAAAGCAGCGGTTGGAAATCCTTTATAAAAGATCAATCACATAGGATAAAAAAACCATGAGCCAAGTCTTCATTTATACCGATGGATCCTCAAGAGGAAATCCTGGCCCCGGTGGTTTTGGTATTGTCATGAAATTTGGAAATAAGGAAAAAACCGTTTCACGGGGATTTCGACTGACCACCAACAACCGCATGGAACTTTGGGCGGTGATACATGCCCTAGAGCTTCTCAATACGAATCAGTATCCGGTACATATTTATTCCGATTCCAAATACGTGATTGATGCCATACAACAAAAATGGGTGTGGGGATGGCAGAAAAAAGGATTCAAAGGCAAAAAAAACGCAGACCTTTGGTTGAAATACCTTGAATTACATCCTAAATTCAACCTTACCTTCCATTGGGTCAAAGGCCACGCAGGAAATCCAGACAACGAACGCTGCGATCAATTAGCCGTTGCAGCAGCCACATCCTCACAGCTTGAAACGGATGAAGGTTATGAAAAAACGATAAACAGCGGTTTACTTTGAACCGATGACGGTCACAAATCCGTGGGAGTCTACCTTAGTGCCGGCAAGCATCTCACCAACAATTCTGTAGAAATAGACTCCATCAGTAACAGGAGTTCCATTTTGCGTATCGGCATCCCAAATGGCCATTCCTGTTTGGTCTTTAATCGTGTAAATCAAGTGACCCCAGCGGTTAAAAATTTCAACGCTGTAGGTTTTAAAATACACTTCTGAAAAGACCAATTCATCATTGATACCGTCTCCATTGGGCGTAACAACATTCGGCACAACCAATACCGGGTCGTTCACCGTAACCATTAAAGAAAATTCATCTTGGCAACCTAAGTTATCTTCAACCATTAAGGTAATTGTATAGTTTCCACTCATGTCCGTTGCGAAATACTGGTTAGACGAATTGTTCACGATATTCAACGTATCATTTCCAACATACCAAGACCATGTAACAATTGGATTCGCTAAGAAGGTCGACAAATCATCCAAGGTAATGGTGTCGCTTTGTTCAACTGACATAGGATTCGCAGAGAAATTTGCATTCAATCCATCATCAAATACGGTTACTGAATCCAATACCGTGGTTATTTCACACCCGGCCTGATTCATCAAAGTTACAGTTGTCACGTACGTACCGGGAGTATCGTAATTATAGACAAAATTCGTTTCGTTGTATACAAAGGTCCCATCACCCATAGACCAAATAATGCTGTCGACGTCTACGGCATTTTGCACTAAGAAGGCGGCGCCCTGTGCACAAATATTGCCGTTTTGAATAGCAATTGGGTCCCCTTGAGGTCCGCCAATGGCTACATAATCAAGGATGGTTGTATCATCTGAACAACCGTATTGATCGGTGATCTCAAGGTATAAATCAAAATCACCGTTCACAACAAACGTATTGCTCGGATCTTCTAAAATCGAACTGTTTCCGTCCCCAAACTGCCAATTCCATGACGTCACATTTCCAACGGATTGTGAAGAATCCTCAAATGAACCAAAGAGAGGAGGACAATCGTACTCACCGTTTGCATTTAGAACTGCCCCAGAAAAACCATAAGTAGGAATCGCGTGAGGTAGAGAAACGGTAATCGGTTGGGTTAGGGTATCTTCACAGCCATTCGAATCAATGGCGACCAAGGACAAGTTGAACGTGGTGCTAATCTGTGAAACAGGTAAGTTGGCAGAAATTACCGAAACGATGGAGGTATCTGTCGTATTGCCAACTTGCTGGTTGTTCACGTACCATTCGTACGTGAGGTTACCCACTCCTGTAGAAGTATTCAAGGTAAGGTTGGTATCAGGGAAACAAACCACACTTGGAAAAGAGTAATTCGCTGTGGGTTTTGTAATGGTTATGGGTACAGTTGCGGGGGTGGATTCACATCCGAAAACATCGTAAACTACCATCGTTGCGTAATACACTCCGTTGCCATTAAAGGTGTGATTAATCGGTTGGTTTACACTGTTGGTAGTAACTGACGTATTATCATCCGAAAAAGTAGTTACAAAATATGACAACGGCATTCCGTTTCCAACCGCCATTGAGCCGTTGGTGAAAGTGACCGGGAAGGGCGAACAGCCCACCGCATCTTGGGCGGTAATGATCGGGAACGGAACGTTTAGAACTCTTACGGGATGGGTTACCTGTGCTGTACATCCCACACTATTGGTAACCGTTAGCGTGATGTTATACAATCCTTGCGTGGTGTAAACGTAGCTTGGGTTAGGGCCTGTGGTAACCGTTTGTCCATTGCCCATGGCATAAGACCAATTGGTCAAAGGGTGAGGACTTGGGGGAGTGCTCCAAGAACTGCTTCCATCGGTAAGGAATAAGGTATCGTTTCGACAAACGGAGTCATTCGATCTGGTAAATTGCGCTGCTATTTGAGAAATATGGATGGTTTTGGTAATGCTATCCGAACATCCTGTCGTGTAGTTGTGAATAACTTGTTCCACGGTGTAAGAACCGTAACCTGCATAGCTGTGGGAAGTATTGCCATTGTTTACCCCGTCTAAAACGGCATTTCCGATATTGGTGTTGGGTGTTCCATCACCCCACTCCCATGTCATGCTCACATTGTCCGGAAGTTCTCCATGAATAGCATTGTCGGTAAAATTGATGTTCACGGGAAGGCTAGCCGGGTTACAAACCAGTTGAGTTGATGGATTGAATTTGGCAATGGGAGCAAGTACGTAAACCGCAGAATCAATCGTGATGGAATCTTTACACCCCCTAAAATCGACAATTAGCTGAACGGAGATGTATCCCGTATCTTGCGTAAATTGATGCGTGGGGTCTTCTTGGGTAGAAGTACCGTCACCAAAATCCCAAAAATAACTTACCTCATTGGGTTGATGAGGAATGGATATGATAGTTCCATTGGTGAAATTAACATCTTCCTTAGCACAAGTAACCAGAGGACTTACCGTAAAATCGACCAAATCAATCTGACCTACGGTCACGTAATCATTCATGAACATGGTGTCGATACATCCGGATTGTGAGGTCACCACCAGCGTCACGTCATACAAGCCCGGATTTAATCCATAAGTTTGGGGCGGAGGATTTTGACCGACAAACGTTTGACCATTGCCAAAGTTCCATTGCCAGTTTACAATGGGATTGGCTGGATTTGGCGATGAAGAAGTGTCCGTAAATTGAACCGTATGTGGAGCACAACCTCCAGGTTCATCGGCTTCAAAACCCGCAACAATGTTCACGATGTTGATGTAGTTGGATTGGGTGGTGGAACCCGTACAACCCGACGCTGTTGTTACTGAAAGGGTCACTGAATATTGACCAGAAGCATTATACACCTGTGGAGGTGGATTAGTCCCGTTAAAGGTTTGTCCGTTACCGAAAGTCCATGTATAGTTACCGGCAACTCCGGTTGTGTTGTTAAAGGTAACATTCGACGGAGCGCAATTGGTTAAAGGATTTGCGGTAAAAGAAGGGGTAATGTTGTTTTGAATGGTTATTTGGTGCTGCGCATTTCCCGAACAACCGGACCCCGTATTTTGCGCTTGAAGGGTAACGTTGTAAACCCCTGGGGCGTTAAAGGTAAAACTAGGATTTTGCTGTTGGCTGTTACCTTGCCCGGAAAAGTTCCAGTTCCATTGGTTTGCACCTGCCGTTGAGTTATCTTGAAAAGTTACTGCACTTCCAACACAACCTGTCAAAGGAGCGGTAATACCCGCCTGAAAATTGCTCACTACAATGGAATCCGTAAATGTTCCAACACATCCCGTAGTGGTATTGGTAACCGTTAGCTGAACTCCATAACTTCCCGCTGCATTGTAGGTAATATTTGCAGGATTCTGTTGATTGGAGTTTTGTCCATTGCCGAAATTCCAAGCGTACGTAAAATTCGCTCCACTCGAAGAAGTATTGGTGAATCCTACGGTTAAGGGAACGGTACAACCAAGTCCGCTAACATTAAAGCCTACGTTGGGTGCTGGTAAAATGGTGATGTAATTGCTTTTGATTTCCGAGTCCACTCCACCATTGGCGTTGGTTACCACCAAAGTAACCGTAAAAGTTCCTGGTGTGGTATAGATGTGCGATGGGTTTTGATTAGTAACCGTAACTCCATCTCCGAAATTCCATGAATATTGGGTAATGGCAGGGCCTCCATTCGTGACGGAAGTCGATGTAAAATTGATTGCGGTACCAACGCAAGCACTCAACGGCAAGGCTGTAAAATTGGCCGTGGGAGCCTGAGCAACAACACTGGAAATGAGTGAGGTAAAAAGTAGGACGGATAGTATTCGAATCATAGTCGGCTCTTGGACAACAAATCTACGCAAAAAGTTGCACAACTAATAGGTTGAAACTGGGGCAAAAAGAAGCTTTTAAAAATTAACTTAACTATCGAATTAAATTTACAAAACCATAAAATTGCTCCCATTGTCCGTCCTCTTGTCCGCCGTAGCGCAACACGTAGGTATAGACTCCCAAAGGGCATTTTATGCCATAAGGTAAATAACCGTCCCAACCATTTGCCACGTCATAGCTTTCAAAAACGATTTCTCCCCAACGGTTGTAAATGGCGAACCAATAATTCTCGGGCGTGAAACCTGGCGAAAAAACCGGGTAAAACGTTGCGTTTTCTTCTTCTCCGTCTGGGGTGAATGAATTCGGAATGTATAAGGAAACCGTGTTCGTTATTTCCACCGTGCGAGAAATGGTTTGGCTGCACCCCAATTCATTGCTCGTGGTTAATTCAATCACATAAACACCTTCCACCATCGGTAAATCCCATGTAAACTCTGCTGAATTGTTTACAAAACTCTCCCCATTAATCACCCATTGATAGGTTTGATTAGGGTTTACATTGTTCGAAATGGTAACGGTTGGATCGCTTAGTTCAAGCTGCAAAGGAGATAAAGAAAAATTGGGGGATAACAAGGCTTCAACGTTCACCTGAGCGGTAATTGGCAGCGAAGTACACCCCAATGCACTAACCCCTTGAACGGAATAAGAAGAACTAATCGTTGGACATACCGTGTTTTGAGGACCAAATGACGCGGCATCTTGCCAAACATAATTTTGAGCACCAAGGGCGTATAATGTAACGCATTCCTCCGAACAAATGGTGGTATCAATCGCAGTTATTACCGGAATAGGGTTGACTTGCAAAGTTAAGATGACCAAAGAATCACATCCATGATTATTTTGTAATACCATAGTATACATCCCAGAGGTTGAAAGGGATTGACCGTTAAACAACACTGAAGAATCCGAACATATTTGCGACATCAAAAGCGTAGTGTCCGGTAGGTGAATCGAAACCAAGACGCTATCCGTATTGGTGCATCCATGACCATCCACAACGCTAACAGTGTAAATCCCTCCATTTTGAATCCAATCTTGGGACCCTATGTTCCCATTGGACCATGCATAACTTTGATAATTTAATGGGGCCATAATTAAGGAGGAATCTCCCAAACAATGGAACAAATCCGGCCCTAAATCAAAGGTATCCGGGACGACGGAAACTACGATTGAATCGCGGGCTACACCGCATCCGCTTGGAACATCTAACCAATAGATTCCAGGTACACTGACGGATAGGCTGGGACCAGTGGAACCATTACTCCATGAATAGGACGCATACACCGAATCGGGCTGGAGCATGACCGAAAATCCCAAGCACATTAGGGTATCAGGCCCTAAATTTACCCCTCCTGAAGGGCCCGGAGGAACATAGTTCGGTTGTAAAATTCCATTTGCGCCGGGTTGAGCACCGTGCGGTGTTCCAGCGCATGCAGGACCACTGTGCAATACAGAACCCGATTGTCCTCCACTCAACAGAGGATTAACATTCGCTGGTAAAGCTCCTTGCTGAAAAATAAGAGCACCGCCGCCGCCGCCGCCGCCGGGACCATGGCAAGCAGATGACCAAAGAGTACTGAAGATATTGCCGCCATTTCCACCTCGTACATCCACCGAAAGCGGAGAAGTTACATTTTGAGTTAATAAATACACGCAGCCCCCTGCTCCGCCACCACCGGCACCTTCTGAATCAGAATTTCCAACCACATGAGCTCCTGATGCAACAATTTGCGCATTATTTCCTTGAACCGTGGGAGCAATTAAAAAAACAATACCTCCCCCTCGAGAACCATTGGTCGCTGTTAGACCGTTATCACGATAACCTCCGCCACCGCCGCCGCCTAAAAAGGCACGATAGGTTGAATAATTCAAAGAATACCCTCCCAATCCAAAGGAACCATTTACCGCACACCAACCAAAAAACTCGTTGCCTCCTCTACCACCGGCACCTCCGTTACCTCCTCCGCCAGCCCCAGGATTCCCAGAATTCGATCCGCCTCCTCCATTGGCTAAAGGAGCCCTGTTGCCGTCCATGTTCAATGGTGCGGCAACAATTCCTTCTCCCTTTTTACCTGCTGTATTGCCTGAATTGGCATAATTTGCATCTCCACAACCAAAAAAACCATTGGTCCAAGTTCCCCCAACAAATCCTTGCCCCTGCACATCAATGTTGGCATTAAAGGTGATTCCGCCTGTTGCCTCAATAGCGACTACACCACCGATGGTTCCGTTCCATGGCAAAGCGGTTAGCGCACCCATGATAGTGGCTTGATTGTACACCGGCACTCGAATCAATTGTACCAATCCGCTTACGGTAAATGTTTTACATAAATTTTGAACGAACGTAATGTTGGTTCCATTGATCGCAGCAATGGTGGTGAATTCGAAATTACCGGCATTACCATAGTTCTGAATTTGTCCAAAGCTCGCATTGTTCGTTGATGAAATGGTGGCTCCTTTCATTTGAATTAATAACACCTTGTCACCCACCGAAAATCCCTGTGCGGAGGAAACAGTAACACTGTTTGCGTTTACGGCTGTTACCGCCACATACTGGTTCACTACACCGCTAATCGACTGGGCATGGAAAATACTTCCTGTTAAAATCAGCCCCATTAACCCGATGATTTTCAGTACTCGCAATTGCATATACCTGCTAAAGATACACTTAAGATGACAAAACCGCCTTTCCCTTTGCCTCCTTTATTTCAAAATCGAGCTAAACCAACTGCGATGTTCGGATGGGTCCAAGCCTCTTCGTTCGCAAACGGACTCGAATTGATCGGATAGAATTCCTGTTATCCCGAAGTATTTTGCCTCCGGATGGGCAAAATACCACCCAGAAACCGAAGAAGCCGGATGCATTGCAAGGCTTTCGGTTAGGCTAACACCCAAGGTTTCTTTCGCTTTGAGCAACTCAAAAATGCCCAGCTTTTCGTAATGGTCCGGGCAAGCAGGATATCCCGGGGCAGGGCGAATTCCACGGTATTTTTCTGCAATTAACTCCTCATTGGACAAAGCCTGATGTTCATAACCCCAATATTCTTGACGTACGCGTTCGTGCAACCATTCCGCCATGGCCTCGGCAATGCGGTCAGCAACTGCTTTCAATAGAATGCTCTTATAATCGTCATGGGCCAATTCAAATTCCCGACAAACTTCTGTGACATCCCCAGCGGTAACCACAAAGCAGCCGATAAAATCCTGAACCCCAGAATTTATTGGAGCAATAAAATCGCTCAAACAAAGGTTGGGTTGACCTGCAACTTTTTCCGTTTGTTGCCGCAATCCAATTTGGCGGTGTAAACATTTTCCCGAATTGGTCTCGAAGATATGTATGTCGTCGCCCTCCGATTGAGCAGAAAAAATTCCAAAAACGTACCTTGGGGTAAACCATCCTTTTTGTTGACCTTCGGATAAACAAACTTTGGCATCCTCCAGCAACTTGCGAGCCTCTTCACCTACAACCTCATCGTTCAAAATTTCAGGAAATTTTCCATGAAGGTCCCAACTTCGGAAAAAGGGCGACCAATCAATGTAGGGAATGATTTCGTCCAAAGCGGCAATTTCCCCATCGAAAACGCCCATCTTTTTGGGGATGGGAACGGTTTCTTCATTAAACTCCAACTTCAATGCATTTTTTCGGGCAGTATTAATTGGAATGAGGCGTTTAGACGCTGCATGCTGCTCGTGATGTTGACGAACCTTTGCATAATCTGCACGAACCTCATCTTGGTAAATCCCCTGATCTCCACCCAATAATTTTTCTGCGACCGTAACAGCTCTTGAGGCATCAGGCACATAGATAACCGAGCCCGAGTAATTAGGTGATATTTTAACCGCGGTATGCACTTTCGAAGTGGTGGCTCCCCCAATAAGCAAAGGAATCTTAAGCTTGCGTTCCTCCATGGCGGAAGCCACTTTGACCATTTCGTCCAACGATGGGGTAATCAAACCACTCAAACCAATAATATCGCAGCCTTCCTCGATAGCGCGTTGAACGATTTCATTACCGGGGACCATCACGCCCATATCGATAATTTCGTAATTGTTGCAGGCAAGAACAACCCCAACGATATTTTTGCCAATGTCATGCACATCGCCTTTGACCGTGGCCATGAGAATTTTCCCTGCTTTTTGGATTTCACCTTGGCTATCTGCCTCGATGTACGGCTGAAGAAAAGCAACGGCTTTTTTCATCACCCTTGCCGATTTCACCACTTGCGGTAAGAACATTTTTCCTTCGCCAAATAAATCCCCCACCACGTTCATTCCCGACATTAAGGGGCCCTCAATGATTTGAAGCGGTTTTTCGTACATGGGCAAGCACAAGGCAATGTCTTCTTCGATGTACTTGTCAATCCCTTTAACCAACGAATGTTCAATGCGTTTCACCAATTCGAAACTTCTCCAAAGTTCTTCCACTGCTACTTCCTTAACCCCTTGTTGCACGGTTTCTGCCAACGATAATAGTCGTTCCGTAGCATCCGGCCTACGATTGAAAAATACGTCTTCAATATGTTCTAGCAAGATCGGATCGATATCGGAATACACGGTTAACATGGTCGGGTTTACAATGCCCATGTCCATGCCGTTTTGTATAGCATGGTAGAGAAAAACCGCATGCATGGCCTCCCGAACAGCGTTGTTACCGCGGAAGGAAAAAGAAACATTAGAAACGCCTCCGCTAATATGACACCCAGGCAAATTCTCAGTAATCCATGCCGTTGCACGAAAAAAGTCTAAGGCATTAAGTGCGTGTTCTTCCATCCCTGTTGCAACAGGAAAAATATTAGGATCAAAAATGATGTCATTCGGATGAATCCCTGCCTTTTTCACCAATAAATCGTAGGAACGTGAACAAATTTCAACCCTACGATCAAAAGAATCAGCCTGACCCACCTCATCGAAAGCCATGACAATCATGGCCGCTCCCATGGTTTTAATATATTTCGCTTGTTGCAGGAACACTTCTTCCCCTTCTTTCAAAGAAATGGAATTCACCACGCCTTTTCCCTGCAAACATTTTAAGCCCGCTTCAATAATTTCCCATTTCGAACTGTCGATCATGATGGGGATTTTGGCGATTTCCGGTTCGGAGGCAATGAGGTTCAGAAAGGTGACCATCGCGGTTTTTCCATCAATCATGGCTTCATCCATGTTGACGTCTAAAATTTGAGCGCCTCCTTCAACTTGCTCTCGCGCAACCGCCAAGGCTTCTTCGAATCGTTCCTCACGAATTAATCGTAAGAAGGCTTTTGAACCCGTAACATTGGTTCGTTCTCCAACATTGACAAAATTGCTCTCTTTGGTCGCGACTAGAGGCTCAAGTCCCGATAACCGTAAAACTCTCTCCATCAGTTACTCCACTTTCTAGGTTCGTACTTTCGGGCTAACTCCGCAATGGCTCGAATATGTTCGGGAGTAGTTCCACAACATCCCCCAACAATATTCACCAGTTTTTTATCAAAAAACGAGGCGATTTTTTCCTTCATCAGTTCTGCGGTTTCATCGTATTGGCCAAAGGCATTCGGAAGGCCTGCATTTGGATGCGCGCTCACGGCAAAAGGGGCTCTTTCGGCCAAAATACTTAAATAGGGTTCCATCAATTCTGACCCCAAGGCGCAATTCAAGCCAATGCTCAATAAAGGCATATGTTGTAAAGAAATCAAAAAAGCTTCGGGAGTTTGACCCGACAAGGTTCTACCGCTAAGATCGGTGATAGTTCCTGAAACCATGATAGGCAATGAAATTTGCCGTTCTTCAAATACCTGCTCCGCAGCATAAAGAGCAGCTTTAGCGTTGAGGGTATCGAAAACAGTCTCAATTAGTATAATATCTACCCCACCGTCTATCAGCGCGTTGATTTGTTGTGCGTAAGCTGAGGAAAGATCATCGAAGGTCACCGCACGAAATCCAGGGTTGTTTACATCCGGGGAAATAGAGGCCGTGCGGTTGGTAGGTCCAATGGAGCCGGCGACGAAACGGGGACGATCGGTGAACAATTTCGCCGCATCTTTTGCGAGGCGTGCCCCTTGAAAGTTGATGTCGTACACCGCTTCTTCTAAATGATAATCTGCCTGTGCGATGGTCGTTCCGGAAAAGGTATTGGTTTCAATAATATCGGCACCAGCCTCTAAGTACGCCTTGTGAATTTCAAAGATAATATCGGGTCGGGTAATGTTTAGTAAGTCGTTATTCCCTTGCAAGGAACCGCTGTGATCTTTAAATACATCCCCGCGAAAATCATCTTCCGTCAAGGTATACCGCTGTATCATGGTGCCCATAGCACCGTCCAATATCAGAATTCGATCCTGAAGTAATGTAGTTATATCCATTCTAATTTTTCTGGAAGAAAAGGCGCGTGCCTGAACTTATCTTTTTCCAAACGGAATAGGAATTGGCACCTTATTCTACAACAGGTTGCCAAGGTTTCATAGGGCCGGTCCCTCCACCTTTCTTCATAAGTTAATCTCGCAAAGAACTGGCGCAAAAATAGGGAGTAATTCGTTAATATTTCATGGCTTGCGAGATGTTTTTTAATTTCACGCTAATGAAAACACTTCTTTGTTTGGTTCTTTTGCTTCCTTTTGTCAATTTCTCTCAGGTTAATCTTACCATTTCGAACCTACCGATTGTAAAAATCATCGTTCCTCCAGGACAGCAAATCAATGATAATACGAGGATTGTATGCGATATGGGAGTAATCGATAATCCGAACAATATCAACCTCATCAACGATCCATTTAACAATTACAACGGTAAAATTTCGATTGAAATTCGGGGTTCAACTTCGCAGCAATATCCCAAAAAAAGTTATGGTTTTGAGACGCAAACAACCTTGGGGACGAATAACAACGTTTCGTTAATGGGATTACCTGTGGAGAACGATTGGATATTGAACGGTCCGTATCCGGATAAAACGTTATTGAGGGATGCGATGACGTATGAATTATCGCGGAAAATGGGTCATTATGCGTCTCGGTTTAGGTTTTGTGAATTGCTAATAAATAACCAATACCTGGGGGTTTACCTTCTTCTGGAGCGCATTAAAAGGGATAATGATCGGGTGAACATTGCGCGTTTAGACCAAGATGACTTAGCAGGAGACTCGTTAACGGGGGGATATATCATTAAGGTAGATAAACTGACGGGGGAATCAGGAACCACTTGGAATTCAAATTTCAGCAACGAGGTGGTTTTCCAATTTCACGATCCCGAATCCGATGAGCTTCAACCGGCCCAAGTCGCTTACCTTCAAAGTTATATTTCTGATTTCGAAAATGCCATTCAATCCAATCCCGAGAGCAATTACATGCAATGGATTGAACCGGTGTCCTTTTATGACTTTTTTATATTACAAGAGTTGGGCAGAACGGTGGACGGATATCGTTCCAGTTCCTTCATGTACAAAGACAAAAATTCCGGAGATTTTCAAGGACGCCTCGTAGCAGGACCGATGTGGGATTTTAACCTTTCTTACGGAAATGCAGATTATTGCGAAGCATTTGAGACAACGGGTTGGCAATACAATTTTGACCAAATTTGCAATTTCACCACCCAGATTCCTTTTTGGTGGAAACGGTTGCTGGATGCTCCTAGCTACAGAAACGGTCTTCGTTGTCGGTGGAATGAATTGCGAGAAGGTCCCTTGCATACCGATTCATTACATCAATGGATTGATTCCATGGCGAACTACCTTCAAGAAGCAAGAATTCGGAATTTTCAAAAATGGCCAATCATAGGACAGTATGTGAATTGGAATGCCTTTGTGGGAAATACTTACCAAGAAGACTTGGACTTCATGAAAGATTACATTAGCCAAAGAGCCGCTTGGCTGGATACCAACATTCCAGGAATTTGCAACGTCGGCATATCTGAAACGACAATGGAGCCTTTTTTCAAGTGTTTCCCTAACCCTGCTCAAGAATGGTTAAGTATTGAGAGTGTTGATAAGGGTACTATATTTAAAATAATGGATGCTGAAGGTAAATTTCTTAAGGTTATAGATGCCTCATCTCCCATCTGGATTGGCGAATTATCCGCTGGATTGTACCTTCTTCAAGGAATTTCATCCAATGGCCAGCAACAAACCTTACGATTTGTGAAATATTGAAAAAGACTGCAAAACGTTTTTACCATGCCGCAGCGGGTATTAAAACCCATTTCAAGAAAGGCGGTAATTTCAGGATTCAACTTACCATCGGGATGCTTTCAATTTTGTTGGGAGCACTTCTCAACATCAATACAAATGAATGGCTGTTCCTTACGTTGTTCATTGCTGGAGTTCTTGCCCTGGAAACCATCAACAGTTCCATCGAGGCGTTATGCGACACGGTAACCTTGGAACACCATGAAGGGATCAAAAGGAGTAAAGACCTAGCGGCAGGAGCAGTTCTGCTATTTTCAATCGGTGCGTTTATTGGAGGAATCATCATTTTTCTTCCTAAAATCTGGGCATTGTTTCGCTAGAGTACGGTGAACTTTCCACCGCCTAAATTCAATACCCCGCCCTTTAATTGCAACGTCAGTAAAAGCCCCATCAGTTGAGAGGTGGGTAGGCCGCACTTATGCGATAATTCATCTAAAAACAATGATTCGTGACGTTTAAGAAAGTCTAACACCTTTCTTTCATCTGGGTTCAGTTCAATGAATAAGGATTTTTGGGTTGATGATATGGAGTTATTCCATCCCATCATGCTCAGAAAATCCTTGGATCCTGTTATTAAATGTGCTTTTTGCTGTCTAATTAACGCATTGCAGCCCGCTGAATGCCTTTGCTTTACTGAACCAGGAAAAGCAAACACGTCGCGGTTATAATCGTTACCAAGTTCGGCTGTAATCAACGAACCTCCTCGCTCTTTGCTTTCGACAACCACCACTGCATCGCAGAGTCCCGCAATGATTCGATTACGGACCGGAAAATTCTCGCGAACTGGGGTTGAGAAGAGGGAATATTCGCTAACTAATGCGCCTTGATTCTCCAACATTTTTTGGGCAAGCGTCCAGTTTTTAGTAGGAAACACATCGTTTAACCCATGTCCCAGTACACCAACCGTTGGGAGGTCGTTTTTCAAGCATGCCTCGTGAGCCAAAGCATCAATACCCATGGCAAGTCCAGAAACCACAAGGGGCTTTGCATCTTTTAAATCCGATATCAATTCTTTGACGAGCTCTTTACCGTATTCTGTAAAGTTCCTAGTTCCAACAATGGCAATAACTCGCCTTGCATTCAGTTCGGAATTGCCTTTTTGATATAAAACTATGGGGGCATCAGGGCATTGACGCAGGCGTCTTGGGTACGATTCATCTTGAAAAAACAGCGGAACAATGCCTTTTTTTTCGCAGGCTTCTAGTTCTTTTTCAGCAGAAATTAACGCATGCGTACGGTCCATATTGGATAGTTGCAAATGCGTAAATCCAGTAAGCTGTTTCAAATCTTGGAGGGAAAGTTGGAAAAAGTCCTTGGGGTCTGCTAATTTAGCTAAGGCAGCATGAACTCTCACGGGTCCCATTCCCTTCAAAAAACTCAACGCCACCTTTTCCAACATTCCAATAAAAATTTGTTTTTATCTTAGCAACACTAATTTAACGATATAATTAAAGACTATTTTGCAAAAGTGGATTTTTAACATACTATTGGTTTTACCTTTCGGACTTTACAGCCAAGCAAAAGTTTCATGGACCGGAATGGTTCAATCAGCCGAAACAGGCCTTGCCCTAAAAGGTGTGCTCATCAAAAATAATGAAAACGGCCTTCGGGTTAAATCCGACTCATTAGGTAAATTTACGTTGGAGGTAGAAAGCTTCCCTTTTCAAATAACCATCAATGCCAATGGATTTGAACGTCAAGAGCATCAAGTAAGCACAGGTGAGTTTCGAGTATTTTCGCTGGAAACGAAACAGCGAACCATGAATACGGTGGTTGTTAGTGCTGGACGACGAGATCAAAAAATTGAAGAGATACCTATATCAATCGACATAATAAAACCTTCGTTGATTGTCAATAAAGGGTTAACCAATTTAGCGCAAGCTGTCGACCAGAGCCCGGGCGTGTACGTCATGGACGGACAGGTTAGCATACGTGGAGGGGGAGGTTACGCTTACGGAGCGGGGAGCCGTGTAATGTTATTGTGGAATGGAATTCCAATGTTATCTCCCGATGTTGGCGATGCGAAATGGAACGCCGTTCCAATGGAACAAGCCTCGCAAATTGAGGTTCTTAAAGGTGCTTCCTCAGTACTGTATGGAAGTGGGGCACTCAATGGAATCATTGCTTTAAATGAGCGAGAACCCGGACCCGAAGGAATTTTGCAAGCAAGGGTACAAAGTGGCTTATACAGCAATCCAAGAAGAAAGTCCATGCAATGGTGGGGAGAAGGCAAAGAACAATCGTTCAATCCCATGTTCCATTTGGCCGATGTTTATTATGGGAAATCCTTGAAAAATTTTGGTTTCACCCTTGGCGCCAATGGATTTTATACGGAGGCTTATCGGCAAGGAGAAATGGAAAAACGAGGCAGAATTAACGGCAGTTTCTTTTACCGTCCGCTTAAGGAAAATGCCCGCTTTAAAACAGGGTTAAGCTATAACCTTCAATGGCAAGACGCTGGGGTATTTGTTTTGTGGAAAAACGATAGTATGGGCTACCAAGCCATGGACAATTCTCTTTCTCGACAACGTGCTATACGATTTAATATTGACCCATATTTTCGATTCATTGATGGGAAAAAAGGTCGCCATTATATTCGTTCTCGCTATTACCTCGTAACCACGGGCAATGAAGGAAATGTGGTGGATGCCTCCTTTGCACAAATGTACTATTTGGACTATCAATATCAGCAAAAAATTAGCGCAAAAGGAAACCTGATTTTAGGAATTACCAATACCCACAACCGTATCAAAAGTTGGGTTTTCGGAGACCATCTATCCATGAACAGTGCTGCTTATGGTCAATGGGAATTAAAATCGAACAAGTGGGATTTCACAGGCGGCTTGCGCCTAGAATACTGTCAACTCGACACCCTTATTCCTGACTCACAGGTTAAGATATTAGGCGTGAATTCTCCTGTATATCCTATTGCGCGTGCAGGTATTCATTATGAGCCTAGAAAAGGAACGCATCTTAGGGGTTCTTTGGGTCAAGGTATTCGTTTCCCTTCCGTTGCGGAACGTTTTGTTTCAACTTCTGTGGGTGGGGTTGTGATTTTCAAAAATCCGAATTTACGTCCCGAAACGGGATATGCAGGTGAGCTTGGAGTAAAACAAGTATTCTTATTAGGAGACTGGAAAGCCATGGCGGATATCGCTGGATTTGCGAACTATTATTCCAACATGACCGAATTCACGTTTGGACTTTACAAACCGGACAGCATTGCATCACTTCAAACTACCGACCCAAATGCCATAAATTATTTTTACAAGTGGATAGGATTTCAAGCGCAAAATGCTGAAGAAGCCTTTATAGGCGGATTCGAGATTTCATTGAACAGCGAAGGAAAAATTAAAGACGTAGAACTGACATCGTTGTTAGGATATACCTACATGAATCCCATAAGCTTGAACAACGATTCCATCTACCGTTTATCGTTTTCTGATCCCACAACGAACATGCTCAAATACCGATTCAATCATATGGCCAAGGCGGATGTTCAGGCAACCTATAAAGGAGTAAGTTTGGGGATTTCAACGCGTTATAACAGCTTTATGAAAAACATTGATGCCGTATTTGAAGACGGTGTACTTGGACAAGAATTACTCGTCGGTATGGCGAAATATCGAGCAATTTATAACAAGGGTGTTGCGGTAGTTGACGCTCGATTAGGATATCGCATTAATGACGCGTTCAAGGTTAACTTCATTATGGATAACCTTTTTAACGTAGAATACGTAAGCCGTCCAGGTACCGTTCAGCCACCCCGTACGTTAATCCTTCAAATGCAAATGACCTTGTAAATTTTTGATACTTTCAACCATCCAACTAACCTAATGAAAGCAACATTACTTTTTATTGTCTTGTTCGTAATTGGTTTCCATTCCTACGGACAAATTACGGGAATTGTAACGGACAAATCCGATGGCACTCCCTTACTGAACGTAAAAGTTTATGCCTCCAATGGCCAGCGTACTCTTACGGATGCTCAGGGGACTTATCAAATCAATGCAAGTTCCTTCCCCGTAACTCTCATTTTTTCGCTGCTCGAGTACAAAACCGATACCTTGTTTGTTAGTGCTGCCGGAAACTACTCTTTAACCCTAGGCGTTAATGAAAAAACCGAACAGACCGTTGTGGTATCAGCCAATAAACGTGCGCAGGCCATTGAAGAAATTCCCATTTCATTGGAAGTCATTAAGCCAAGACTTATCGAAAACAAAGGAATGGTGAACCTGGAACAAGCCGTAGAACAAACCCCAGGGGTGTTCACCATGGACGGCCAAGTGAGCATTCGTGGAGGCTCAGGATTTGCCTATGGTGCAGGCAGCCGCGTGATGATGTTATGGAATGGCATGCCCCTGCTTTCAGGATATGCTGGCGATGCTCAATGGAACGCCATCCCGATAGAACAAGCATCTCAAGTTGAAGTGATTAAAGGAGCGTCTTCGGTGCTCTATGGAAGTGGAGCATTGAACGGCGTTATTGCTTTGTCGGAAAAAGAACCCGGTTTAGTTCCGGAAACCAAAATACGCGTACAAGCAGGAATTTATGATGCTCCAAGACGTAAATCTATGAAATGGTGGGGACCGGATAGTTCTCGGCGATTCAACCCAATGAACCAACAATTGGAATTTTTTAGAAGTCAAATGTTCAAGAAAACCGGTTACACGATTTCAACCGTATTTTACAACGATCAAGGGTATCGGCAAGGAGAAACAGAAACCAGGGGTAGGGTCAGCGGAACCCTGTACTTTCGGCCAACAAGAATTGAACGATTTAAAGCAGGCGTAAGTTTTAACTACCAATACCACAAAACCGGCAATTTCTTGATTTGGCAGCATGCTGACCAAGGTTATACACCAAGTGGCGGTGCGGATACCGCGAATCCATCTTCCACTTTGACGTACAATTTATCCAATCGTTTATTCATTGATCCCTACATTAAATACATCGATCGATTCAAGAATAAACACACGTTTAAATCAAGAGCCTACTTAACTACTAACCAAAACATCAGTAACAGTCAACAAAGCAATGGAGCGATAGTATACACTGGAGACTACGGATTTCAACACAATTTTAAATCGGGAGGAACCCTAATATCCGGAGCGTTTTATTCCTACAATGTCGTGTTTTCCAACCTTTTTGGTGACCATCAATCTTCCAACGCAGCAGCGTATACACAATTTGATCAGCATATTGGAAAATTCGATTTAACGGCAGGAATGAGGGCAGAGTATTTTACGATGGACAAAAAACAGGGCGACTCAGATTTTAAACTTGGGGCAGTTACCTTGCCTTTTTATCCGGTTTTCAGGGCTGGGGCACACTACGAATTGAAAAAGTATACGCACCTGCGTGCATCCATCGGACAAGGCATTCGGTATCCTTCGGTTGGGGAACGTTTCACTAGCACTTCCGTTGGGGCGTTAAATATTTTCCCCAATTCTCAATTGAACCCAGAAACCGGATGGGCGGCAGAACTCGGCATTAAACAAGGGGTTAAGTTAGGCGAATGGAAGGGGATAATAGACCTCGCAGGCTTCATAAATAACTACAATAACATGATTGAATTTTCCTTTGGAACTTTCAATCCAATCAATGGTAATTCAATTGATGCGTCAACTCAAGAGGGTGTGTTAGAATTCAATCAACTATTAGCCCAAGGCTACACCTTTAACGATATTATTGGGTTTAGGGCACAAAACGTAGAGAAAGCTCAAATTACTGGGGTGGAATTATCCTTCAATAGTACTGGAAAAATCAAAGAGGTCGAGATCGTTTCATTGATTGGATATACATATATGAATCCAATTTCTTTAAATGCAGACCCGAAATATACGGCCAGTAATTCCGATAGCAGTAATATGCTCAAATATCGCTTTAGGCACCTAGTCCGAGCCGATGTAGAAGCGGTTTACAAAAAATGGGGCTTCGGAATTTCGAACCGCTACAACAGTCATATGAGAAATGTGGATAAAGTATTTGAGGACGATATTGCTGGAACTTTTATCCTTCCAGGATTAAAAGAGTACCGTCAAATATATAACAAAGGAAACATTACTTTCGATGCAAGAATTAGCTACCAATGCACGGATAAATTGAAAGCATCCTTCATTGCCAACAACGTATTTAATACAGAAACAAGCAGTCGTCCTGGAGATATTCAAGCACCGAGAAACTTCCTGGTACAACTCGCAATGAAATTTTAATGAAAGTCCTAGGTGTTATTCCCGCACGTTATGCCTCAAGCCGTTTTCCTGGAAAGCCCCTGATCGATTTAAAAGGAAAATCCATGATTCAACGGGTCTACGAAGGAGCATCGGCATGCCCACAACTAACGGATTTAGTGGTAGCGACGGATGATGAACGCATACTAAACCATGTGCTTGGATTTGGCGGCAAGGCCATAATGACGAGTACGCAACATACCACCGGAACGGAACGATGCCAAGAAGTCGCCAGTAATTTCCCCGACATGGAGGTCATTGTAAACATTCAAGGAGATGAACCCTTAGTACAACATGAACAGCTTTCACAACTAATTCAGCTTTTTAATCGTTCGGAAGTTTCCATTGG
>JBJOJZ010000163.1:0-17392 GCA_046046325.1 Bacteroidota bacterium
GTCCTGGAGGATTCAGAGGGAGCTGGTCGTAAAAGACTTACCCCGACTGCAAATGTAGGTAGATTTTCTTGAATAGAAAAGTTGATTTATTCCGTCATAAAATCATACGTTTTTTCACAAACCTCGAGAAGGTCTTGCGGTAGCTCAGTTTTCGTCCAAGGGTGATTTGCTCCAAATACGTGATCTGCTCCGGGAATTACCGCTAGCCTCGTTTGGCTCCAGGCCGCTAAGGCTTCCCCCTCCGCAAGTTCTACAGAACGGTCTTGATCTCCATGTATTACAAGCATTGGTATGCTCATCGATTTTACGGCCGCTTCGAGGTTGAGCTGGGTTGCATTTTTAAGAAAGTCCTCGTACAAGCTATATTTCTGAGGGAGTTCCTGCTTCGTTCGTCCGTTCAGCACGGTTCGGTACCCCTGGTTTTTCCAATCTTCTAGTGATGAACCTTCGGGAAAACGCCGTCCAATATCGCAAATGGAGGCCCAAAGCACGATTTTATCAACGCACTCGTTCCTTGCGTTCAAGATTACCGCTGCGCCACCTCGAGAATGACCGATGAGGTAAAGCCGCTTTGCATGAATTTTCATGGCAAGCTGCTTTCGAAATAAGCTTAGGTCTTCCACTTCTTTCGAGTAGGTATTGTTCGAAAAGGCCTCTAGGTCAGGAAAATCCAACGGATTTTCGATGGTTCCACCGTTATGGCTAAGGTTGAGTTTCGCAAATGCAAATCCCTGTTGCACGAAATAGGCTGCTACTAAGTTCCAAGCTCCCCAGTCTTTAAAACCCATGAATCCATGGACAAAAAGGATGAGATCCCCTTGCCAATCTTCGGGTTGGAATAGGTCATACAAGCTCTCGCGGCCATCAGCACCTTTATAAATTCCGTTGGTAATTCGCTGCATGGGGTTAATGCACCTTGAAACTCACGTACTTGATCACGTGACCTTTCGCGTGGAACAAGGTTTCATAATGTGTTTTGATACGAAAGATGGTGTTTTCAACGGAGTTTTCCTCGCCAATAAGGGTAGCATACAGATCTGGACGATAATCGATGATGGAATAACCGTGCTGCTCGATTTCTTCCATTGTAAAATCAAACAATAGATCGTTGTCAGTTTTCATGTGAATCATTCCTCCGGGTTTTAAAAACGTTCGATACCGGTTAATAAACAGGGAGGAACTGAGTCTTTTTTTGGGTTTTTGGGGTTGCGGGTCGGAAAAGGTGAGCCAGATTTCATCCACTTCGTCGGGACCGAACAATGACTCCACAAAATCGATACGGGTTCTCAAAAAACCGACATTGTTGAGGTTTTCGTTCAGTGCTTGACGTGCTCCAATGAACATGCGGTTGCCCTTGATATCCAAGCCGAGGAAGTTTTTCTCCGGAAACAAGCGAGCCATCCCCACCGAGTATTCTCCTTTACCGCATCCTAATTCTAAAACCATGGGATGTTCGTTCTTGAAAAAATCGCGGTGCCAATGCCCCTTCATGGGAAAGGATGCTTGGTAATGGTGTTCCAGTACGTTTGGAAAGGTCTTGATGGCGGCAAAACGCGCCAATTTATCTTTGGCCATGGTGCAAAGGTATTGGGATTCCTAGGATTTTTATAACTAGTTTTATAAAAAAATAATTCAACCGTATGTTAACATTCAATTCTTTTAAACTGAGCCTTTTGTTGGGCGGGTTCATAGTTCTTTCGTCGTGCAGCTCCGAGCCGAAAAGTACATTGACTAATGCATCATCGGACGTAAAGATCAGTTCATTCGCATCTTCGAAAGCGCGCATTTCTTTTAAAATCAAAGGGACAGGCTCCAAGGGCATATCCGTTAAGATAGGTGTAGGGTCAAGTGTGGGTTACGGTTCATGCTGTTCAACGGTCAGTCCTTTTACAACTGCCGGGTTTTCAGGAAATGTCGGAGACTTGGTATACGACGGAGCTACGAAACGCGTAATCGTGAAAATTTACGCCGACCTTGAAGGGACAACAGTCGACCTAAAAGATTATTATTGATGCTAAAAAATCGATGGTAAAGGCACCTTCGGGTGCTTTTTTTTTGACATTTTTATTCGACTTTTGCATTCAAATGCACTACATCGAGCCGTTTTTCCGTTGGAGGGGTGAATACATTGCCTCTGAAGACCCTAGGTCTCCCTTTTACGGAAGGGAATACAGCGAGTTTGAATTTGAGCACCGTATTTATAATTTCCTCATTCACCCTCAGTGGGACGAATTTGGATCAACGACCTTGTACCTCAAAATTTTGTATGTGGATTACGATGCGGGTAGCTGTATCCTTGAACTCATTGGCGAATGGAATGATGCCATTGAAAACGATATCATGACCCTAAAGTCGAATGTCATTAATCCGTTGGTGGAGGAGGGGATAACCCACTTCGTACTCATTTTGGAAAATGTGTTAAATTTTCATTTTTCCGACGATTGCTACTACGAGGAGTGGTTCGATGATGTTGAACATGGGTGGATAGCGGCAATTAATGTGCATCCCCATGTAGCCAAGGAAATGCAGCGTATTCACGTGGATTCTTACATGGCCATGGGAGGTGAGCTGGACGACCTCGAGTGGCGTACTTTCAAGCCACATCATTTACTGCAAAAAGTGGAGCAATTAGTAACGCATCGCCTCAATTAGCGTAACCTTAGATGCAACGATGCGTAAGGAGTTGCATGTCACAACATCATTTTAATTTTTCGTACGAATTATTCGCCGATTGGAATCAACTTTCGGAATCAGATCAAACCTTGGTTAACCATGCGCTAGATGCTATGGAAAAAGCATATGCCCCCTACAGTAAATTCAAAGTTGGTGCCTCTGTACTTTTGGAAACAGGTCAAGTTATTTGCGGTTCTAACCAAGAAAACTTGGCTTTTCCGTCAGGCTTGTGTGCTGAACGGGTCGCTTTGAATTACGTCGGAGCGAATTTCCCTGGGGTAACCATCGATACCTTGTGCGTGGTTGCAAAAGGCGAACTCATGCCAGACGAGCAATTGCTTTCACCCTGTGGCGGATGTCGGCAAGTAATGCTGGAGTCCGAAAACCGTCAAGAACCCCCGATTCGGGTTATCTTAGTGAACCAAGATCAACGAACCATGATTGTACATCGGGTGAAGGATTTACTGCCCTTTGGTTTCGGGAAATAATTCCTTTCCGTACCATAATTACTTATTAACATGGGGCGTTTTTCCACAAAACATGCTGTATTTTTGTAGGATAAATAATATGCACCATGAACAGTTGGTTTACCGTTAGAGTAAAATACACAAAGCAGTTGGAAAATGGCACCCTCAAAAGGGTTACCGAACCTTATTTACTGGCTGCAATGACCTTTACCGATGCTGAGGCTCGGATTTATGAAGAACTTGGCTCCTACATTCGTGGAGAATTCATGGTGGTAGGAATCGCTCGAACGGATTTGTCCGATATTTTTCAGTATGAGGATTCTGCTACATGGTTTAAATGTAAAATTACGTACGGAATTGAGGAGGAGGAAGGCGACAAAAAGAAAAAAGTCGCTCAAAATTTTCTTGTTTCTGCGCCGGATGTTAAGGAAGCCTATGGTCGTATGGAAGAAAGCCTAGCTGGATTGATGATTGATTATCAAGTGATCTCCATCGTTTCCTCGCCCATCGTTGAAATTTTCCCCTACCGCGACGAGGACGTTCAATCACCAGCCAAAAAGGTGCAAGACTTTGACGAACCTGTAAGCAGTCAACGAGGTGTGGTATTTAGTGCCTCAGGATCCGATGTGGAGGAAGAGGAGGTTTCAGAAGAACCATCCAACGATAGTTCCTTGGAAGATCACTTTGACGAAGAGCATGAGTAATTCGATTGAAAACTTACGAAACGATCACAGCGATTTTACGAGAAACACGAACGCGTTAACCTTCGATAATCCATGGGATGGTTTCCATACATGGTTCAACGAAGCCGTTCATCAAGGAGAACTTGAAGCCAACGCAATGGTTATTGCCACCGTAAATTCGGAGGGAATGCCCAGTTCTCGGGTGGTCTATTTGAAAGAAATTTTCGAAGAATCCTTCGTTTTTTACACCAATTACCTTTCGGAAAAAGGACAGGATTTGAACGTGAATCCTAAAGCAAGTTTGTTGTTTTTCTGGCCAGGGTTGGAACGACAAATTCGCATTCAAGGAACCGTTGTTAAAATCGACCCGACCATCAGCGATGCTTATTTTGCATCACGACCGAGGGAGAGTCAACTTGGTGCTTGGGCCTCGTTTCAATCGGAACACTTAAATTCCATGGAGGAAATAACAGCAAGGTTTCAGGAGTTTTCGGCAAAGTACCCGAATGATGTTCCCCGTCCAGCGCATTGGGGAGGCATGGCTTTGGTTCCAAGTAAGTTCGAATTTTGGCAGGGTAAACCTTCGCGCCTACACGAACGCTTGGTGTTCGAAGGGAGTTCCAATGCATGGGATAAATTTCGTTTGAATCCATAATGATATGAAGGAACAACCCACGGAAATCACCACCTTGCCCTCAGGAATTCGTTTGGCCTATTTAAAGTCGAACAGTCCCGTAGGTCACTTGGCATTTTATTTCAAAGGAGGAAGCAGGAGTGAGCCCATGGAGAAAATGGGTTTAGCGCATTATCTGGAACACTGTATATTTAAAGGAACCAAGCATCACGGTCCTATGTGGATATTATCCCGCCTCGATGAAGTAGGCGGGGAGTTGAATGCATTTACCGCCAAAGAAGAAATCTGCGTTCACGCCACCTTTTTGCATAAATACACCAAGCGAACCTTTGAATTAATGTCGGATTTGGTGATGAATTCCACCTTTCCATTGGAGGAAATTGAAAAGGAAAAAGAGGTGATCATCGATGAAATAAATTCCTACAAAGACAGTCCTGTCGACCGTTTAATGGATGAATTCGACGCCTTATTATTCCCGGAAAGTACGCTGGGTAATCCAATTTTAGGAACAAAGAAGTCTGTCAAAGGTTTGCAACAACAAGATTTGTTGCAGTTCATTCAATCCAACTTCACCGCAGATAATTTGGTGATTTCTTATGTGGGAAAGGAATCCCAACAACGGTTGGTGAACCTGATTCACGAATGTTTGCCGAAGTTACCGTTAAATGCCAGAAATTTACAATTCAAAGTACCTGAAAAAGCTCAGGTGTTTCGTCTGCGTAAAAAGGAATCGAACCATCAATCCCATGCTATTCTTGGGGCATATGCCCCATCCTTTCGCGACGATGACCGCTTAATGATGAACCTACTCATCAATTACCTGGGAGGTCCTGCGATGAATGCTCGGTTGAACGTCGTCATTCGAGAAAAATATGGTTTGGCTTACCATGTCGAGGCCAATTATACGGCGTTGGAGGATTCTGGGTATTGGGGAATACTTCTATCGGCAGAACAAAAGAACATTGATAAATCCATGGAATTGGCCAAAAAAGAATTACATAAGCTTAGTACACAAGGTCTTTCCAAAGCCCAATTGCAAAAACTTAAGGTACAGTTTTTGGGTCAACTTTCCATAGCTTCAGAAAGCAACAATGCACGGTGCATGGCGAATGGAAAGACGCTGTTGGTCTATGATCGAATTGATGCACTTTCGGAAACCTTCCGTAAAATCCAAGCAGTACAATTGGAAGAAATTAATGCCGTGGCGAAAAAGTACTTTACTCCCGAAAACGTTTGCGAATTGGTCTACGATAAAAAGTGATTCACTTAATTGCGGTGACCAAAAATTTTACTTCCTACCCGAATAAAGGTGCTGCCTTCTTCAACGGCAATGGGGTAGTCATCGCTCATTCCCATTGAAATTTCTTGGAAGCTTTCAGCGGTGGAAAAATGTTGCAGTTTTAGTACGTTATAGGTCGAGGCCAAGCCCTTAAATTCTTGGCGAATTTGTGCTGTGTTATCGGTAAAAGTGGCCATACCCATGACTCCGCAAAATTCAACATTGCTCAGTGCATCGTGATTTTTATAAGTAAGGAATTCGTTTGCTTCCTCCATCGAAAAACCGAATTTACTTTGCTCTTGTGCAATATGAAATTGCAGTAAACATGGTATTTTTCGTCCAATTTTTATTCCCTGTTTATTAATTTCTAGCAACAGTTTCACGCTGTCGACGCCGTGAATTAAATGCACAAATGGAGCGATGTACTTTACCTTATTGGTCTGTAAGTGGCCGATCATGTGCCATCGGATATCCTTGGGTAGGGCTTCATACTTCGCAACCAATTCTTGTACCTTGTTTTCGCCAAAATCCCGTTGTCCAGCCTCGTAGGCCTCCATAATTTTGTCCGTACTCTGCGTTTTGGATACCGCGATGAGCTTAGTCTTAACCGGAAGCAAGGCGTTGATTTGAAGAATCCTTTCGCTAATCATTGAGGTTCATTATGGTGAGTCCGCTGCGTAATTTGGGTTCTACCCACGTGGATTTTGGCGGCATATACATGCCGTGATCAGCTACTTTTTTGACTTCATCCATCGTGATAGGATACAGGAAGAATGCCACCGAAAATGTTCCATCATTTACTTGGTTTAATACCTCATTGAAGGGCGTGTTACCGGGCACAAATGAAATATCTTGAGAGGTCTTAAGGTCTTTGATGTTCAAAATTGGTTGTAAAATCCATTGCGTAAGTAGTTCCGCATCTAAACTGAAGGTCGGGTGATCTTTCTGTATCAAGGATTCATGGAAATTGAGGCTAAAGCATGAATGGTTTAGGTATATTGTGATTTCGTGCTTGGTTTGAGGCTTTCGTGGTGTTCTAAGTTCTTCAAGGGTTCCCCACGGTTCAAGGTGCTTCAGAAATTCCTCTGCCGTTAGACCATTAAGGTGCCGAACAAGCCGCTGAAATTCTAGGATTTTCAAGTCTTCTTCAGGTACATAATAGCACAAGAACTTTCGTCCTTTCTCTGTATGGCCTTTGGATTTTTCTTGTAAATAATACGCTACAGAAGAAGCGCTTCGGTGATGACCATCCGCAATATAGGTGGCGGGAATTTGAAGAAAGCACTGGATGAATTCCTCGGTTTTTGCTTGGTCAATGATCCAAAGCTCATGTTTTATCAAATCAGTCGTGGAAAATTCATATTCAGGACGATCCAACAGTACAGCGGCTATCAGTGCATTAATGCGTTCATTACCTTTGTAGGACATCAAAACCGGTTCTGCGTTTAATCCTACAACGTCTAGGTACTCGGTAAAAACCGCTTCACGAGCGGTGAGCGTAGCTTCGTGTTTTTTAATAACATCGTTGAGGTAGTCTTCGGCGTCCGCTCCTCCAATGATTCCTGTGTAACTCCGGTCGCTGCCCGTTTGCCGGTAAAGGTATAAGTGGGGTTCTGCGTCTTGAATTAATATGCCCTTATCCTGAAAAGATTGATACCCTTTTTTAACCAACTCAAAGCGCTCGGGTGAATTCGCCTTGGATCTCAAGGTTTTATTAAACTCGGGATTGATAATGTGCAACAGCGTGAAGGGATTGTCCTCAATTTTCGCTTTTAACACGTTGCTTTTGTAGGAGTAATAGGGTCTTGTTGCCACTAAATGCACCTTGTCCCTTACCGGACGAATGGCTCGGAATGGGTGAAGAATCGCCATGGTTAAAATTTATAACTGACGCCCAAACTCGGGAGAATGGGGAATTGATAGATGATTTTGGAGGTAATTCGATTCACATAAAATATATTATTGCGATTATAAACGTTCGTTATATTGCCAGTTACCTCCATCTGCGTTTCGTTTTTAAACTTAAAAAGTTTCTTTACGGTTATATCCAATCGGTGATAAGAAGGTAGTCTACGGCTGTTGAATGTTCCAAGAAGGGTACTGATTGTGGAGGGATTGTTCGTTACATAGTCCGTAGTCACCCCCCCCGAAAAATTCTCAGCTTGGTAAAATCCTGCAGTGGGTGTAAATGGAAGTCCCGATCCTAAATTCCATCGAACGTTTAATTCAAGGTCCTTCTTTTTGCCGAATTGATACGACCCAACAACGTTTACATTATGCCTACGATCAAAAACTGGGAAATACTCAGCAAATCCATCCCAACGGGTGGAGTAACTGTACGAATATACGCCCCACAAGAAGAAGCGACTCAAAGTAAGCTTATATAAAACATCGATTCCATAGGTTGTTCCTGATTCAATGATGAAGTCCTTCTTAAATACATCCGCCACGTTCGCAAATTGAGCTAAATCCTCGTACAGTTTATTTTGGTTGATGTTGCTGAGTTGTGAGAAATACTTGTAATATCCTTCAACATTGATAAAGTTGTTTTTATTCAGATCGTACTCCATTCCTAAAATGCCGTGCCAAGCATATTGAAGCCCATTTTTAATCTTCTTGGTATTGCCAAATTCATCAACGAATTCCTCTTGGACATTCGTCGGTGCGGATAAAAGGCCATTGAAGAGGTTTACAATATCTTTGTCGCTTGAGGCAGACGTGAAGTTTTGGGAGTAACGACCTCCGGAAAACTTCACCCTTAGTTGATCCGATACGTTGTATTTTAACCCTAATCGAGGTTCAGGTGAAATGGTGCTAAGCGAGGCGTAAGCTTGAATTCTGAATCCTGCCTGCATGACCCATTTTTGATTTTTAGAAACCCGTCGGTAGTTATAGTACGCTCCAATTTCTGTATTAAAGTTGAATAATTCGATGCGTCGTTTTGCTTCATTGAAGGTTACAAATTCGGTATTAAATCCGGAAAAATTAAAGCCATAGTTCATTTCCCCTTCGTTTTTAAGGAAGTATGAAAAATCAAATCCAAGGTCAAAACCGCCAATTTTCGAATAACGTGGTTCTACTTCCGATTCGCTGAAGGTGGTTTCAAAATTTGATCCGTTCACGTGTCCACGAACAAAAACAGGAGACCCCGAAGGAATGAGCAAGAAATTAATTCCCCCTCCAGAAGCTTGCCAATTTAAATCAGCGATTTGATAGTTTACACTGTCGCGGTTGTGAAAACCAAAAACACTCACCTTTGAACCTCCATCGCCGGTAAATGTTACTTTGCCGTATAAATCGGTAAAATTAAAAGGCAATCCATCGCCTTCATTAACCCTCGGGTACAAGGATTTAGAGGTGTAATCCAGCAGGCTATGTTTGGCGGTAAACATGTAAGAACCGGGTGAGAGACGTCCTTTTTTTGCCTTGCTTAACGGACCTTCTAAAACTAACTTTGCCAAAAAGGGTGAAAGCGAGGCCTTCCCACCAAAAGATCCACGATCCCCGTCTCGGTAGGAAATGTCCATGATAGAGGATACTCGACCACCATATTTCGATTCGAAGCCTCCTGTGTATATGTCAACAGATTTAACCAATTCTGTTTCAAAAATTGAGAAAAAACCAATGGAATGAAAGGGATTGTAAATGGTCATTCCGTCCAACAAAGTCTTATTCTGAATCGGCGTACCTCCTCGAACATAAAATTGACCTCCTTGGTCTCCAGTGGTAGTGACTCCAGGAGTTACGGATACCGCGCCAAGTACATCGCTTTCAGCACCATATACCGGTATGCGTTCCACTGCGGTTTTATCAAATTTAATGATACCTACTTCAGGTTTCGTTTTTTTTGTTTTAGACTCGGCGGTTACGACTACGTCCTCAAACGTTTTGTCGGAAGGTGATAAGGGAATGTTTACATTGACAATTTTTTTATCCCCCAGCAATTGAATAGGGATGAAGGTTCTTTTGTACCCGGATATCCTTAATCGAAGAATGTAATTACCTGCGTCTAGTTTTGGGATAGAAAACAAACCGTTTTGATCGGTCATGGCACCTGCTACTAGCGAACTATCAGCTCCTAAAAGGGTGACCTTTTCATTGCTGATGGCTTCGCCGGTTTTTTCATCACTAACAAATCCTCGGACGTTATATTGCTGGGCAAATGATGGTAGAAATGCATTGAAACAAATAGTGAAAAGGGCAACAGCTTTTAACATACCTTAAATTTGGTCGAAGTTACGCATTTTGTGGCGTAAATTGGAAGTTTTGAAATAGTTAGAACGAAGCATTATTGAGAATCGCTGAAGAGTGCTTCTACAAAGGCAGTTTTATCAAACAGTTGCAGATCTTCCATTTTTTCGCCGACTCCAATATATTTCACAGGTATTTGCATTTGGTCGGATATGCCAATCACGACACCCCCTTTAGCTGTTCCGTCGAGTTTAGTAATAGCTAAGGCATTTATATCTGTAGCTTGTGCAAATTGCTTTGCTTGCTCATAGGCGTTCTGACCAGTTGAGCCATCCAACACCAATAATACCTCGTGTGGAGCATTGGGGTAAACCTTGCTCATAACCCGTTTTATCTTACTCAGTTCGTTCATTAAATTCACCTTATTGTGAAGCCTGCCTGCGGTATCAATGATGACAACATCGGCATTACTGGCTTTAGCGGATTGAAGGGTATCAAAAGCAACGCTTGCTGGGTCAGCGTTCATTCCTTGTTGGACAATGTCTACTCCAACCCTTTGTGACCAGATGATTAATTGATCTACGGCAGCAGCTCGAAAGGTATCAGCAGCACCCAGCACCACTTTTTTACCTCCGGACTTGAATTGATGGGCAAGCTTTCCGATGGTCGTAGTTTTTCCAACTCCGTTAACTCCAACGACCATGATCACATATGGGTCTCCAGGGTTAATCGACTGGTTCTGTTCGGGAGATGTTTGGCTATCAGTAAGCAGGCTTGATATCTCTTCCTTTAGAAGGGTATTCAGTTCCTCGGTGTTAATGACTTTATCACGTTTGACCCGCGCTTCGATGCGCTCGATAATTTTTAAGGTAGTAGCAACACCAACATCGGATGAGATGAGAAGTTCCTCTAAATTGTCCAGTACCTCTTCATCAACGCTTGATTTTCCAAGAATCGCCCTTGAGATTTTGGATAAGAACGATTGTTTTGTTTTCTCAACTCCTTTGTTGAGGTTTTCGTTTTTGCCGCGTGTAAAAAAATCAAATAAACCCATAGTGAAAAAAAAATCCCGGATTTACCGGGACTGAATTTTTATAAAAGGAATAACTACTTAGAGAACCACTCTTTAACTTTGTCGTTGTGAACGATTTCTTCTTTCGTAGTGTATGAACCCGACTTCGCAGATTTAGTCATTTTAATGACTTTCGTATGTTCTTTACCACCACCTTTTTGCAAGGATGCTACTACTTTCTTTGCCATGTTCTACTTATTTAATTTCTTTGTGTACCGTGTAACGCTTAAGTACTGGATTGAATTTTTTCAACTCCATTCGATCGGGGGTATTTTTTCGGTTTTTGGTGGTGATGTATCTCGACATTCCCGCCATTCCTGATTCTTTATGCTCCGTGCACTGAAGAATCACCTGAATTCTATTGCCTTTAGCTTTTTTTGCCATGTTCGTACTTTTTCTCGGTTACTTTAATTATTTCAAAAAACCCTTCGCTCTTGCATCCTTGAGGCATGCAGAAATGCCTTTTTTATTCACCGTGCGCAACGCTGCTGCGGAAACCTTTAACGTGATGTAGTTGTCCTCCTCCGGAACATAGAACTTTTTGGTTAACAAATTGGGTAAGAAACGTCGCTTGGTTTTACGGTTAGAGTGGGATACATTGTTCCCAACCATAACTGATTTACCGGTAAGTTGACAAATGCGTGACATGGTTATTTGGTTTTTACTTTTAATTAAAGCGGGTGCAAAGTAACTATTTTTTTACTATATAAACAAGCAAAAAATAATTTTCACTGAAATAATTCACCCTTTTTGTTCATTTATTGCCTCTAGAAGTGAAAGCCTCAATAAGTTGAGAGCGGAAAGTGTCGCCATTTCTATGTTTCTCGTCCGGTTGTCTCCAAATGAAAAACGCTTTGCGTTGGTTCCATTAGGTCCCGAAATGCCAATCCAAACCGTGCCTATTTCATCTTTGGAATCCCCGCGTGAAGGGCCCATAATTCCAGTGGTGCTTAGACAATAGTCGGTATTCAACCTGTTTCGACCTTCTTTTGCCATTCGTATGGCAACTTCTTGGCTCACCACATCGAATTCATCTATGAACGATTTCGGAATGTCCAATAGGGCAGTTTTTAATGCGGTTTGGTAGGTAAGTAGGCTCCCTCTGAAATGCTCAGAAGACCCAGGTATTTCTACTATTTTCGAGGCTAAAGCGCCTGCGGTACAACTTTCAACGGTGCCTAGGCTTGCTTGAAGCTTCGAGAGCAATTTAACAACAACCCCGGCGACGGTATCATCTTCATATCCCACGATTAATGCAGGAATCAGCTCATGAAGTTCTTGAATTTTAAGGTGAATTAAAGCTTCATCCTCTTTTCCTCGCAAGGAGCCTATGCGTAATTTTACGATCCCTGGAGCGGGTAGGTAGGCGAGGCTTAGGTTCAGTTGTTCCAAGGATTCTTCCCATGATGCAATGCGTTCGGCTAAAAAACTTTCACCAAGTCCTTGGGTTACGACCGTCCGGTAAAATAATGTATTTAAAACATACCTTGTTTGAAGCCTGGGTACAATTTCTTCGGTAAATATACCTTTCATTTCATAGGGTACACCGGGAAGACTAATAATGGATTTACCTTTCCCTTCGAACCACATGCCTGCAGCGGTTCCCCATTGATTGGGCAGTATCTCACATCCCTTCGGTAGGTGTGCTTGTTCAATATTGGCTTGTAACATGGGTCGGTTCCGTCGAGCAAAAAAGGCTTCGATGTGTTTTAAAGTGGGTTCATGAAGTGACAAAGGCATATCAAAATACTGGGCAAGTACTTTTTTCGTGCGGTCGTCTTTGGTGGGACCTAAACCACCCGTTACAAAGATTAAATCTGCTTCAGTTAGTTCGATTGCACGTCGAATTTGTTCGGGGTCATCGGAAATGGTGAGAACTTCTCGTACTCGAACGCCCATGAATGAAAGCTCTTTGCCAAGCCATGAGGCGTTCGTGTTGATGGTTTGACCAATTAACAACTCATCCCCTATGGAAATAATGGATACGTTCATTTTTTGACAAATTTTGCAATGGACTCAATATGCCCTGTATGTGGAAATTGGTCCACTAAGCTGAATTTTTCGAGGACATATCCTGCATCAATTAGGGTAGAAGCATCCCTTGCTTGAGTAGAGGGGTTACATGATATATAAACAATTTTCTTTGCACCCAAGGCGATGGTTTTTAGGAGCGTCTTCGGTGCTATTCCAGCACGCGGTGGGTCGAGGATAATTGCTCCAATTTTCCCCTCAAATTCAGGACGTTCCTTCAAAAACTTACCGACATCTGCTGCGTAAAATTCCACGTTGGAAAGTCCATTTTTTAGCGCATTTTCTTTGGCATCGACGATGGCCTCGGGAACGATATCAACACCGGTTATGTTGCCATTTCCTCTTCGAACAGCAATGAGCTGGGCAATGGTTCCGGTGCCACAAAACAGATCCAATATTGTCTCTCCGTCCGTTAAATCTTCCAGTAAATAATCGATGGCTTTTTGATACAATAATTCAGCACATTTAGGGTTGGTTTGAAAAAAGCTTTCCATGCGCATCTGGAACGTGAGGCCTAATAGGTTTTCTTCCACCATAAGTGCTCCGTACAGTAGCTTAGTTCTGCCGTTTTCAATTTTGGAACGGTCCGCAACATCGTCGTTTATGGTATGCTGGATGCCAGCTATTCTCGAACCGTGCAGTTCAAGCACTTTTGCAACGAATCCATCAATATCGAAGGTTTTAATTCCCTCCGATGAAGTGACCAAATGAACCAAGAGCTGGTCATCTTTAAACGATTTGCGAACCACAATGTGACGAAAGAATCCGGTTTTCCTAGGGGGATGCCATGCGGGTAAATTACTGCTTTCGAGATAGGATCGTAATGCGGGAAGCTTTTCCTCCCACAACTCATCAAATAAACCACTTGGACGGTTAAGGTTTTCGACTTTCCACCAAGTTCCTCTTCGCTTAAAACCTAGTGCGAATGCATCGTCTTTTTCTTCACCCGTTTCCGGCACGTGTTCAATGCTCGAAAAGCTGTATTCCATTTTGTTACGGTAGAAGTAGGTTGAAGGCGACGCAATGTATTCGTCAAACTTTTCGTGAATTTTTCGGTCTCCGCTTATTTTTGCAAAGGTACTTAAGGTTGATTCGGTTTTCACTGTTCGTTGTAGTTCTTCGGGAACGAACAGGTATGGAGCCCCAGATATTTCTTGAAAATCGGACTTTACTTCGCAGGAAGCCCTTTGCATAACTTCCACCAATTTTGCTTCAGCGTGTTGTTTCCTTTTGACGTCTATTTTGGCTTTAACCACTTGTCCAGGGAAGGCATTGTCAACAAAGACAATGAAATATGAACCATCAACAGGTATTTTAGCGATTCCTCTACCACCAAAGGCATATCCATCAATGCTTAACTCAACTAATTCTCCTCGGTGAAACATACTTAAATCATTCCGCGGATTACGCCCTTGTCCGATGCTTTAATGAATCCTAGGATTTCGTCGCGGAGCGCGGATGAAGGAACAGTTTCAAGGGTAGATTCAATACCTTTTGTCATATTGCTGTTTTGCACATAAAGACATCGGTAGATATCTTCAATATGCCGAACTTCGTCATCGCTGAAACCCCTTCGCCTCAACCCAACGGAATTTACCCCTGCAAACGTTAAGGGCTCTCGGGCTGCCTTTATGTAAGGAGGAACATCTTTGCGAACCAGCGAGGCTCCTCCAATAAAAGCGTGTTTACCGATGTGCACGAATTGCTGGGCAGCAACCTTTCCTTCCAAAATGGCAAAATCGTCGATGGTGACATGACCGGAAAGTCCGGTATAACTGGCGAGGATTACATGATTACCTATTTGACAATCATGGGCAATATGAACGTAGGTCATGAGCAGACAATGGGATCCAATCGAAGTTTTCCATTGATCCTTCGTTCCTCGATGGATTGTAACGCATTCTCGTATTTTGGTGTGGTCACCAATTTCAACGGTCGTATATTCCCCATCGAACTTCAAATCTTGCGGTACAACACCGATCACTGCACCTGGGAAAATTTCGCAGTATTTTCCGATGCGCGTTCCTGGATATAAGTGAACGTTGCTATGGATTATGGTGCCCTCGCCTATCATCACATCCTCGTGGATAACGGCGAAAGGGGCAACCTGAACTTGACCACCCAAGGTGGCTTTTGGGTCGATGCTGGCGAGTGGCGAAATCATGCTTCTTTGTCTTTTACGACTTGGGCTAGCATTTCTGCCTCCATTACGGCCTTTCCGTTGACATATGCAACCCCTGACATTTCGACTAATCCACGTCGTATTGGGGACATTAGTTTCAATTCAAAAACCACGGTATCTCCGGGCACAATTTTCGATTTAAACTTAACCTTGTCAATTTTCATGAAATAGGTGGTATACAAATGAGGGTCCTCAACCTTACTCAAGGCAAAAATCCCTCCCACTTGTGCCATGGCTTCAATTTGTAATACTCCAGGGAAAACCGGATTTCCTGGAAAATGTCCCGTAAAAATCGGTTCGTTCATGGTAATGTTCTTAACCCCAACGATTGATTCTTCCGTGATGGTAAGTATTTTATCAACCAACAAAAACGGATATCGGTGCGGCAGCATGTTTTCAATGTCCTGAATCGTGTAGAGTGGATCTTGTGATAAATCGAAAAATCGGCCTTTGAGTTGTTGTTTTTTAATTTGATTTTTAAGGATTTTAGCAAAAGCAACATTGCCAAAATGCCCAGGTCTTGCCGCTAAAATATGGGCTTTAATCGGACGTCCTACTAAGGCTAAATCACCCACGATATCCAACAGTTTATGCCTTGCAGGTTCGTTTTCGAATTGCAATTTGGTGCTGTTTAATACCCCGATTCCTTCGATCGATATATCTAAGCTTTCTTTGCCTAACATCTTCGCCAACCTTGCAAGCTCCTCCCGAGAAATATCGGTTCGATCTACAAGCACGATGGCATTGTCCAAATCTCCGCCCTTAATTAAATTATTGCTAGCCAAGTACTCCAACTCACGCAAAAAACAAAAAGTCCTGCATGGTGCTATTTGTTGGTTGAATTCACCCAAATGATACATGCTGGCGTGTTGTGTCCCCAGAACAGGTGAATTATAATCCACCATTACCGTGATGCGGTAAACGGGATTAGGAACGGCTAAAAATTCAATGTTTTTCTCTAGATCTTCCCACGGAATAATTTCATCCAATTCTAGGTATACGCGTTCAGCTCCTTGTTCTACCTTACCCGTTTTCTCAATAGCATGAACGTAAGGAAGCGAACTGCCATCCATGATAGGTATTTCAGGACCATCTAATTTAATTAAGGCATTATCCACACCACAACCTACCAAAGCAGCGAGCACATGTTCCGTGGTGTGTACACGAGCACCCTTATGCTCAAGCGTTGTCCCTCGGTCGGTTGATACAACTAGGTCAACATCTGCGGGAATAATGGGTTGTCCTTCAAGGTCGATTCGTTGAAATTTATACCCATGGTTTTCTTGTGCAGGACATATTTCAAGGGTTACTTTTTCTCCAGTGTGTAGCCCAACCCCAATAAATTTAAGGGATTCGGCTATGGTACATTGCAATTCTGCCATCATTTTTCCTTTTGATCTTTAAGTTCGTTCAATTCTTTGCGAAGCGTTCGAACCTCTTCTAAAATTTCGGGTAAACGCCTGAAGCCAATGTACGATCGTTTGAAATCGCTTAAGGCTATTACGGGAGATCCCATAAGAGTTTCCGCTGTTTTGATAGATGCAGGAATCCCTGATTGAGCTACTATCTTGGTGTGGTCCGCTACGCTTAAATGACCATTGATACCCGTTTGACCCCCAACCATAATATGTTTTCCTAGTTTTGCGGATCCAGCAATCCCTGCCTGAGAGGCAATCGCAGTGTGGTCTCCTATTTCAACATTGTGGGCAATTTGGCAAAGATTATCAATCTTAACACCTTTACCAATCCTCGTTGAGCCCATCGTTGCACGGTCAATACAACAGTTTGCTCCAATTTCGACATCGTCTTCAATCACCACATTACCGATTTGGGGTACTTTGCTGTAAATTCCATTTTCATCAGGTGCAAAGCCAAAACCATCACTTCCTATAACCGTTCCGGAGTGAATAATGCACCGATTACCTAAGTGCATGTTATCGTAAATTTGTACTCCTGAGTACAGCGTTGTGTCATGACCGATTTTGCTGTAGTCTCCAACGTAAGTACCAGGATAAATAGAACAGTTATTACCTATAATTGCATGGGCACCTATGTATACGAAAGCTCCGATGTAGCAGTTTTCACCAAGTTGTGCGGAGGGATGTATGTAACTCGGTTGCTCAATGATTGCTTGTTTTTTCTGGAATTGTGCATACAGCTCAAGAAGTCGTGCGAAACTG
>JBJOJZ010000016.1:0-21265 GCA_046046325.1 Bacteroidota bacterium
AAGACAGCGACAAGGCGGTATCGTTCCTGCGAAGGATGAAAGAAATGCTCTTCGTGGAGAAAAAAAACATCAACCATTGGATGCACATGGAACGCGCAGCATTAACCAGCGGACTAGATGCCGCATTGCTTAAAAAAGATATAGCGGGCCAAGGCCTTGAAGACTTCAAGAAGGATTTAAATCAAGCCCAAGAACTAGGGATTCACGTTTTCCCCACCCTCTTATTTCAAGTGGACGGATTCACACGGTTTAGCTTACGCGGTCACCAACCTTATGAGCGCCTGGAAGAATACCTTCACAAATACCTTCCTTCGATTAAAAAAAGAAAAGTAACCTTGAGCTTGGAAGAACTTTTCGAACGCTATAACCAACTGGCTACAACAGAAATCGAATTCCTATTAGACCAAGAATTCTCGGAAATTGAACAAGGATTAGCGGTATTAGAAGGGCAAGGTAAAATCCAGCAATATACCCTCAAAAATGCGGTGTATTGGCAAAAGCATTAACACAAAAAATTACCCCCATAAAAAAGGGCGAATGAATCGCCCCTTTTCAATTTAAAATATTCGAGATTAAATTTTCGTTAATCGGACAACCGTTGTTTCGCCGCTGAACCTTAAATGATAGATTCCCGGTTTAACAGATCCCAAATCAATCAACGTATTTAATCCGTTCAACGTACCCTTTATTACTTCTTTCCCTTCAATGTTCAATACACTGTAAGAAGCAAATTGCGGTTTGGTGAAATGAACCGTAAGCGTGCTTTGCGTTGGATTTGGATAAACCGAAGCAAGGTTTGCCAATTCAATAACTCCTGTGAAGTCTAAGGCAACATTTACCGTGATTACGCTATCACAACCGTTAACATTTTGAAGTGTTTGTGTGTAGGTACCGTTTTGATCATACGTAGTATTGTTGAAAACAACACTATCTAAACCTGTAAGGTTAACTTGACTCACACTACTTTGATTTACTGTTAAAGTGACGTTCACTGTAGAAGAACATCCATTGGTATCAAGCCCTGTTACCGTGAAAGTACCTGATGCAATTGGTAAGACCGTTGCACCGTTTACAGCACCGTTTGACCACTGATAATTGGAAGCACCTTGGGCAGAAAAAACAACGCTATCGCCAGCACAAACCGTGTTTGGTGTTACAGCCGCCGTAACCACTGGGCTAGGATAGAAATCTAACGACAAAGGAAGGGAAGCAATACTTGATAAATTACATGATGCATTGACTGCAACAACTGACAAAGTACCAGAAGCACTAGCTGACACGGTAACGTTATTGGTCCCTTGACCGCTTACAATCGTTAACCCACCTGTTGAAGTCCATACATAATTGGTTGCACCGTTTACGGAAGTACAAGTCACCGGCAATGTTGAACCAGCACAAATTCCTTGACCCGTAGCTTGAACCGTAGGAACTGCAGGTGCTCCACCGTTATACGTAATGACTACCTGACCATTTCCAGCTAACTGACTAACCGAAATTACTCCATTGATAACTCCTCCAATGTAGGAAGATCCACCGCCGCCACCGCCGCCGGCTCCTTTGGAATTCCCTGAACAACCGGTAGTTCCAGCAGAACCACCTCCGCCGCTTCCACCGCCAATGTATCCACCACCACCGGCACCTCCTGAAGGAGAGGAATTTCCAACAGAACAACAGCAATTCTGTCCACCTCCACCGTTTGCACCAAATGAGCTATTCGAAGAATTTCCAGCACCTCCTAAATACCCACTACAACCTATACCTTCAGGTCCGAAAGCACCTTGAATTCCGCCGTAATTACCCCCTTTACCACCACCAGCTACGCCACCAAAGGTAGGAGAATCTACTCCATCACTTCCAACTCCACCATTTCCTGAACCTCCTGAACCTCCATTGCCTGGATTTGGTGAACCGTCCGAACAGCCGGCATTTCCACCGCCGCCGCCGCCGCCTGCAACCAAAATTCGATCAGCTTCCAAGATACCTCCAAAACGGATATCAGAAGCTCCCCCTCCGGCACCGTAAAGGTTATCACCACCATTTCCACCACCGTTGTAACCTCCAGTTCCGTTTGCACCGGCTCCACCCACAAAAATGGTAAAAACATCACCTTGAGAAACTTGCTTCCAACCCGATGCGTAACCTCCAACGCCACCATTCCCTGCAGCGGCACCAGCCGGATTTGGTAAACCACTTTGACCTTGTCCACCCCAAGCTTCAATAAAAATTGAATCTACGCCGCATGGGACCGTAAACGTTTGAGGGGTACCCGTGTAGGTAAAATTCACCTGTGTTTGCCCGTGGGCACTTGAAACGAATAAACCAATGAAGGCGTACCCTGTAAAAACATTAAGTAATTTTTTAAGCATAATAGTTATTATTTTTTGCAAATATAATTAAATTTCGCGGCAACCAATCTTCGCTTGAATTATCTGTTAAAAACCCAATGGATTATATTTTGAGCGCTATCCCAGCGTTCAGCTGCCAACTCCACGTTGAACCTTTCAAAATGGTTTCTGTGGCTATTAGGTACTTCGGTTCCAAGCGCAACACCAAGCGTTCGTTCCATTGGTAGCTTGGACAGAGGGTCAAACTCCCCAACACCGTAGATTTATTCGCCCCGATGCGAGCACATCGATTATTGGGATCATAAAATACCTCGATTCGTTGCGCTAAACTCCATTGCCTATTGAAGGTGTAGCGCGTCATCCATTGGGCCGCCCCCCATATATAGCCTGATTCCATCCCCAAATCGGCCGTTCCCCATTGCTCCCATTTTCCATTGTTCCATACCAAATTCACATGTTGATAAAAACGGCTAATCGACAAGCTGTCTGGATAAATAGATCCATAGAATGCTCCATACATCAGCGAAAAACGTTCCGAAAAATGAACTTTGTAATGCGCACCAATACTTGGCCTTCGTTGGTTATTATCCCAAGCAATGCGCTGCCATCCGTTCAATACATGAATTCCAGCTTCGTGCTTTTTATGTTTACTGATAAACAAAAGCCGCGATCCACTTAGGTAGTAAGGTGAATTTTCAGCAACTATACTTCGGGTTAAAGTAGGACAATCGGCGGATACTGCAGATTCAATGCCTAAATACGAACTGTAGACCCCAATATCCCACCAAAGGCTTCGGTTTTTAGATAACTTTATGCCAACGTATGCCTCGTTCAAAGGACGCGCCCACAGCGGTTCGGCCGCAAGATTGTAACGGCTGTAATCACCCGTCATCAAGCCCAAGGTTGCATGGAATCTCGGTAGTTGAAATTCCCCTTTGAGCAATAATAGGTTGGTTCTTAGTTGATTGTTGACGCGATGATTGTAAAAAAACGAGGGCTTTTGTGCGAAATTCCCGCGCTGCTTACCAAAGTACATATCCGCAAAACCGGATAGGGAAAAAGAAGCCTTGGAAGAATCCGGAAGCAATGATAGACCCTGAGTCCAACAGTTTTGAAACAATAAAACCATTGAACCTGCCAGTACGATTCGACGCATGGAAATAAAATTTAAACAAAAGTGCAAAAAAAAACCCTGACGCACTGGCCAGGGTTTGATGTCTATGGGTTAATCTATCGTTTGTGCAGAGGTTCGTCGGAAACGGTTAGTTTCTTACGTCCTTTTCTACGGCGAGCAGCTAACACTCGACGTCCGTTTTTGGTAGCCATACGGCTTCTGAAACCGTGCTTATTTCTGCGTTTTCTTTGCGATGGTTGAAACGTTCTTTTCATATTTCCTAGTGTTTATCGCCCAAAAAGGGAGTGCAAATATACGTCTTTTTTCAGCTTTTCAAAGGCTGTTTAGAAAAAAAATTAAATTATTCGAGTCTTCCTTAAAGTTACTGTATTTTTGCAAGGTAAATAAACCATGAACGCATCATCGGCTCCACTTGAATCACCCAAAAAGAAATCTTCTGGTAAGTTGCGTTTCTTACTATCGTATCTCAGGCCCTACGCATTCGCGTACTTCATCGGATGGATTTTTCTGGTCTTATCCACATTAGCCGGGTTGATTTTTCCATATTTAATGGGCGGTTTACTCGGGGCAGATGCTCAAGGTAGTTCGGTGGACTCCATTGGCAAAGCTCTATCCAATAACTCGGTGAACGGCATTGCTATGGCATTGTTCCTGTTGTTCGGTGTTCAGGCCTTATTCTCCTTCTTTCGTGTAGTACTCTTCAACAACGTTACCGAAAACGCACTGCGCGACTTACGCAATAAAGCCTTCGAACGCATGATTTACATGCCGATGGATTTTTTCAATACCCACAAGGTTGGAGAACTCACCAGCCGCATTGCTTCGGACATTACCCAGATTCAAGAAACACTTCGCACCACAGTTGCTGAGTTCTTCCGCCAAATTGTTATCGTAGTAGGTGGAATCATTTTCTTGGTGTTCATTTCTTGGAAGTTGTCCTTAATCATGGTGGCCACAGTACCCGTGATGGCACTCATTGCGGTGTTTTTTGGACGCTACATTCGTAAACTTAGCAAAAAAGCGCAGGACTTTACCGCCTCTTCCAATTCCATCATTGAAGAAGCGCTCAGTGGAATTGCGAACGTTAAAGCTTACACCAACGAGGCATTCAACCTTGGCCGTTTTCGTAAAACCACTCAAGAAATGCGCAACCTGAACGTGCGCAGCGGCCTATGGCGAGGCGTGTTTGTTTCTTTCATCATTTTTTGCCTCTTCGGCGCGATAGTATTCATTATTTGGCAAGGAATGATGATGACGCAAGGCCCTAAGCCCACTTTGGCTAAAGAAGGATTTTATCAATTCATCTTGTTCACCATCATGATGGGAGCGAGCATTGGTTCCTTGCCTGAACTTTACGCCAACTTACAGAAAGCATTAGGAGCGATTGAAAACCTTGCAGATATCATGCAAAGCTCTACGGAACCTGAACTGGTTTCTGGAAAAGAGCGGTCAAACGTGCGAGGTCAAATCACGATGGAAAACATCCATTTTCATTACCCTCAAAGGGCTGATGTTTCGGTATTGAGCGGGGTAAATTTCACCATTGAGCCCAATCAAACGCTTGCTATCGTTGGAAGTTCTGGGGCGGGAAAATCGACGCTAGCATCCCTACTTCTGCGATATTATGAACCTTCGGAAGGCACGATTAAATTCGACGGAATCGATGCCAAAGAACTGGATTTGGAACATTTGAGAAAACACCTTGCCATAGTTCCCCAGGAAGTCATGCTTTTTGCGGATACTATTTATGAAAACATCCGTTTTGGTAAGCCAACTGCCACCGAAGAAGAAATAGCTTCGGCTGCACAACAAGCAAATGCCTGGGAGTTCATTCAAGGTTTTCCCGAAGGGATGCAAACCCAAGTGGGTGATCGAGGAATTCAACTCTCTGGCGGACAAAAGCAACGTATTGCCATTGCGCGGGCTATTTTGAAAAATCCTGCAATCCTTATCCTTGATGAGGCTACCTCAGCCTTGGATTCTGCCTCTGAACAATTGGTGCAAGAAGCCCTCGACCGCTTGATGGTGAATCGCACAGCAGTGGTGATTGCCCACCGCTTATCCACCGTTCGCAAAGCTGATAAAATCCTAGTTTTACAAAACGGTAAAGTATTGGAAGAAGGGACGCACGAAAGCCTTATATCGCTCCACGGAGCTTATGCCAAATTTGTAGAATTGCAATCCTTGGGTCAGGCATGATGAAATTGCACCGTAACTTTTTGCCCCGATCGAAGGCAACAGGTTTTGGTCCCACCCTCGAAACTTGGACGCCGGAAACCCTATCGCATTTCACCAACGGAATCGCGAACCGAGAAGCCCTAAAAAACCAAGCCATACAACGCAGCGCTTACTTCGATTTCTCGATGCGCCAAACCTTGTACGAAGCCTTAAGTTCGCAATACGCGCACGCAGGATCAATGGTTCCGGAAAATTTAGAACAACTCTTAGATCCTGGGTCAGTTACGATAACAACAGGACATCAACTTTCCTTGGCACTGGGGCCTATTTTTACCGTTTTCAAAGTACTTCACGTGGTACAACTTTGCGAGGCTATGAACGAAACCGAGACAGCAAACACCTTCCTTCCGGTGTTTTGGCTTGCGTCAGAAGACCACGATTTAGAAGAAGTGCAAAACGTGCACCTGTTCAATAAGACGTTTTCTTGGTTTCCCAATGAAGCAGGGCCCGTTGGCTCGATGACCACAGCACAATTAAACACCTGCTATGAGGAAATCGTATCATGCTTTAAAGGAATCAGCGCTGATGAGTTATCCGAACTGTTTCGAAATGACGCTACCAATTATGCCGAGCACTACCACCAGATGCTATCGAAGATCTTTGGCAAATTTGGGGTCATCCTAATTGACGGGAACGACCCAACGCTAAAAAAAGCTTTCTCACCTATTGTACGAAAAGAACTCCAGGAGCAATTCGTTAAGGCGACGGTGAGTGCAACCAATGTGGAGTTGGTCGATGCCGGCAAAAAGGTGCAAGCCCATGTTCGGCCTATCAACCTGTTTTACCTGAGTCCACAACAACGCGAGCGCATTGTGCCAGATGAAGGTCATTTTGTTGTCGGAGAACAGCGTTGGACCTTGGAACATATGTTAACGGAGCTGGAAGAGTATCCTGAGCGTTTTTCACCCAATGTATTGATGCGTCCCTTGTACCAAGAAACGGTGCTGCCCAATGTTTGCTATGTTGGAGGAAGCGGTGAATTGAATTACTGGACGCAACTAAAAAACACCTTCAAGGTAGCGGGACTGCCTTTTCCCCTGCTCAAAACGCGCATCAGCGGCTTTCTACTCAAAGGTTCTTCCCTTGAAAACAACGAGTCATCCTTTCGTCCTTTCAAGGAGCAAGAAGATTCTATTTTAAGCATATCTTCGAACCGAGATGCTTTTTTTAAAGAACTAGACCAGCGGTTGACCGGTTTAAAAGAACTCCTAATAACTGGGAGCCAACCCTTTGGACAAGAGGCTGAGAAATGGGCTTTACCCCAAATTAAAAACATGGAAGCCGCGTTAGAACATTACAAAGCCCGATGGCAAAAACAGGAAAAACAAAACCTGGAAAGTCAACTATCCCGTGAAAGGCGTAAATATGCCGAAAAGTATCCAAATGACCTTCCCCAAGAACGGGTAACGAGTCTTTTTCAATACTGCGGAGATCAGAGTCCCTCAGCGTTAATCCTGGCTTTAAAAAACCTTATCGATCCTTTTTCCGAAGAACTTCATATTTTTACACAAACTCATGAAACAGAATAACATACGCGCCGTTTTAAGCAAGCATCCTGCGATTCCGGTAGTAACTTTTCACGAAATATCCGAGGTTGTTCCTCAATTGGAAAAATTAACCGCGAACGGCATTCAATGCATTGAAATCACCCTAAGAACAGCGGTTTCTTTTGAGGCCATCGCTGAGGCAAAAAAAACCTTTGGTGATCGAATGGACATTGGTGTTGGCACCTTGGTTTCGGTAGCGCAAATTGAAAAAGCGACTTCTTTAGGGGTAAACTTCATGGTTAGCCCCGGCATTCACCCGACGTTAGCTCCAGCCCTGGAATCTTCCGGCATTGCTTTTATCCCCGGTGTAGCAACTCCCAGTGAAATTATATCCGGGCTTCAACTGGGTTGGGACACGTTCAAGTTCTTTCCAGCACACCTCTTCGGTGGTCTCGACGCATTGAAAACCTACGGACAGGTATTCCCGGAGGTGCGTTTTTGTCCAACCGGTGGAATTAAAGCCGATACCTTTGAGCGCTATCTCGAATTGCCCAACGTTCTATCCGTGGGAGGTTCTTGGATGCAGTAATCGACTTACTTGTTGGAAGAATTCGTAGAAACGCACCGAACTCGTGTGGATAAACGGTATAATTCATCCCCTTGAGCCATGCGATAGGCCTCTTGCATTATTGTCAGCTCGTGGTTAGCTGTCATTCCTTGTCCCAAACCCCATACGTCTGGCCTTCCATTCAGACTGTAACTTATCCCGGTGTAGAATCCTTTGGTTTTAAAAGGAATTTTGACTTTATCAGGAGCATAAATTTTATTGTCAGAATTCAAACTATAACGGTAAAGATCCGCGAACTCTGCATCCTCGCCCTGTGCCAAAAGCTGGGTTAGTACAGGTTGGTAGTACATTTTAATGCTTTTGAAGGCATTTGAACGATATGGCGCATTAGGATAATCCTGTTTGTTGACTTCTCGCCAAGGGGAAAAAGCCATCAATTTTTGGTAAAATACCTCCGACATGCTGCCCAATAAATCATCGAACAAAAAGGCGGAAAGGAATGGTTTAAACTTTAGGGTAGGAAAGGCTTTGTAAGTTAAATGGTACTCAGCATCTGCAACCTCACGTTGCATGCGAGAACGCGCCTGAGGGTCGCTGATCTCGGTGACCGTTGTAGAATCCTCTGAGACTGCGGCAAGTTTGAATTCCCCCCATTTTTCTTTAGGAATCATGGAAATTCTAACCCATTTGCCTTTACGGTTCAACTTTAGGGAATAACCTAGGGTGTCCACGTACTCCGAATTCGAAAGGGCTTGACGGTAGGCGTGTTTCCTTTTTTTATTTTTCGTTGACCACCCCGCAATAGGACCAACCACCAAGAGATCTAAGGCGGTCCACGGAAGGAGATAAGCCGCATCCAAAACGGCCGCTGTACCTATTGCTGCCCCGGATAAACCGGTACCAATTCCCCACCAAGCGAGGTGAACGGCTGCGGAAACCGGCATTACTATAGGGGCTAATAACGGAGCATAAACCTTGCGTTTAACCACCCCGGAACTGCTAATTTTAATTTGCTCGTCGTAAGGGGTAATTTCGTTATATAAGGTTTCAATATCGAATTCATCAGGCACTCTAAACCCCTGCGGACAAATATTTTTATCGGATAGCAGGGTGTAAAAGTTGTAGAAATTGCCTTCTGAATTTTCTTCAACTAAACCAGGACCGGAGGTATTAGCCCACTGTTTTTCGTTCAACAATGTTAGCTCGGTTCCATCGTTGAATGCCGTTGACCTCAGGTTTTCCGACATCCATACTTGATCCCCTATTTTAACGGTATTGTAAATATTACCGTGCATGTCCGCGACTTCGTTTTTATTCAAGGGACGGGTGGACAATACCTCCTCTCGGGTGGACCATTCATTCGTTTCGACATCAATTTCGTTCGTAACACGAATCTCTTCGACTTGGTTGTTTTTAGCGCGTTTGATGAGGTTCGAATTACCTGAGATAGCCGATAAATCAACCGACTCTCCCGTTAGCGCGATAGAAACATATACTTGACAGGATTCACTTGAAATGTCCAATTCCTGATTAAGAGAAATACTCATTTCTACGTGAACCGATGGCTCTGCTGGGTCTACTATTTGTAAACGATCTGCGAATTCATAAAAATTTGGCTCATAGGATTCGAAACTGCGTGTGGGTATGTTCCAATCCAGCACCTTTACCCCCTTAATGTATTTAGTAAAGCGAATGTTCTCCAAAGTCAAAGACTTATTTGGATAGAGCACCCTATCGAACGACAGCAAATATTGAGGGTGGCGAAAATAAACTTTACCTAAATTTACTTGACCAAAAGTTTGGAAGCTAATGATTACCAACAATAAAATAAAAACTCTCATGTTATTTTTTTGTTGTAAATATAATATTATTTCATGCAAAACACGGAAATGAATTCCCTCGAGAAACCTAAATTTTAGTTGGAAACTGTGTATCAGGAATAATGAGTTCAGGTGTGCTGAACAAGGAAAACCGCAACCCAAAATTCACATTGAATTGGGTGTATAATATCATTTGTGATGCGCGGTCGCTTCGATTCATTGTTGTGCGAATGTCGGGCATGTGAATGAACCCCATTTTGGCCTCCCCTTGTATGAAGAAATACTTGAAAAACAAACATTGTAGCGCAAAAACGCCATCAACACCGTATCCAGCCAAATGAAAAGCGTCGTAACGCGGATTCGACATGAGGGTGGTATTGGTTTTGGGCAACATTGCCCCAACACCTCCTCCGTAATGCAGTATAGGTTGAAAATACCTCGTTTGGAAAAGGACCTTAGACTTTCGGAGCTCAGCGTTGATGTAGTTCAATCCATCCGTATGTTCGAACTTTAGAAAATCTTGCGATATGACAAAGTCTTGGTCAGTGTATACTCCGTCATAGGTTGTGCCTGAATTGTAGATATAACCGTTGATGGTGCTCGGTTGATCGTGTAGCATTACGTATTTCATGTGATCAACCCCCAAGGAAAGCTGAAGTCCATTTTTGAAATAGTAACCGATGCGCGCATTGTACTGGGGCACTGTAATTTTTTTAGGGTTTAAGTACAAGGATGCCGAAAAAGGGGATTGTCGATCAACAGCAACAACATCGTATAATTGAAAATCGTAGGTTTTACCATGAAATCGAATTGTAGAAGGAGCGTAGTAGGCGCGATTCCATCCCCAATAGAAATAAAAGCTACCGCGTTTTGTGGCAAAAGAAGATTGCTGTCCTAACGAAAACTGGCTAACGAAATAAAAGGCAGTGAAAAATAGAAAACGCATGACGGCAAAGTTCTTATTTTTATTTGTAACAAATCTCGTGTTAAGCATTAAATAATTTGATTACATTTGAACGTTATGAAGTTTATTGTTTTAATTCTTACTTTTATCTCTCTACATGTTCAAGCATACGGACAAGAATTAATGGTAATCGATACCGCAACACGCTCCTCTATTTTAAAGGAGCATAATAAAGAGCGACGATTACTGAATATTCCCGATCTCCTTTGGAGCGATGAATTGGCAGAATACGCCGCAGAATGGGCTTTGCAATTGGCTGAAGCAGATGCCGGGATTCATCACCGAGATCCCGACGATTTTGGAGAAAATATTTCGTGGTTTAGTGCCGCACCCAACGATTTCTCGAGGGGAGTTTCTCTATGGAATGAGGAAAAAAAATATTACAAATACAAAGCAATCGGGAACGATTGGGCCAAAACCGGTCATTATACCCAAGTAATTTGGAAAAACACAGAACGAGTGGGGTGCGGCTGTGCCTTGGGGGCCTCGGGCACCTTTTTCTTCGTTTGCAATTACGACCCCCCTGGAAATTACTCGGGACAAAAACCTTATTAATCTCGCATGAAAATTCTTTTTTTTAGCATTTGTACCGCAATGTTGCTTCTAAGTTGCAAATCGTCACACGGTTGCAACTGTGCAAAAACCCATCACGAAACCCTTAAAACCCCATAACTATGGCCATTCTTTACGTTCTCGGATTTATACTCGTTGTTATTCTAAGTGGATTATTTACCGTTAATCAAGGTACGGTTGCCGTCATCACCCTCTTTGGAAAGTATCGAAGAGCAGCGGCTCCCGGACTTCGGCTCAAAATCCCCTTTTTTGAAAAAGTGTACAAAAGGATTTCCTCGCAAAACCAGAGCATTGAAATGGAATTCCAAGCCGTTACCATCGATCAAGCAAACGTTTATTTCAAAAGCATGCTGCTCTATTCGGTAATGGACGAACATGAAGAGACCATTAAAAAGGTGGCGTTCAAATTCATTAGCAACAAAGATTTAATGCAAGCACTCATCCGCACCATCGAAGGTTCTATTCGCTCTTACGTTGCAAGTCAAAAACAAGCCGAAATTTTAGGTTTACGTCACGAATTAGTGGAAAGCGTTAAAGGACAAATCGACCACACCTTGGAAACTTGGGGTTACCACCTCATCGACCTTCAAATTAACGACATCACCTTCGACCAGGCCATCATGGAAAGCATGAGCAAAGTGGTTGCGTCGAACAACCTGAAAGCCGCAGCGGAGAACGAAGGTCAAGCCTTGTTGATCACCAAAACCAAAGCCGCCGAAGCGGAGGGAAATGCTATTAAAATTGCTGCAATGGCGGAAAAAGAGGCAGCAATGCTTCGCGGTCAAGGAGTAGCTTTGTTCCGTCAAGAAGTAGCTAAAGGTATGACCGAAGCTGCAGAACAAATGCAGCAGGCCAATTTGGATACCAATGTGATCCTTTTCTCGATGTGGACTGAAGCCATTAAGAATTTCGCCGAATACGGAAACGGAAACACCATTTTTATCGACGGTTCCCCGCAGGGAATGGAAAATACCATGCGCCAAATTCAAGCAATGATGTCGGATAAAAGCAAAAAATAAATTCAAATATTTTGAACCGTAAAGCCCGCAATAGCGGGCTTTTTTAATTTATTTTCAAAAAGTTAAACAATTGTTTAATTGAACTGTTTAACTTTGCAGCGTTTTACTCGATGATTAAAGGAACAGAACAGAAAATAAAGGATGCCGCACTTACGGTTTTTATCCAAAAAGGGTTTGCAAATTGCACCTCAAGGGAGATTGCGCGGGAGGCCGGAATGAATGTTGCCTTGGTCAACTATTATTTCCGATCCAAAAGCAAATTATTCGCAATCATCTTTGAATCTGTCATGCAAGATTTCCTAAAATCCATGGTACAGGTATTTTGTTCTGAATTACCCTTTCGCGAAAAAATTCGGCTTTTGATTGAGCGGGAATTTGAATTTTTATCCCAACACCCGGACATTCCTAATTTCGTTTTAAATGAATTGGCCCGCAACCCCAAAGCCATCGAAGGGATTTTACCAGTACTTCACATGGTCAGTGAATCAGGGGTATTTGACGAAGCAAAAAAACTTCAAGCTTCCGGTGAAATGCGCTCAATGGATATCGTTCAAGTAACCTTGCTCATCATGTCCAACTGTCAATACCCGTTCATGGCGGGTCCGCTTATGAAAGTCATTCACGGTGTCAACGAAACCACCTATACCGCTCATTTAAACGCTCATAAAACTCATGCCGTATCCATGGTCTTGGGTTACTTATTTCCGAACGATCAAATTTCGAACAATGCATAAATTTCTCCTGTATTTTTTCTGGTTAATTCCCTCGATGTTCTTTAGTCAAACTTATACGCTTTCTGACCTCTTAAAAATGGCGGATACGGCTAATGTGAGTTTAAAAAATGCCCGATTAGAAATCGCCTCAAATGCAAACCAGCGAAAAGCATTTTTAGCAAGCCAATATCCCAAAATAACCGCTTCGGGTGACTACCGCTACAACGCCATCATACCGGGTCAAATTGTACCTGCCGATTTTTTCGGTGGTCCTCCGGGAACGTTCGCTGAAGTAAAGTTTGGAGTTCCCATCAACCTGAGCAACACGGTTCAACTCACTCAATTCCTATTTAATCCTCAATTGAACTATGGACTTAATGCGCTAGCAATCAATGAACAAATCGTTCAAATTCAAGAAAAAATAACCCATCAAGAAGTTCATTATCAAGTATCGAATACCTATTTTGCTTTACAAGCCATCAACCAACAAATGGCCTTTCTAGTGAAAAATGAGAAAAACATGAATGAGCTCATCCGAAATATGGAATTAATGGTAGCTCAAGGACTAGTAGTACCTACCGAAGTTGATAAATTAAAAATCAACCGCAACAACCTTTCCAATGGCATCATGAAACTGGAAAACACTCGCCTACAACTCCAGCAACTTTTGGTCATTTTAGTCGGTTTTCCTGTCGATAAATCATTAGAAATTGCTAGCGACGAAATTACTTCAAACCCTACCATCGTAGAATCTACCAACGCTCTTAGGCCTGAACTTGAACTAATTCAAATGCAGAAACAAATGAACTTGGAAGAACGAAAAGGAACGTACATGGCCTACTTACCCACCCTTTCCTTTTATGGGGCCTACAATTACAATTACAACATGAAGCCTGAGAATAATTTTCGAACAGGAATTCCCTCAGCATTTTTAGGCTTACGCTTGGATTGGACGCTATTTGATGGTTTCGAAAAGCGGAACAAATTAAAAGTCAATGCCTACAATAAAGAGAAAATTCAAAACCAAGAAATATTAGCGACGCAACAGCTGAATTTGGCCACTGCCAATGCCAAACGCGATGCAGAACTGCAAACGGCTAACCTAACAATGACACAGGAACAGTTAACCTTATCAGAGCGCGTTTATGAAGCAGCCAAGGCACAATTCAAGGCTGGAACGATTAGCACCAACGAATTACTGCAGGCCGACAGCGGTTTGCAACAAGCGCAATCCAACGTTGTTGGAGCCTATCTTCAATTACGTCAAGCTGAATTAACGTATTTAAAATCCATAAGTCAACTCAAATAATCTCCCATGAAAATGAATAAAAGTCTCCTCGCTGGAATTGCCATTGGAATTGTATTACTAGCACTAACAATTACCCGTCTAATGGCTAATAAAAAATCTGTAGAAGAAAAAATTTACATTCCCGACGTGGATGCGCCGGTGCTTGTTGAAGTTGAAAAACCACGATGGTTTACCTTTCAAGACCAATTCTCCTACTTGGGTACCTTTGAGCCTTACCGCCAAAATTTAATCGGTTCAGAAGCCAATGGAAAAGTAATTTCCATCAACGTAGAAGAAGGCGACCAAGTAGGTCAAGGAAGTATCCTTGCCAAATTGGACGACGAGATGATTCGATTGCAAATTGAGGCGTTGGAGGTGAACCTTGAAGGTCAAGAAAAGGACGACGACCGTTACACCACGCTGTCCAATCAAAACGCTGCTCCGGCGGTTCAAGCAGAGAAAACCAAGCTCGGTATTAAGGCATCGAAAATTCAATTAAAACAATTGCAAAAACAGCTCGCTTCAACCACCATTAAAGCACCATTCTCCGGAGTAATCACCAAAAAACTCACCGATTTGGGGTCCGTCATTGGTGCCGGTTCTCCGGTCGTTGAAATCACAGACATTTCCCAACTCAAACTTACCGTCAGTATCCCAGAACGAGATATTCAAAAATTCAAGGTAAACCAAAACATCGAAATTTCTACCGATCAATTGAACGAAACGATGGAAGGAAAAATCACCAACATTTCAGTACAAGCGGATAAATCCCACAATTTTAAAGTGCAAATTACGGTTAAAAATGCAGGGTTAAAACTGCGAGCCGGCATGTATGGATCTGCTACCTTAAGAAGCAGTCAAAAAATTACCAGCCTTTCCATACCCCGAAGAGCACTCGTAGGTTCCTTGAAAAACCCTCAGGTATATGTGATCCGTCAAGGAAAAGCACAACTGGTTTCGTTCTCTACTGGTTTATCGGAAGGCGACGTACTCGAAGTCCGAAGTGGCCTTAATGCCAATGACCAAGTAGTCGTGCGCGGGCAGATTAACTTGAAGAATAACAAAAACGTTAAAATCGCGCAATAACATGACACTCACAGAACTCTCCATCAAGCGCCCCTCATTTATTATCGTAATTTTCACCATCCTCATTGGCGGCGGCATGTTATGCTACCAACAGCTGAGCTATGAGTTAATGCCGGACTTTTCACCCCCTGTTTTGACAGTGACCACCACATATCCGGGCGCGTCTCCAGCAACCGTAGAATCCCAGGTTTCTAAACCCCTCGAAGACGGATTAAGTGGGATTGAAAACTTGTCCGAGGTAACAACTTTTTCCTTAGAAAACGCCTCAATTGTTTTGTTAGAATTCAAAGATGGAGTAGATATCAACTTGGCGCTGCAAGAAGCTCAACGAAAAATTAATACGATTGAAGCATCCCTACCGGATAATAGCAGCCGTCCTGTTCTTGCAAAAATTGAACCCAATGCAACACCGGTTCTTCAGGTTATTGCTACCGCAGACAAGGTGAATGGCAAGGATTTTATGACCCTAATGGACGATCAAATCCTCCCTCAAATCAAACAAGTGAGCGGGGTTGCCGAAATCCAAGTAATTGGAGGTGAAAAACGTGAAATTCGCGTAAATGTGGATAAAGAAAAACTCAAATCATACGGTTTATCCTTAGCCAATGTAAACCAAGCTATTGCCTCATCCAACGTTGAGTTTCCTACCGGAAAAGTGAAAAGCAATAAAGAACAAATGACCGTTCGATTATCTGGTAAGTTTCAATCGGTTGAAGATATCCAAAAGATGATTCTTTTTTCGAATGGAAATTCGCCAGTACGTTTAGGAGACGTGGCAGATGTTAGCGACGGAAATACCGATCAACTCTCCTTGTGCCGCCTTAACGGTCAGGAAGGAATTGGACTGAGGATTAAAAAGCAAAGTGATGCCAATGCCGTTACGATGTCTGAACTAACCCGGAAAAGACTCGACGAGCTTGAGGAAAAATACCAAGACCTAGGGGTTAAATTTACCGTTGCTACGGACACCTCCACCGTTACCATGGAATCGGTAAATGCCGTTCTGCACGACCTAGAATTAGCAATTTTCCTCGTTGCACTGGTGATGTTGCTGTTCTTACATACCCTCAGAAACGCTTTAATTGTTCTTGTTTCAATTCCCGCTTCTTTGATCAGCACTTTCATTGCCATGTATGCACTAGGTTATACCCTTAACCTAATGACCTTACTGGCCATGTCCTTGGTTATCGGAATTTTGGTGGACGACTCCATTGTGGTTCTCGAAAACATTTATCGACACCTTCAAATGGGTAAAAACAGAAGACAAGCGGCCCTAGATGGAAGAAATGAGATTGGCTTTACCGCCTTGGCAATTACCTTGGTGGATGTGGTCGTTTTCTCGCCCGTCGTATTCATCAGTGGGGTAATTTCCGACATCCTAGAGCAATTTTCGATTGTCGTTGTTATTTCAACCCTCATGTCTCTTTTCGTTTGTTTTACCCTCACCCCTTGGTTAGCTTCTCGAATGGCGAAGGAAGTAAAATTGGAAGAAAAAAGGGGCGTTTTTTATCGCTTTTTACACTGGTTTGAACAATTGCAAACGCGCTTCACAGAAAAATATGTATCACTCGTTCGTTGGTCCTTGGCCCACAAATGGATCATGGGAACCGCCATTGTCGTGCTCTTTTTTGCAAGCTTTGGTACGATGGCGCTTGGAATTGTTGGACAAGAATTTGTAGCCCAAGGAGACCAGGGGAAATTCATGCTTAAATTGAAATTTGATAAGAGCACTACCATCGAAGAAAACAACCGAATCACCCTCAAAATCGAAGATATGCTCAACCAACAAAAAGAAATAAACGAAGTGGTTTTTTCGAATGTAGGTGGACCTAGTTCGGGAATGGGCGCTGCTACTTTTGGCTCGGAAAGCAAATCCGAAATTACCGTTATGATGAAGGAAGGTGTACAGGATAAATACCCCACTATCAAATACATGACTAAAGTGCGGGAGAAAATTGAAAGCAGTTTTCCCGGAGTGGAAGTGCGCGCGATGAATATTGGAATGATCGAATCGGAAGAAGCACCTATAGAGATATTCTTGTCCTCGGATGATAATGAAATATTACTAAGTGAGGCGAGAAGGCTCAAGAACTTCATGGAAGGGGTAAAAGGAGCCAAAGACGCCTACATTTCCACCGATGATGTCACTCCGGAAATCCGCATAGAACTGGACCGCAACAAAATGGGACAACTGGGACTGCCAATCGCAGTAGTTGGTATGCAACTCCAAAACGCTCTGAGCGGTAACGATGATGTAAAATACGATGACAAGGGTCAAGAGTATGGTATTCGTGTTATGGTAGATCGCTATGACCGTAAAAACTTGGAAGACCTTTCCTCCATGGCATTTTCTACGAACGATGGCAAGATGATTCGATTGCAAGAATTTGCCAAGGTAAGTATGGAGAATGGGAACGGATCGCTCGAACGAAAAAACCGTGCGAATAATACAACGCTTAGGTGTTGGGTGCTTGGAAGGGCCTCCGGAAATGTTGCTCAGGACATTGAAACGTACCTTAAAAAGAATCCTTTGGATGCTTCCGTTAAGTTAAAATGGGGCGGTGAAGTAAAACGTCAAAAGGAATCCATGGGTTCATTGGGAACAGCCATGGGTATTGGGATCATTTTGGTTTACCTCATAATGGTTGTGCTTTACGACAATTTCATTTATCCATTCGTTGTATTGTTTTCCATCGTGGTGTCGCTCGTAGGTGCAGTTCTTGCTTTAAGCCTGACAGCTTCAAACATGGGGATTTTTACGATGTTAGGCATGCTCATGCTGCTCGGACTTGTGGCTAAAAACGCCATTTTAATTGTAGATTTCACCAATCAACTTAAAAACCAAGGTCAGAAAACCCATGAGGCCTTGCTCGAAGCGGTCCGTACCAGGATGAGGCCTATTCTCATGACGACCATTGCGATGGTGTTTGGAATGATACCCATCGCCATAGCCAAAGGATCGGGAGCAGAATGGAAAAATGGACTAGCATGGGTACTTATCGGTGGACTTACCTCCTCCATGTTTCTTACGATCATTGTGGTCCCCATGATTTACAGTACTGTGGACACGGTTAAAGACTGGATTTCAGGAAGAAGGATTTCCAAAAAATTGAAAGAGTCATCAACGGAGGCTTGACGAGCAAACGTGGCAGGGATTTAATAAATCCATCACGTTCTTTACGGGGCTGAAAACATCTGACGGTATTTCAACAAAAATACTGTTCCAATAGTACATTGAACCATTCCATAATCCGGGTTTTTCGAGGTAATATACACTATTGCCAAAATGATTTTTCTTTACAGCCATAGCCATATCATCTTTAACAAAATGATGAAAGTTATAAGGATTTCCTTGGCTGTCAAAAGATGAGGTAACCATCATTACTGGATTAAAATGGGTGCTTAATGAAAGAACCGATAATTGAGCAGGATCAATTTGTGACTTTTCGATGATCTGCTTGCTCAAATGACCTTCCTCCTTTAACCAAAAAGGACCTCCTCCGGCCATTCCCTCATTGCGAACCATCCCACAAACACGAAGTGGTCTTTGAAGTAATGGTACTAATTCTTCCCAAGATCGCTTCAACAGTTCCTCATCAAAAAGATTGAAGCGTTGGTTCAATTCTTCTAAACCACCTCTATCCTTCGAAGATAATGCGTCACTAATTCCTTTTTTGGCATAAAGATATAAACCCGACAACAACTCCCAACAAGCATTTACCTGTTCATCCTTTTCTTGGCATTGTATGTTGTCGATGTTCTTAATCAAAATCAAATCCGAATTCAAAGAACTCAGATTATCAATGAGCGCCCCATGGCCAGCTGGGCGTCGTAGGTAATCCCCTGAAGGGCTGATCAACACCTGTTGAAATTCGTCAAAAACATACGAATCGCTCTGTGGAGTCTGCACGGAAAAATCAATATTGAAAGGAAATTTGGTAGGTAAGCATTGGATAAATTGACGAACTAATGGGACATGTTCTTCCTGAAGGGTAAAATGAAACGCCTTGACGTTATGAGAAATAACGGTTCCAAGTCGAAGGTGGCCCTCCAAGGGGGAAACCCGTTGTTCGCCTGAGGTATGAAATGGGAAAAGTGCTTTAGGCAAAGCAGAAAAATGGAGACCTTTAGGACCTAACAAATACTCGCAAAAAGCTAACAAATCAAGTGTTCCGGACTGAAGATCCTTGCGCCATACATCTTGAATCATGGAATAAAAAGCAAATTGGGAAAGTTTTGTTAAAAACAGCTGAACTTCCTCTTTTTGTTCTTGACCAGAAGTCCCCAAAAAAAGCTGTAAAAAATCAAACATTCTTGAACCCGAACCAGAGGCGGGTATAAAGAAGGTGATGGTTGAGGAATCTAACCGAAATAACTCTCTATATTGCTCGGTTTCGTTTTCTTCCAATCTTACGATTCCGTCCTTCAAGGTGCATGCTCTTATAATAGAAGGTACGGTGAGCGAAGAGAATAATCGCTCCCGTTGTTGAGAAATCAGCGTATCTTTATCCGAATCCATTAAGTAATATTGGGATACTTGGTTCTATGAATTTACTCTTCGAAGGTATAAAATATCAGCTATACGCCAAAAAAAGGCAGGGAATCCACTCCCCATTTGTGTACGAGCTTGCCGATGATGCCCTCCAAATACCCATTCCTGAATCGGTTAAAAAGATCCTTTTAACCTTTGACCAAGAACAACTCGGCAACCGACAAATCATTGAATTCGAAGATTTTGGAGCCGGATCGAAACATTTGGGTCGCCAACGCAAGGTCAGCCAAATTCATCGATCAAGCTCCTCAAAAAAATACGGAAATCTCTTGTATCGGCTTACGAAATATTACCGACCAAAGGCCATTCTCGAATTGGGAACTTCATTGGGAAGAGGAACCATGGCGATGCATTTGGGAAATCCCGAGTCACGCATTACTACCGTAGAAGGCTGTTCATCCGTCGCTCAAATTGCCAGCAACAACTTTAAAAATCATGCGTTAATTCCTACTCATATTGCCTTGGTTAACGCAACTTTTTCGGACTTTTTTAAGGACCTTGATCCGCACGTTTTCGACTTAGTTTACATCGATGGCCACCACGACGGGCCAGCTTTATTGGAATACTGTTAGGCATTAGAGAAGCGGCTCCACGACCAATCCCTATTAATATTGGACGACATTCGTTGGAGCAAATCCATGTTTAATGCGTGGAATACCCTTTGCAAATCTGATAAATTCAACGTAAGTATTGACTTTTTCCGCATGGGCGTGCTTGTAAAAAGATCAGGCCAACGCAAGGAGCATTTTCTCTTGAAGAGTTAAAAAACGGGTTTTATGTTTTTCAACATTGCGCCGGTATCAATTTTCCTGGATTTGCTTTTAAGATTCTTTTTTAACATACTTACTTCTGCAAGTTGTTCGTCGTTACGCAGTTCGAATTTATCGCGATACACCTCATCTTTAATAGCACTATTGGACATTCGATCGTCTTCTAAGGACTTGTTTGCTTTCGAATCCTCCATTTGCGCCATCGAGGGATACGTTACAACACCGGAGTAGGTGGGCTCTGAAAACTCTGGTGAGTCCATTGTTTTTTCGGATATCAACGAAACAGCCTCTGCCTCATCGTTCAAATCTTCGGTAATTTTGTAGCCATCCTTGTCTTCTATTCGGGCTATTATCGGTTCTTCTTCGCCCTTTTGAAGTTCCTTTTCCTTGTAAATAACCTCAGTTTCCTTTGGTTTTGATGCTCGTACCTTTTGTTCCTTTCGGGCTAAAGGATCGGGAGCGTCATCGCGGGAGAACCAAGGGTAAACCAATAAAACACCCAGAACTACAGCTGCTGCTGCCAACCATGAAAAACGCCAAAAATTTGCGCTATGCTTTGTGATAGGTTTTGGCTGAGAATACGTTTCATCAAAAAGGCGATCCAATCGGTTGAAAACCTCTGTCGGTGCCTCTTGATGCATGATTTTCTCGCTTTCCCTCAACAGGGATTTTACCTGATCAAAGGAATCATCATCTTCAAAATGAGT
>JBJOJZ010000042.1:0-53765 GCA_046046325.1 Bacteroidota bacterium
CGGAGGTATAACTATGAACCGTTGACAGGTGACCTAATTCTATTTTACTCAAAGATTCGATCACTTTAATCATCGGAGCAGCGTTGTTTGTGGTACACGAAGCATTGGAGATTACCGGCCCTAAATCTTGAAGGTTTTGCTCGCTCACTCCCAGTACGACGGTCGGAACATCCGCTTCTCCTGGTGCAGATATCAATACTCTTTTCGCTCCGGAATCTAGGTGTAGCCCGGCTAAATCTTTCGACAGGAACTTTCCAGAAGACTCCAATACATCATGAACACCATGGGCCGCCCAAGGAATGTCTTTTGGATTAGCATGTTGTGTAAATATAATTCTCTTTCCATTGGAGAATACCAATTGATTTCCGATGATTTCGAAAGTTGTAGAGAGCGTTCCTTGACTTGAATCGTATTTCAATAAGTGGGCTAATTCTTGAATATTGGCTAAATCATTAACCACCGCAACGTTTAGCTCATTTTTTTCGAGCGCCAACCGCGTGAAACACCTACCTATTCTACCAAAACCATTAATGCCAATCGTCGCCATCTTTTTTTGTACAAAAGTACAACACGCCTTTAATTATTTACGTAATTAGTGAATAACAAACACAAAACCGTGTTTTTCGATTTCTATCCCGCCGTCAAATGTGGCATTAATTCGGTAGAAATAATTACCTTCCTCTACCAATTTTCCATCGGATGTTTTTCCATCCCAAGTCCCTGCAGGATTGGTAAAAGTATAAATGACATTTCCCCAACGATTTAATATGTTACATTCAAATACGGCAATCCCTTCTGGGTCGCTAATTCCAAATAATCCGTTTCCATTCATGGAGCTTAGAGAAATGATGTTTGGGACATCAAAGTCACACTGTTTGATGGTTATAATCGCCGTATCACTGGCTGTATGACAGATGTTAGATGCAGTGATGAAATATTGTCCTGCATCAGAAACGACGATGAAATTATCGGTAGATCCACTATTCCATAGCAGCTGAATCGCCGAATTGTAACCGGGTTGCTGTATTCCAGAGTTAATAGACGCAGCAATTAGGTCTATCGTAGTCCCTTTACAAATGGCACTGTCTAAGATGTCCACGTACACGTAAGGAGGAAACTCAATTTGTGAATTGATGACGGTTCCGCAAGCATTGTCAGTATAAACGATGGAATATATTCCTGGGGTTGACGTGGAAACGATAGGGTTTTCTAATGTAGGATTCGAGAAATGAACCGCTGTATCGGCTGCCGTCCATACTCCACCCGCATACGATTGGGTATTGGCAACTTGCAGAAATAAGTTACATGCAACGGTATCGGTGAAAATTACCGGAACCGGCAAGACTTCGAGAGTAACCGTCGTATCATAATTGCATCCAAAATCATCCGTAACATTGTACGTGTAGTAACTTGTTCCAGGGGTATTCGGCTGTACCACTAAAGCCGTATCGTTTTGTCCGGAGATGATGGTGGGATTATTGCTCCAAAAATCACTTACAATCGTATTTTGATACCCTTCCTGGTCTGGGTACAAACTTTGATTAAAATAAATCCCCCACTGGAAAATATAACCATCGTCAACCCCTTGATTATCTTGTACCGTAATGGTCCAATTTCCATTGACAGGACAGCCAATGAAATTATTAAAATCTCCATCGGGCAAGTATACCCCGTTCGGATTCATGGACGGGAACCCATAATCATTAATAACCGTATTGCCTGCAGCATTTTCACTGCAAATGGTACCCAAAGTTGCTTGGGTTGGCGAGAAACAGTACGACCAGACAGGAGCGCCAGGAGCCCCGCCGTCTAAATTTGTGTCATTCCCCAGAAAGGTGCCAATACCATTTCCACATCCGCCCGGAACAAGTTCATTCCATCCCCAGGGTATTTGGTTGTATGCGTTCATGATGGAGACGGTTGTTCCGTTGGGACACGTTAAGGCAATTTCTAAATCTCCAATGTAAGAATGTTCTATATCGATGCACAATTGGTCAAAGTCTCCTGCTCCCGTTATGACGGTGCTGCTGTCGAATCCTGTGATTCCAATATTCGTTGCGTATTGAACACCGCTACCGTCCGGCAAGAAGGTTAGACCTGCGAAAATTCCACCAATTTCAAAGGTTCCATAAGGGATATCTACGCCTACGGTGTCTTGAGGAGTAACCCCACCAACAAGGGTCGTATTTTGACCTAAACAAACCGTGTCTTCCAGGGGGCCTGTTCCGACAAAACTGGGCAATTGAGAAACACGAACTTTTGAAGTGATTCGCTTGATTTGAGGAAAAATATCGGTAATTCTCAAATCGATGAAATATCCTGCTCTTGCGGGAGGCGTAAACCAAACGGAGTCGTTGTTGAATTGACCAATCCCGCCAATGGTCCATTGGTAAGAACAGTTGTTGACATTTTGTGAATAACCGGTATTGGTAACCTCCAAAGCATAGGGGAATGTTGGGTCTGCAACAAAGAGGATGCTGTCACCGAAACAAATATCTACATAACCTGTATCAGCAGGATTTAAGGCATCCGGCCCGGTTCCGTTGATGTATGCGTGCATGTGGGGAGCAAAAGGTTGTTGAGGGTTTCCGCAAGCCACATTGGCATCCCAACCCGTTCCCTCGGCACTTCCGTTGGTCTTAAATCGTAAGGTAAGACATCCCGTAGGATTGTTTTGAAAAGAAGCTTGAACAAAAAATCCGTTGGGATGAGTTCCCGAATTGTAAGCACCGAGCAATGGTGAAGCCGTGCTAGGTCCGTCGAACACGTATAGTGTGTCAGAGGGGTCAATGTTAAAGGTGAAGCCAATATTAGTGGCAAAAGCGATGGAAACTTTGGACCCTTGCGAAAGATCTGGACAAAAAGTAATAACCTCGTTCATGTTAGGAGCGTAGTTGGTTGGACCATCGCTGAAATTGGTTCCGCCTGCGGGAGGAATAATGGCAGAACAATTCAAAGGATTTGCTTGAGGATAATCGGGTCCGGTAACCAAAATCTGCCCATTTACCAAAGTTGATGTAAATGCAGCAGCCAAAAAGAAGAAATAGAGTCTTTTCATGAGAAAGGTTATTTGTTAGAGCCCTTGTAGGCTAATTGCAATTGATACATGGATTTGACGGCCAGTAATTCACCCGGGGTTTCGGTTCGAAAATACTGTGTGTAGGGCAATATTTGAACGTTTAAATCGGTAAAGTGATTGGTTTTGACTGCCAAAGGGTATATATCCGTGTTTTTGCTCCCGATATTGGAAACAATGGAAATGGCATGGTCATAGGCAAACACCAGTAAATCCAGATTACCATATTGCTCTTCAAAGGTTTTTAATTCTTTTTTGGTATACACTTGTTTCAAAGCACGAAGGCTTTTTTGACCCCACATAGGGAACGTGAAAAAAAGAACAACGGAAAATAACAAGGAGGCTTTCATAATTTCATCAACGATTTAGTTACGCTTTGTCAAGGACTTGTTTTCCAACTTATTGGTTGCAGTACCCTCATTTTTTTTCAAATTTAACACAATTAAAGGTTAGCTTTGTAAAAAGATTTTCATGGAGAATTTAGTTCAATTAGCGTCTCAGGTTCGAAGGGATATTGTTCGAATGGTCCACGCGGTTAGTTCAGGTCACCCCGGCGGTTCATTAGGATGTGCCGATTTTTTCGTGTTCATGTACTTTGAGCGCATGGTTTGCAATCCGAATGAATTCTCAATGGATGGAGATCACGAAGACGTTTTTTACTTATCCAACGGTCATATTTCACCGGTTTGGTACAGTGTTTTAGCAAGAAGAGGGTTTTTCGAAGTAGCTGAATTAGCGACGTTTCGAAAAATTTCAAGTAGACTTCAGGGGCACCCATCCGTTGATAAAAAACTTCCGGGTATTCGAGTTGCATCGGGTTCTTTGGGGCAAGGACTTTCCGTGGCCATTGGTACCGCATTGGCTAAGAAGATGAATCAAGATCCTCGTTGGGTATATTGTTTAATGGGAGATGGTGAAATACAAGAAGGTCAAGTGTGGGAGGCGGCTATGTATGCTGGTAATAGAGGGGTGGATAATTTGGTGGGCATCATTGATTTTAATAACCGACAAATCGATGGAGATGTGAGCCAGGTGATGGGCGTAATGCCACTCAAAGAAAAATGGAATGCCTTTGGTTGGGAAGTGTATTCGATGGATGGGCACGATTTTAACAGCATGCGTACTACCATGCAACAAATCGACCAACATCAGGGTAACGGTAAACCCAAAATGATTATCATGAAAACCGAAATGGGTCAAGGTGTGGACTTCATGATGGGAACGCACAAATGGCACGGTTCAGCCCCTAATGACGAACAATTAAGCGTTGCATTAGCCCAATTAGAGGAAACACAAGGAGATTTTTAGTTCGATGAGACCCTTCCTTTTTTTATTGATTTACTTTTCTATCTTACCTTCTGTTTACGGTCAGGTAAATGTTAAATCTCGGATACTTTTTATTCTTGACGCTTCCAATAGCATGAATTCCGAGTGGGGTAAACAAACGAGAATTCAGGCGGCTAAAGAAATTTTGGTTCAAGAATTAGAAGCCTTACGAGGCGTGGAGAACACGGAAATTGCTTTACGAGTTTATGGGCATCAAACTCCCTTCAACAATTTGGCACAAGATTGCAATGATACGAAGCTGGAAGTTCCTTTTGGAGATGATAACTTGGATGCGATTCAAACGCGCATTAAGACGTTAGAAGCCAAAGGTGCAACACCCATAGCTAGAAGCCTAGAAGCATCGGCATCGGACTTTCCTGATACGCTTGCAAAGAACTACATTATACTGATTACCGACGGGCTAGAATCCTGTGATAATGACCCCTGTGTTATTGCCAAGAAACTGAAAGAAAAAGGGGTTAAAGTAACTCCGTTTGTTATCGGGCTAGGGATGGATATGTCGTATTTAGCAAATTTTAATTGCATCGGAACGTATTCGGATGCAGAAGATAAAGAGTCATTTAGAAAGGTATTCAATACCATTTTGAATGCTGTATTGGTTAAAACCACGGTTCAAATCAACCTGAACGATATAAATGCCAAACCGACCGAAACCAACGTGACTATGTTCTTGTACGAGTCGGGAACGAATCAATTAAAATATACCTTTGTTCATACCCTAAACCGTCTCGGAAATCCAGACACCTTATACTTGGATCCGACAATAACGTATGATTTAGTGGTTAATACTTTGCCTGTAACCGTTAAAAAAAACATCCAACTTAAATCCCATGTTCACAACACCATTCAGGTGCCAGCTCCTCAGGGGTTTGTTAAACTTACTTCTCCAAAAAGCAGTTTTAACCCTCAATTTACCATGAGGGTATCGGATAAAAACGGGAGGACCCTAAATCACCAATTGTACGACCAATCGTGTAAGTACATTGTGGGGAAATACGAAGTTGAAATTTTCAGCATACCTCGAATTTATCGAATCATTGATGTTGGACAATCGACGCTTTGTTCCGTGGATATTGAGGCTCCGGGTCAATTGGATTATTCTTTTGCAAAACCCATGGTGGCTCAGTTATTCCAACTGAATAAAGAGGGTTTTTGGTCTAGTATTTACACTTTTTCAGACGTCTTACTGAAGGACAAACCATTAATTCAACCAGGAACCTATAAAATGGTTTACCGCCCGAAAGACATGAAATCAAGCGGTTATACGAATGAAAAGACGATAACCATATATGCTAATAAAACTACTACGATAACTTTAAATTAACGATCATCATGGAGCTTGTAAATTTTGGAAGTAAAGACACCCGATCTGGTTTTGGAGAGGGATTGAGGAGGCTTGGAGCAATCAACCCTCAAGTTGTTGCATTGTGTGCGGATTTGACCGGTTCGCTCAAAATGGATGCTTTCGAAAAAGCCCATCCAGACAGGTTTTTTCAAATTGGAATTGCAGAGGCTAATATGATAGGTATCGCGGCAGGAATGACCGTTGGAGGTAAAATTCCTTTTACGGGAACTTTTGCCAATTTTTCAACTTCTAGGGTTTATGACCAAATACGGCAAAGCATTGCGTATTCGCAGAAGAATGTAAAAATTTGCGCGTCTCATGCCGGTCTAACCTTAGGTGAAGATGGCGCAACCCATCAAGTATTGGAAGATATTGGTATGATGAGAATGCTTCCGAATATGACCGTAGTTGTTCCTGCGGACTATCAACAAACACTTCAGGCAACTTTAGCGATTGCTGAGTGGCAAGGACCTGTTTATCTGAGGTTTGGACGCCCTTCTGTTCCGATTTTCACCAAAGAGGACACACCATTTACGATAGGGAAGGCCGATGTCTTGAAAGAAGGCAAAGATGTTACCATTATTGCTTGCGGACATATGGTTTGGAAATCCTTACAAGCAGCACAAGAATTGTATCGCCATGGTATCCAAGCAGAGGTAATCAATATGCACACCATTAAACCGTTAGATGCTGATTCAATTCTTCAATCTGCTATGAAAACTAAATGCGTTGTAACAGCAGAGGAACACATGCGCAACGGAGGATTAGGTGACGCAGTTGCTCAGGTTTTATCCTCCCAGTTTCCCGTTCCGCATGCTTACGTAGCGGTCAATGATTCTTTTGGAGAAAGTGGAACTCCCGACGAGTTAATGCTTAAATACGGTTTGGATAAAGATAACATTGTTGATGCTGTTCATTCGGTGCTTAAACGCAAATAATTGCTATTCTTACGTTACTCAAATTTTGTTCTTGTTTTGAATGTCGTTAATTTCGCGGTTCTTTAATATGCGCTGCGGGTAGATGGTATTTTCAAGTTTAACGTTTCTCTATTTCTTTTTACCCTTAAGCCTGTTGTTTCATTACAGCTCTCGAAACGATATATACCGCAATATCTTTTTAACGATTTTTTCATTGGTGTTTTACGCATGGGCAGAACCCATGTGGATTTTTTTAATGATTTTCACCGCATTAGCGAATTACGGGGCAGGAATTTATATTGAAAAGAATGTAAGAACCAAAAAGGCAAAAGTGGGGATGATTGCTGCTGTTGTGCTCAACCTGACACTCTTGGTTTCATTTAAGTATGGTGGGTTTATTTATGACAACCTAAATTATTGGCTACCCTTACCTTTTTCTCGCCCGTCCAATACCCTTCCCGTTGGAATTTCATTTTATACCTTTATGGTCATTTCGTATGTGGTCGATATTTATCGTGGAGAAATTAGGGCACAACGAAATCCCCTGAATTTTTTGATGTTCATTAGCCTATTTCAACACCTTGTTGCGGGTCCGATTGTGCGCTATAGTCAGATTGAAACGCAAATTCAAAAGCGAACGGTGGATTGGGTAAAAATCAGCGATGGTGTTACTCGGTTTTGTGTTGGTCTATTTAAAAAAGTTGCCATTGCTAATGTTGCGGGGGTTTTAGTGGACAAATATTTGAACACGCAATTATACGAGATATCTTCCTATGAGGCCTGGTTCGGTTTGGTCATGTTTTCCATTCAGTTATACTTCGATTTTTCGGGTTATTCTGATATGGCTATTGGATTAGCTAAACTTTTTGGATTTGATTTTCACGAGAACTTTAGGCACCCATATGCCGCGATATCGGTGGCTGATTTTTACCGCAGATGGCATATATCGCTTGGAAAGTTCTTCAGGGACTATGTGTACATTCCTTTGGGAGGCAATAGGAAATACCACGATAGGAACATTTTCGTGGTTTGGTTTCTTACGGGGTTTTGGCATGGAGCAAATTGGAACTTTGCTCTTTGGGGAACCTATTTCGGGATATTAATGGTTGTAGAAAAACATTTGAAAGGCACGTTAGACCGTGTTCCTCGATTCTTTAAACACGGTTATACCCTCGTGTTAATTGTATTTAGCAGGGCACTTTTTTATTTTACCGATTTTAACCAATTAGGATATTTTATCGGCAATTTATTTTATTCAAAAAATGAGCTTTCTTCCGGAATCTTAAGTGACGTAACGGCTCATTCTTTCTGGTTCCTTTTGGTGATACTTTTGTGCATTCCATGGGATGAAATTTACGGTCAAACCCATGTGATAAGGCTTAAAACAGAACGGGTTTATTCATATGCTCGTCCTGCGGTTAATGCCCTGTTATTGTTGCTTGCAACCATGCTTTTGGTAAATGCTACGTTTAACCCCTTTCTTTACACTCGATTTTAATGGACAAGAAAGTCAACGTTTTGTTGTTTTTTGGTTTAGTTTTGGGTTTCCCGATTTTACTATTGTTTTTACCCAAAGAAAAAGCGTCGAAAGACGAGAAACGAAAACTCGCTGAGTTTCCTGTTTTTACTTCGCAAAGCTATTTGAGGGGAACTTGGACGAAGTTGGTTGATGACTACATAGACGACCATTTTCCCTACCGAGAGCGGTTTATTCAAACAACGCCGCTATTTCATGCCGCCAAGGGATTTCAATTAAAAAATGCGGAGAGGGTAGTTGTTGTTTCCAAGAAAAAGCAATCTTCAGCGGACAAAAAAGTAGAAAAGCGGGATACGCTCGCTTTTTTAGATGAGTTTGAAGAGAATTTTTCGGGGTCCATGTTGATTATTGACGGTTGCGTTTATCCGCTGGGAGGAGGAAGCCCAAAAATGTCGAAGCATTTCGCGAAAATGGTAAGCGAATACGCTGCAAACTTTCCAAGTGTTCGAGTTTTCTCTGCCGTTGCCCCTTTGTCATCTGCCTTCATTCCAGCCGCGAAATACAAGCACTTCAATATTCAGAATAAAAAAACACTCTTAGCAATTAAAGAAAATTTGACGAATGGAGCCATTTTCTCGGATGTTTTTGAGGAACTCAACAACCATGCAGCAACCAAACTTTATTTTGGAACCGACCATCATTGGAAGCCTTTGGGGGCTTATTATGCCTATGTCGCCTTTTGTAAGTCAGCAGGGATTGAGCCCGTTCCTCTTGAACAAATGACGAAAAAGGTTAAGTATAATTTTTTGGGAACCATGTACCAGTATACTCGAGACCCTTCGGTTTTGGCTCATCCGGACACCATGGAATATTGGGAGCCCAAAGTGGAAACAGAAGCATTTAATTTAGGCGCCTATGGTACCAGTAAAGGATCAAAGGCTAAGGTGTTTTATAATACAAGCAGCGGCGGAAATACATACTCTACGTTTTTAGGGGGAGACCATCCGTTGATGAGGATAAAAACCTCCGTGAAGAATGGTAAAAAAGCGGTGGTGATTAAAAATTCAATGGGCAATGCCTTTACGGTTTATTTAATAAGCCATTATGAGGAAATATGGGTGGTAGATTTACGATATTCTAGACAGAATCTTACGCGAATCATTCAAGAAAATAATATCAACGATGTGGTTTTTGCGGTAGGAATGTATGCCGCCATGAGCCATGGAACCATCGGTATGATGCGAAGGTTAGCCACCCAAAGTGGAAACTACGTAGCGCCAATACGCCGCGATTACCCAGAGGATCCCGTATTACCCGCAATAACCCCTGATAATCAAGGTTCAGATACATTGAGTCCACGATGATGAGGTTGTTTTTTTTAGGTTGTTTGGTGCCTTTTTTGGGGCTTTCCCAGGCCCTTCCTGAGGGCTTGAAAATCGATACGAATTATGCGTTTATTCAAGGATATGACAGTGTTACACTCCTTCGTTTGAAAGCCCAATTTAGCCGTGTAAATCAAGATAAGTTGGTTTTTCTACATTATGGAGGGAGCCATATACAGGCGGAGAATCCAACCTCAGTCGCACGAAAGAAATTCCAAGAACGGTTCGGGAACGGGGGATATGGATTAATGTTTAATTACAAGGCCGCAAACTCGTATTCTTCGGTCAATTATGCAACCTCCTACACGGGCCATTGGACGTATAATAAAAGCTATCAAGGAAGAAAAGAAAATCTTCCACTTGGAATTTGTGGAATGGTTGCAGAAACCGTTGACACGCTGGCGTCGTTGTCGTTCGTCATGAAACATGGGATTGCAGCTAATCATTCAAAATTCCTAGTTTTATTTGAAAACGATACTGCTTCATTTGACGTAAAAATAAACATCAATGGAAAGGCTTTATCGGAGCCTCTTGAGGTGCTGCCTCAAGGAATTTCTTACCCTTGGAACGACTCAATATATACGGTAGAGATTAAATTTAAAGCGAAAAAAGGAGGTAAACGATTTCGTTTTTATGGCCTTTGTTCCGAATCGATCGCGCCAGGCGGAGTTGTTTATCACTCCACAGGAGTTGGTGCAGCTGCTTTTCGTTCAATACTCATATTAGATAAGTTGCCCGAACAAGCACCCCTCGTGCGGCCGGATATTGTTCTATTAGATTTTGGAACAAACGATATACTTTATCACAATCGCATAGAATCCTCTTTGGTGGGCGAGGTAGAAAAAGCCATCGCCCTATGGCGAAAAATGTTCCCAGACGTTTTGTTGGTATTAACCAGTACCCAAGATTTGTTTTATAAAAAACGCACAATTACGGCAGGTGTTGAATTCAGGAACCTCATGGATAGCCTTGCTCGTGCCAACCAATGCTTGTTTTGGAATTGGTTTGATTTGTCCGGGGGGCTCAACACGATTCGAGACTGGGCCAAACTTGGATATGCAAAAACCGACCATGTCCATTTAACGAAAGAAGGTTATCGCGTAAAAGGCTCCTTCTTGTACGAATCCTTTATGAATACGTTGAACCTCCTTAACTCACAATCCAATGTACAGGAAGTGACTGTTCCCTTGAAAGATTATTCATCGACTGCAATTCCTTTGGAAAGTTCGCCTGTTAAACAACCTACTATAAGTGCTGCTCGAAAATATACCGTAAAATCAGGAGACACCTTATCAGGTATTGCTCGAAAGTACCATACAACGGTAGCTAAACTTAAGTCGCATAATGGCTTACGTAGCGACGTTATCCGTGTAGGGCAGGTGTTGAGGATTCCATAAACTAAGCAAGTAAATAATAAAGAATTAAAATTAAATCAATGCTGAGAGCGCTTATCCCTGCTGCGTAAATCCAACGCATTGGAGCAACCGCTAATAATAGGCTTAGGGTAAGCATCGTCGGGACAACCACAAGGATTAAGGTTGCAGTATGTTTAACCGCCCCTAGCCCCATGGCTAAGCCACCAAGGCATCCCACAATAAGGATAATTAAGGCAATCATTCCGTAACGGTTGAATTCTAAGTTTTGTTGATTTGCAATTGTTTTCATGTTGTTTATTTTTTTTCAAAGGTGCCTTGATATGCGAAAAAAAAAAATGATATTTATCGTAGGAAAAAGCTGACTTTTGTCAGTTTTTTTCCCATTCTTTTTTATTTTAAGGAAATAACTTGACAAAGGGGGGTGTTGTGTTGTATCTTCGCGCCCCATTGGAACATTATGAGTAAAATGAAATTATCAGAGTTCAATTTTGAACTCCCTTCGGAATTAATCGCCGAATACCCCACCGAGAACCGCGACGAATGCCGGTTGATGGTGATACATCGAAAAACAGGAAAAATCGAACACAAATTATTCAAAGATGTATTGTCGTATTTTGATGACGGCGATACCATGATTTTAAATAATACCCGTGTTTTTCCCGCTCGAATGTATGGGAATAAAGAAAAAACGGGAGCCAAAATAGAAGTTTTTTTACTTCGCGAGCTTAACCGTGAGAGCTTTTTATGGGACGTGTTAGTGGATCCTGCCAGGAAAATCCGAATTGGTAATAAATTATATTTCGGTGAAGACGATTCGTTAGTTGCAGAGGTAATCGACAACACGACCTCCAGAGGGCGAACTTTGAGGTTCTTGTTCGATGGAACTTACGAGGAATTCCGTAAGATAATTTTTTCTTTAGGCGAAACTCCTTTGCCAAAATATATCAAGAGGGCAGTTGAACCTATGGACGAAGAAATGTATCAGACGATTTTCGCGAAAGAAGAAGGAGCAGTTGCTGCTCCAACAGCGGGACTTCATTTTTCAAGGGAGTTATTAAAACGACTTGAAATTAAAGGGGTGAATTTTGCAGAAATCACCTTGCACGTGGGGCTAGGAACGTTTAGATCCGTGGAAGTTGAGGATTTAACCAAGCACAAAATGGATTCTGAACAAGTGATTATTCCAGAAAAAGCGGCAAGAATCGTTAATGAATCAAAACTTAATAAGAAAAGGGTTTGTGCAGTTGGTACAACGTGCATGCGAGCGGTAGAAACTTCGGTTTCTACAGATGGTCTTTTGAAGCCATTTGACGGTTGGACCAATAAGTTTATTTTTCCTCCCTATGATTTTTCGATTGCGGACTCATTGATCACCAATTTCCACACTCCTCTTTCGACCTTATTAATGCTGATTTCAGCTTTTTGTGGGCATGATCTAATGATGGAAGCTTATCACACGGCAATTCGTGAAAAATATCGCTTCTATTCTTACGGAGATGCGATGCTTATTATATAGGCTATTTAATTTTACTCGATAGCTCGTTTTTAAGTCCAGAATAACCTACTAGGTGCATTTTTATGCTCCCAACGGGGATTTTGGCCTTTATTTGCACCGGAATACGGTTCTTGTCCTTGGTTACCCAAAAGCTAACGTCCTCTTCATGTTTGAAATATCTACCGGTTTGAACTACCGGTACAAATCTCATGCATTTGAACTTTCCTTTACGAAGTTCGATTACGTCATCTCCCATGTACTTGATTTTTAAATCGAAAAGTTCATCATCCATAAAAGTGGGGATGACAAATATGTTCCCTTTTTTAAGGTTTCTAAAATCCAAAGTACGAGCATAGTAAAAACAAGAGATCATGTCTTGAACGCCCATGGGAGCTTTAAAAGACTTACCCTTTCCATTATCGACCTTTTCGGAATGCTGACGAAACGTATAATCTTGTTTGATTTTGTAGCCACCTTCATCCACTCTACGGAAAAAAAACCAAGGCATAATGCTTTGTTGATCGATGTACGATTCATATCGGTCATTTACCCTGTAAACAGCGTTAAAAGCACCTAGAGTTTTACCGGTTCCCACTACGTGGTATAGTTTTCGATTTGCGCCTTTTACGTCCGTTTCCTTGGTTTCTAAAATCGCTTCTCCCGCATCGATAAAGCCGTAACTGATGCGATACCTTAGCCGCTCACCAATTTGAAAGGCTTGATTATCAACGGTAGGATATTTAGGGCCCTTGCCATTTGAGATGAACAAGGCAGCAAGTACGATTATGGATAGGGCTTTCAGGTTTTTTTTCATGACACGTCATTTAATTCATTGAAAATTAACAAGGACTATGCCAAGTGAATTTAATTAAAAACTGCGATGAAGTTGTTCTTTTTTCCTTTGCCAATAAGCGCATATCGCTCATTGAGCAAATGATCCGAAGTTAAGATAAACTGTTCGTCGACCTTGACCTTATTAATGGTTATTGCATTTGCTTTAAGTTCTCTACGGGCTTCACTATTCGAGGATAAAAACTTCCCTTCGGCAACCAAAACGTCAATAATTGAAATTCCTGTTTGGAGCAGGTCTTTGGAAATTTGTGCCTGAGGAACCCCTTCAAATACTTGCAAAAAAACTTCTTCCTTTAGGGTTCCCAGTGCTTCTGCCGTTGCCTTACCGAAAAGAATGTCCGTTGCCAATAGGGCGTTTTCCAATTCTTCAGTTCCATGAACTCTTTGGGTAATATCCGATGCAAGTGTTTTTTGAGCAAGCCGAAGATGGGGTGCTTCTCGGTGTTGTTGAAGCAATTCTGAAATGGTTTGTTCATCCAACAACGTAAAAATCTTCAAATAAGTCGCCGCGTCTTCATCGCTGGTATTGAGCCAATATTGATAAAATTTATAAGGACTTGTGCGTTCTTTGGCGAGCCATACGTTGCCTTCTTCAGTTTTTCCAAATTTACCGCCGTCCGCTTTTTTGATTAAAGGGGTCGTTAATGCGTAGGCTTCACCACCGGATTTTCGGCGTATTAATTCCGTGCCGGTTACAATGTTACCCCATTGGTCGGAGCCACCCATCTGAATTTTGCAATTTTTGTTTTGGTTCAAATGATAAAAATCATAGCCTTGAACCAATTGGTAGGAAAACTCAGTAAATGACATTCCATTTTCCATTCTGTTCTTTACTGAATCCTTGGCAAGCATGTAATTGATGGTAATGTGCTTACCTACATCACGAATAAAATCTAAAAACGAAATGTTTTCAAACCAATCGTAATTGTTAACGATTTCTGCAGCATTAGGTCCTGAAAAATCGAGAAAATGTTCCAACTGCTGCCTTACTCCTTCAATGTTTTTCGAAAGTGTAGACTGATCCAATAAGTTTCTCTCTTGGGATTTACCAGAAGGATCACCAACCATTCCCGTTGCTCCTCCTAACAGGGCGATAGGTTTGTGTCCAGCGCGTTGAAAATGCACCAAGGTCATGATTTGTACCAAACTACCAATATGCAAGGAATCCGCTGTTGGGTCAAATCCAATATAACCAGAGCATCCAGGATTTTTTAATACGTTTTCGATGCCAGGCATGAGGTCGTGAACCATTCCGCGCCAGCGCAATTCCTCTATAAAGTCCATTATTTCTTCTTTGTCAATTCTTTAAACACCTCTTCAAGGCTTTTTCGTTCTGAGCGCAATGTTAGCACCAACCAACCTTGTTCTTGGGCTAATTGTGCTACGATTTTGCGTACGTCTGTGGAACCGTCACCTTCTAACAACCATCCCTTATCTACAGATTTCGATGTTTTTATGCCTGGGGTCTTTTTCAACAGTGATGCATTGATTGAACCATCAAATTCAACGTAAACGGTTTGGCTTTCTTGTGATGAGCTAAGTACTTCACGGGGATCATCCGCAACAATTTTACCTTGATTAATGATGATGATTCGATCACAAATAGCTTCTACTTCTTGCATGATGTGCGTAGATAATAATATCGTTTTCTGTTGACCCAAAAATTTAATAAGTGATCGAATTTCTGCGAGTTGGTTGGGGTCTAGTCCCGAAGTAGGTTCATCCAAAATTAAAACTTCCGGATCATGGATGAATGCCTGTGCGAGACCTACCCGTTGCTTATACCCTTTTGAAAGAGCTCCGATTTTTTTCTTTTGCTCTTGTCCTAAACCCACCATTTCTATGAGCTCGTTAACTCGAGCATTCCTATTTTTAATCTTGTAGATTCCGCCAACAAAATGTAAGTATTCTTTTACATACATATCTAAATAAAGGGGATTATTTTCCGGCAGATAGCCAATAATTTTTCGTGTTTCTAGTTGGTCTACATCCACGGGTAATTGATTAACATGGATACTTCCCGAACTAACCGGAATGTAACCCGTAATCATTTTCATTGTGGTGGACTTTCCTGCTCCATTCGGTCCAAGAAAACCAACAATTTCCCCTTTGCCAATTTCAAAAGAAATTTGGTTTACTGCGGCTTGCTGCCCAAAGAATTTCGAAACATTGTTTACAACAATTGACATGCTTTGCGAAGTTAATCATTTTTAAGTGACCATATGGCTATAGCCTCTTTGGAGAGCAATAAACCCAAGAAAAGACCGGTAAAGGATGCTCCTGCTTGCGTTTCTAGGCTGTCCTCCAATAACATAGAGAACAACAAAATGAGCATAAGTACTGTTTTTAACCTATGTTTCTGGTACAACCCATGAAAAATATGCCAAAGGATGAAGCCGAATAACCAACAGAAGCCCAAGAGTCCACATCCCAACCATGTGGTCAAGAACATGTTGTGAGGGCGTTTTTGGTATTCTGGCAACAAAGCAGTTTTTTCGTAGGCTATTTTAAGGGAGTGGTCGATGTCTCCAATCCCTACGCCCCAAAAAGGATTTTTTTTGATAAGTTTCAAGGCTGTTGCCCAATAGGTAAATCGTTGTAAAAGAGAATGTCCGTTTGGGTCTTTGGCTTCATGAAATTCATATTTCAACTCAAAATACCTACCCAAGACGTTCCCCTTGGCGCTGTAAGGGTCTGTAAATCCATTTTCAATGTCTTTAACCGCATCATTTTCAAGTGTTTCTAACGACGATAAGGATAATGATCCCCCAAGAGAACACAGGTATCTCTCGCATGTACGTTGCAAGTTCTGACCTTTTCGGTCTTTACCGTTGAAATCGAGCCTTGATTTACCCTTCCAAATCAACGATGCTTTTTGTTTATTTTCAAAGGAACCACAATCTTTGGGAGGTCTTAGAAAATCACGTATTAAAAATGCCGAAAATACAATGCCCACTATTAAAACGCTGATGAAAAGCAATCGAGTCGTTTGTTTTAATAGGAGAAATACCGCACCGAAATATCCGAAGGTAATCAATAAACACCCGATTGCACTGAATGTTTGGCTGAAAACAACATAAACGGTAACCAACAACATATACGGCCATGCCAAGCGTTTGGATATCAGGTTATTCATCGCAAAATGAAGGCATATGGCCATGGAAAAAACCACCAATATCCCGAATCGAATGTGCGAACCAAACCAACTCAATTGCCGTATATCTAGCGCTTTTTGCCCGTTCAATAAATAAAGAAATCGAATTCCATTTAGTACCATTAGCACGGCAAGGAGGAGGAACAAAAACTTGAAAACCTTGATGATTCGGTTTTTATCCCATGTTAAGGTGGTTGCGATGAGGATAGGAAGCGCAAAAAAGGAAAGCCTTACCCGCATTGCATTCCATCCCGCATGAAGGTCTTGAGTCCAACATAAACTAACCCCGTGAATTAGCAAAAGGATGATCAATACGCTAATCCATTTTTTATTACTTATCCAACGTTCTCTAAAAAGTCCATAATCTCCATAAAGGATGAAGAACAAGGCATAAACGATAAAGGAAGCGGACATTAGAAACTTACTGCATGCAAGTCCGGTAAGAAACATGCCAAGAAGGATGAAGTAAACGTTTTCTCTTCGTTCTTTAATCCAATCTCGACCGACCATTATTTTATTTTCAGGAGGGATTTATACTCTTGTTCGTTTTGCAAAATGCTAGCCGCCTTGGTTGTGATGACATTGTTTTTGAAACCATATTGATTCTGACCTTTTTCGTAATAGTATCGCCCAATAATTTCAGCTTCCAATAGGGGTAGTATCTCCATACGATGGTTCTCCAAATCTTGGATTACAGGAGTATTCAGTTGTTGTTTCAAGGCTTCGTAATTCTGGGATACTTTGGAAAAGTCATTATTTTTTTCCAAAGAGCTTTTAAGTTTTTCCAACAGGGAGGCTTCATAGGAGGTATAGGTAAAGTTACGCCCCTTTACAAAGGTTATAAAGCTATTGTATTCTTCTGATGACAGGTTAAATTTATCAGGTGTTGCAATGGTGGGATGCGAGGCATGAAATTGCGTTGCATAGTGAAAAATCATATGTTCCCGAATTAAGGCCTTTGTGAATCCGCTTTTTACGGAATCAACGAGCTGAATATCCGGTTCAATCCCTCGGCCGTCCATTACCGTTCTTCCATTTTTGGTTTGGAATTGTTGCAGCAGGCTATCGGGAATTTCCTTGGGCGACGAACCGCTGTTTTGGTCGTAATAATCCAACCGCTGTACGCAACGTCCCGAAGGAGTGTAATATTTCGCGATGGTGAGTTTCATTTTTGACCCATATTTCAAATCAAAAGTCCTTTGCACCAAACCCTTACCGTAACTCGTATTTCCTAAAATCACGGCTCGGTCTAAATCTTGCAGCGCACCTGCAACAATTTCACTGGCAGAGGCGGAGTTTTCATCAATTAATACCACCAATGGAAGACTTTCTGCTATAGGGTTCTCTTGAGTTTTGTATACCATGTTTTCTTGCTTGGAGCGTCCTTTGGTACTCACTACCTCTTGCCCTTTTGGCACAAAAAAACCCACAATTTTCACGGCTTCCATTAACAATCCGCCTCCGTTTCCGCGTAAATCAAAAATGAGCTTTTTCATGCCTTTTCCTTGCAATTCAAGCAGCTTTTTTTTAACTTCTTCCGCTGCTGTTTGTGTGAAGCTGCTCAGCGAAATATACCCAATGGTTTCATCAATGAGCCCAGCAAAAGGAATATCTGGAATTTTAATTTCATCCCTCGTTAATTCAAACGTTACCGTTTTCTCCGCGCGTTGAACCTCTATCGTCACGTTCGTGCCTTTCGGCCCCTTGAGTGCATTCGAAATTTCATCCGTCGTTTTTTGGGTGACGCTTTTGTTGTCAACACGAAGGATTATATCCCCCGCCAATAGTCCACCTTTTTGAGCGGGACTATTTTCATACAGGTCAGTAACGTAGGTATCATCTCCTATTTTACCCAAGGATGCTCCGATTCCTCCGTATTGGCCTGTAGTCATTAGTCGATAGTCTTCAATGTTCGCCTCGTGGTAAAACACCGTGTAAGGATCCAGTTCATTTAACATCGCGTCAATGGCGGTTTTTGATAATTTCCCATGACCCACTTCATCCACAAAATACAGGTCGAGGTGTTCGTAGATTTGGTCCATTAATTCGAGGCTTTTGAGTTCTTCAAAGCCTGCAGACTGTGCACGTGTTAAAAAGGCATTGAATAGCAAGACAATGGCCAAAACGGGATGAATTATGCGCATATTTTTTGAATGATTTGCTTAATTTGAGATTCTACTTGGGAAAATTCTGCAATTTCGTTGCTAAGATAAACGATGCTAATGCGTAAAACACACCCCTCTTCTGATGTTTTTTTAACCAGGGGTTCTTTATTTCTACGCAGGCATTCACGTACCATACGTTTGATTCGATTGCGATCGTGGGCTTTTCGTATCTTTTTCTTTGGCACGCTGATTAGCACTGAAAACTGTGGGGATTCACTTTGTTGTTGATAAACGTGGCTCAGGATCGGAAAAAAATGAACTTTTCGCCCTTGTTGAAAAAGCATTTCAATTTCATCCTTAAGATGCATCCGATATTTTTTCCCAAAATCATCTCCCACGTTTCAAAGGTAAGGATATGACCTTATTTAACCTCAGCATCTCTTTTCCCGTCGTAAAATTCTAAGCTAAGCTGGTCCCCTTTTTCCAGGGATTTTGCACTATTAAGTATCATTTCATCTTTTCGAATAATAGAATATCCTCTTGAGAGAACAGCTTTTGGATCCAATAAAGCTATTTCCTTGGATATGCCTTCCAATTGAAAATGTTGTGCAAGGAATAGTTGACTAGATCTATGTGCTATTTTATGCCATAGATTCGTTGATTTTTGAAAGGCTAAATTCGTTGCTGATCGAACGGATTGATTCAATTTATGGGGCATTTGTAAAAGTTGCTTATGGTGGGGTTTTAATGAAATCCAAGGTGTTTGTTGAACACTTGAAATGAGTTGTTGGAGTTCTCGACGGTTCTTTTCCAAATTCCATCGAGATTTTCTCGAAATTTTTAAAACCGCTTGATGGATTAAGCGTTCGTTCAACTGTTGCGTTTCGCTAAAGGATTGCTGAATGCGTAAGGCACATTGTTCAACCTTCGTATTCGCAACTTCGAATAGGTTGAGGATGTTATGGGCTAATATAGACGGGGTAATAGCATGAGAATTGGCAACCATTTCGGCAACAGTAAGGTTGGTCGAGTGCCCGATTCCGCAAAGAACGGGTATAGGAAACTCAGCAATTTTCTTGCATAATCGGTAATCGTCGTAACAGGACATGCCCACCTCTGCGCCCCCTCCACGAACAATTGCAACGGCATCGAAATGCTTCAAAAGACCTTCAATTTTCCATAAAGCACCAAGGATTGATTGAATCGCTGGGTCTCCCTGTAATGTACAATTGAACAAAAAGGTAGAGATGCCAAATCGATTTTTTTCCCCTTCAAGAACTTCTTTGAAGTCCGACAGCCCTTTGCTGGATTCCGCGGAGATTAAGGCAATTCTTTTAGGCAATGGCAGCCGTAATTGTTGGTTTTTATTTAACAAACCTTCTTGGTCAAGCTTTTTCAGCGTTTCAAGCTTTAATTTGTGAAGTTCGCCCAAGGAAAAACTTGGGTCTATATCGATGATGTGTAAACTCAATCCGAATGTCTCACTGAACACTATTTTAACTTCAAGTAACAGTTCTTTTCCTTCGGAAAGGGGTTCTTGCACTGTTTTTTCAAAATGGGTTCGAATGCGTTGAAAATGCGTTTTCCAAAGTACACCGCTTAGGTTGGCTACGATTTTACCCTTTTCACGTTGCACCAATTCAGGAAAGGCATGGCCGCTAGCAAATTCGTTCATTTTGTACAGCTCGGCACGAACCCAATACGATTGTTGGTAACGATTCTCGAGGGTTTTACGAATGGAGCCTGCTACTTGTAATAAGGTAAAAACTTGTTTTGACATCTCCTAAAATTAACCATTTAGGCGATTAGTTTGGTTTGGTTAGGCGAATTTAATGTTCTATCTTTGCGCACCTTAGAAAAACATCATGGGAGCAAAATTTTTCGCAGGACGTGCAACGTTGGATTTGGGAAACCGAATTGCCCAGCAATACGGGTCAGTTTTAGGTGAGGTAACCGTTACCACTTTCAGTGACGGAGAAATTCAACCAAGTTTCAACGAATCGGTGCGTGGTCAAGATGTTTTTATCATACAGTCGACCACACCTCCAGCCGAGAACCTCATGGAAATGCTCTTGTTGATTGATGCTGCGCGTAGAGCTTCAGCGCGGAAAATAATTGCTGTAATTCCCTATTATGGCTACGCTCGTCAAGACCGTAAAGACCAGCCAAGGGTAGCCATTGGCGCAAAATTGGTGGCCAACATGCTAATGGCAGCTGGAGCAGATCGCATCATTACCATGGATTTACATGCCGATCAAATTCAAGGTTTTTTTGAGGTCCCTGTAGACCATTTGTTTGGATCAACGATTTTCATCCCGGAAATTGAGCGTTTGAATTTGGAGAACATTGTCATTGCTGCCCCAGATGTAGGAGGAGCAAAGCGGGCAAATATGTACGCCAAGGTGCTTAATTGCGGCCTTGCTTTGTGCCATAAGAACCGAAAAAAGGCGAATGAAATTGCTGAAATGACGGTGATTGGAGAGGTTGAAGGAAAGCACGTAATTATAGTTGACGACATGTGCGACACCGCGGGTACTCTAACGGCGTCCTCTGCATTGTTTATGGAAAACGGTGCCGTTTCAGTTCGTGCTTTTTGCACGCATGCTGTTTTGTCGGGACCAGCTTTCGACCGCATTGAAACGTCTACCTTGACGGAGGTCATTGTTACAGACACCATCCCTCATGAAAGAAAATCCTCTAAAGTTCGTACGATATCCGTTGATAAGTATTTTGCTTCAGTCATTGACCGATTGTTGAAAAACGAATCCATTGGAGGTGATTATTATAAGTAACCAATTAAAATAAATATAAATGAAAACAGCACAGTTGAGCGGTTCGCTTAGAGCGAACGTAGGGAAAAAGGATGCCAGCGCGCTTCGCAACGAAGGCTTGGTTCCTTGCGTGCTTTATGGACAAGGGGAGCAAACCCACTTCGCAGTAAAGCAAGTTGCCATCGAGAAAATCGTTTTTTCTCCCAATGTATATCAAGTTGAATTGGATATAGAAGGTAAGAAAGCACGTGCGATTATCCGCGAATTGCAGCAGCATCCAACGAAAGACACGGTACAACACGTGGACTTTCTTGAATTAAGCGATACCAAAGAAGTTCGTGTTAAACTACCTGTTCGTGTTACTGGTTCATCAAGAGGGGTAATGGCTGGTGGTAAACTCATGCAGGTGTTTAGAACCTTAAAATGTCAAGGTTTGCCGTCCGCTCTTCCAGAAGACATTACTGTAGATATTTCACCGTTGAGAATTGGTCATTCGATTCGAATTTCCAACCTTGAAATTCCTGGGGTTAAGATATTAGAACCTGCCAATGCTGTAGTGGTAGCTGTTAAAATGGCTAGAGGAGCAGTTAAAGGGTCTGATGCGGATCCTGATGACGAGGAATAAGATAATTCTATGAAGAACCGCTTCGGCGGTTTTTTTATTTCCTAATTTTACCCAAAAAGAAAAGTCAGCATGAAAATTCAAGATATACTTCATCAATTCGGTATTCAAAGTACCAATCCAGGAGGATTTTGTGGAACCATGGTATCAACGGAATTATCTTCTAATGAAATCGTTTCAAGCTCTCCTGTGGATGGTAAAACCATTGCCTCAGTAAAACCACTAACGGAAAAAGGGTACCACGAGATTATAGAACAATCAGCGAAAGCCTTCACGGAGTGGCGTATGGTACCAGCACCCAAGCGCGGTGAGGTGGTGCGTCAATTGGCAGAACAACTGCGCGTTCACAAAGAAGCTTTAGGAACGTTGGTTTCTTACGAAATGGGTAAATCCTTGCAAGAAGGATTAGGAGAGGTTCAAGAAATGATTGATATCTGCGATTTCGCCGTAGGATTGTCACGGCAACTTTATGGTTTAACCATGCACTCGGAGCGTCCTGGACACCGAATGTACGAGCAATACCATCCGCTAGGAATTGTTGGAATCATTTCTGCGTTTAATTTTCCGGTGGCCGTTTGGAATTGGAATTCCGCACTCGCTTGGGTTTGTGGTGATGTTTGTGTTTGGAAACCGTCCGAAAAAACCCCTATCACCGCTTTGGCTTGTCAGCACATCACCAATGAGGTGTTCAAAAATAACGGGGTTCCGGATGGTGTTTCTTCATTGGTAATTGGTGGTCCAGAGTTGGGTAAGCTGATGGCTTCTGATGTTAGGGTTCCTTTGGTTTCCGCTACCGGATCTACCCGTATGGGAAAATCAGTGGGAGCTGCAGTGGGTGCTCGATTAGGCCGTGCTTTGTTAGAGTTGGGAGGCAACAACGCCATTATAATTACCCCATCAGCTGATTTGAAAACGGTAGTGCCAGGCGCTGTATTTGGAGCCGTAGGCACAGCTGGTCAACGTTGTACTTCCACACGCCGACTGATTATTCATACAACGGTATATGACCAAGTAAGGGATGCATTGGTAAAAGCCTATGCCCAATTGCGCATTGGAAATCCTCTAGATGCTTCAAATCATGTGGGTCCCTTAATCGATCAGGATGCCGTTGTGGCTTATGAACTAGCCATTGCTCAAGCTGTAACGCAGGGAGGAAAGGTAGTGGTTGAGGGAGGTGTTTTGAAAGGCGAAGGGTATGAATCAGGATGTTTTGTGAAGCCATGCATTATTGAGGCGGAGAATCATTTTGCCATTGTTCAACATGAGACGTTTGCGCCCATCTTATACCTCATGAAATACGACGGGGATATCCACCAGGCAATTGCGCTACAGAACGGTGTTCCTCAAGGTTTGTCTTCAGCAATCATGACCAATAATTTAAAAGAATCCGAGGCCTTTTTATCGCACGCTGGTTCCGATTGTGGAATAGCCAACGTGAACATTGGTACTTCTGGTGCAGAAATCGGAGGGGCATTTGGAGGAGAAAAAGAAACGGGTGGAGGAAGAGAATCCGGTTCGGATTCTTGGAAGATCTACATGCGTCGACAAACCAACACGCTGAACTATTCGGACAGCTTGCCTTTGGCACAAGGAATTAAATTTGATTTGTAAAAGCGCATTTTTCCAGTGCCGCTTTCCTATCTTTGTTGAAAATAAAACGCATGCAATTATTAACAGTGGGAAGCGTCGCGTTTGATGCGATTGAGACACCCTTCGGAAAATCCGATAAAATAGTGGGAGGGGCAGGAACCTATATTACCTTGGCTGCTTCATTTTTTAACCAGAATCAAGGGTTGGTTTCAGTGGTTGGCGAAGACTTTCCTCATGAAGTTTTAGGGAAAATAGCGTCACGAGGCATTGATATTACGGGGATTCAAATTCCCGCAGGAGGGAAAACCTTTTTTTGGTCTGGGCGCTACCATAACGATATGAATTCTCGCGACACCTTAGTTACCGAGTTGAATGTTCTTGGAACGTTCGATCCGGTGGTTCCGGTTCAGTTCAAAAATGCTCCGTTCTTAATGTTGGGTAATCTGAGTCCAGATGTACAGCGCAAGGTGGTGGATCAAATGGAACAACGTCCTAGGTTAATTGCCATGGATACCATGAACTTCTGGATGGATATTGCCTTAGACGAGTTGCATAAAACGCTCAAAGTGGTGGATCTGTTAATCATTAACGATGAAGAAGCACGCCAATTGACCCAACAATATTCCTTAAAAACGGCCGCCGCCAAAATCATGGAATTAGGCCCTAAAAGCGTCATAATTAAGAAAGGTGAACACGGCGCCTTACTGTTTCATGGTGGACTGATTTTTTCTGCCCCGGCCTTGCCCTTGGAAGAAGTATTTGATCCAACGGGCGCAGGAGATTCTTTTGCGGGCGGTTTGATGGGTTATTTATCGTCTCAGGGTGAAGTTTCCTTTGAATCGCTTAAAAAAGCAGTCATTGCGGGATCAGCAGTGGCCTCCTTTTGTGTAGAAAAATTTGGAACACAACGCCTCGAAGAAATAACACGAAACGACATTGCCGAACGAATGTCCATGTTACACCAATTAACGCATTTTGAATTAACCGGTTATGGAGCAGCTTAATACGCTTTTAGAACAATTACAATCGTATGCCCAACGGGAGGATTTAATCCCTTGTGGAAAAGAAATCAACGATTTGAAAATTTCCTTTGAAGACACCTTATTGGAATTGGAACGGGTGAATCAAATTCAAAAACTTGAAGCAAGGGATGCTGGTGAAACCCTTGAACCAACGGATTTCTCCGAGATTAAAAGTGCTTTTATCGACTTATACAAGCGATTGCATGAGCAACGCAAACAACAAACCGTACTAAAGGAGGCGCTGGAAAAAGAGAATTTAAAACTTAAAAGAACCTTAATTGAGGATTTAAAAAAGATCATCGAATCCGAAGAAAACATAGGGACAGCCTTCAATTCCTACAAGAGCATTCATGAAACCTGGAAGAAAGTAGGGGATATTCCCCGAGATCATCGGGATGCAGTGCAAAAAGAGTATTCACGGCTCATTGAAATTTTCTTTTACACCATGCGCATCTATCGTGAAATAAAGACCCACGATTACAAAAGGAATTCGCAGAACAAACAGGTGGTCCTTCACAAACTGCAACAGTTGCGCAATGAAGAGGAAGATATCAAGGTGGTTGAGCAACAATTGAGGCTACTAAAAGATGAATGGGAAGAAATCGGTCCTGTACAAAACGAGGAGTGGGAAGCCTTAAAAACGAAATATTGGGAGGTTGTCCGCCAGATTTATGATAAAATCAACGCCCATTACGATGCCCAGAGGCAGGTGTATGAAAAGAACATCGAGGCGAAGAAAGCCTTGGTGGCTCAAATGCAAGAGTTAGCACTGCAAGCGAATGAGGCAAATACTTATAAGCTGTGGGATTCTTTAACCGAAAAGGTGAAGGCTTTGCAAGAAGAGTATAAAAAAATTGGTCCCGGAGCTCGTAAAGAAAACGATCAAGTTTGGAAACAATTTAGATCTTCCATCGACGCATTTTTTGATCTAAAGAAAACAAAATCGAAAGAACAACAAGCGCTGTTTTCTGAGCGAATTGACGCAAAAAAGAAGCTAATATCTGAAGCTGAACAATTAAAAGTTACCACAGGAAAAGAAGCTACCCAACGCATTATTCAATTGCAAAAGGAATGGAAAACCTTGGGGAATACCGGTAAGGCAGAAAACCAACTGTGGTCCAAGTTTCGTGAAGCGTGCGATGCTTTCTTTGCGGCCAAAGATGCAGAAAATGCCCAAGCTGAGAAGGCTTTGGAAGAAAATTTTAACCTCAAGCAAGCGGTTATTGAAAAGATTAAAGCCTTTGATACTCTGGACAAAACGGAAGGATTGACCCAATTAAGGACTCTCTCCGCTGAATTTACGGCTATTGGACACGTCCCCATAGCACAGAAAGACCAAATATATGCCGCCTATAAATCTGCATTGGATGAAGCCTATAAGACCCTTAAATTGAACCAAAAAGAACGGGATCAATGGGATTTCAAAGCAAAGCTCGACGAAATGTTAACGGCACCTGATCGGACGAAACAAATTCAACGCGAACGAACTGAACTTCGTAAAAACATCGAACGTTTAGAACAAGAAATCAATCGTATGGAAACCAATTTGGCTTTTTTTGCAAGGTCAAAAGGCGCCGATTCCTTGCGAGCAGAGGTAGCATCTAAGGTGCAAGTCATACAAGGACAAATCGATGTTTTGAAACAAAGGATTAAATTATTGCCGAATGAATAGAATCACCAATGCTTTTATTTTGGTGTTGTTTTTTCCAGTAATGGCTCTAGCTATTTTTATTTCGTTTGACTTACCACTAGGGGTATTTAGAACGACGGGTTCTCAGCTTCCTTATCGAAACGAGATTTTACTTGGACTCACGTTGATTATTGCTATTTTATTTGCCAACCGTAGCATTAAGCGTTGGATGGGATTGAGTACCGTTGCTCAAAAAAACAGGTTTGTTTTCACTGCACCGATTTCCATGGAACGTCGAAAAACCGTGCTTGCCTATGGGATTTTGGAATCCTCTATTTACCTACTTATCGGTATTGGCTTGTTGGTGCTAACGAAAGAATCAATGCCCGCAGCACTCATTTTTATGTTCTTTGGAATGGAGGGATTAGTTTTTACGTTGTTTGGAGTAAAAAAATTCGCATTAGGTTTAAGTTCAAAGGCAATCATCGTTGCAGATCGCGAGATTACCGTCATCTATTATACGGGACTTAGAAGGGTGAGTATAAGTCAGCAAACCCTTTATTTTGACTACCTTCAGTCGCTGCAATTGAGTTTCCCGATTGACGTGATTCCTTCGGATCAGCGGCAGGCATTTCTGACCAACTTAGAAACGGTAGTTGATTCCAACAAGGTACTTATTCACAACCTTGGCTCATGGAAGAAGTAAGAATTCTTATCATCGAAGACGATGCCTCCTTTGCGTCGTTGTTGCAGAACCAGCTTTCGATGTTAGGTTATAGTCCTTACGATTTAGTGCACATTGATAATTTGGCAGAGGCGCAGGAGATTAAGCACGAGTTTGAACCCGATGTTATTTTATTGGACTTAAATATTCGTGATTCTTCCGGAATTGAAACCTATGAAAAGATAAGTTCTGTATTTAAAGAAGCCCCTATCGTAGTGCTTTCGGGGATGGATGACCGAAATTTGGCCATGCGCATTGTGGCAAAAGGAGCTCAAGATTATTTGTTGAAAAATGAAATCAATGGGGGCGCTTTAGATAAAACCATTAAGTATGGGATGCTTCGTAAGACCTTTCAAGTTAAACTGTCGGAGTCCGAAAGAAAGTATAAAGACCTGTTTTACAATTCCCCCCAGCCCATGCTTCAATTGGTGGATTCAAGTAAAGAAATAAGCTATTGCAATCAAGCCGCTATAAAACTCTTTGATGCCGAAAAAGCAACTGATTTAATAGGCACGACCCTTCTGCAATTTTTGAAGTCCGATCCTATCAAGTCTTCCAATGAATGGATTGTTGATTCCTCGAACGAACTTCAAGTTTTACATACCCTAAAGGATAGTATAAGAACCGTCCAGGTAACCTTGAATCCCTTACAAGAGGAAAAAGACGCGGTGATTTGTTTAATCGTTGATAAAACCGAAGAACAAGCATTTGAGCAAAAGAAATATGATATAATTGCCCAAGCAGAGGAGGGTGAAAAAAAGAAAATTGCCCGCGAATTGCATGACGGTATAGGGCAACAGTTGGTCTTGTTAAACTTATTACTTCAAAACGTTGAAGCGAAGGAGGAAGACCAATCCTCCTTGGAAAACATCCGCCAACTTTTACAAAGCTCTATCCAAGAACTTCGAGAATTGGCCTACAACCTTCTTCCTCCTGCGTTGGATAAAGGATTTGTCAACGCTTTAGAACGTTTCTCCCATCGCATTAATTCCTTAGGATCGGTGGTTTTAAATTTGAACTTGAGCCCTGCCTTAACAGAGGACAGTTTTATGAACGTTGATAGTTTCAATTTGTACCGTATCGTTCAAGAAGTGCTCAACAATGCGTTGAAACACTCTAAGGCGACGCAAATTGACATTTTCGTTGAGGTTCAAAGCGAATACATCCTGATTCGCATTATGGATAATGGGGTTGGATTTGATGCCGTTGCGGTAAGCGAAGGATTGGGACTTCAGAACATTAAGTATCGAATGAAAATGTCGGGGATTCGCGGAGAGATTACCAGCGAACCCGGTAAAGGGGTTGAAGTAGTATTAAAGGTTGCACGGTGAAAATCTTAGTGATTCGGTTAAGCGCCATCGGAGACGTGTTGCTTACGTTTCCAGTACTTCAAGGAATAAAAGAAAAATTTCCGGAAGCTGAAATCCATTTTTTAACGAAAGAAGAACACCTTCCGTTGCTGCAATTGTTGCCATTTGAGGTAAAAGGCGTAGCGCTCCAAAGTTCTATCTCGGCAACGGCCAAGCTCCTTAAAAATCAAAGATTTGACCAAATAATAGACCTTCACAACAACCTTCGAACATTGCTTTTACAATGGAGCATGATTCGATTTCAGTGGAGTAGAGTGAAAAAGCACAACACCACCAAATGGAGGATGACCAATTTTAAAACGAACAACTTTTGGATTCCTTCAATCGTAGAGCGTTACGCCTTGGCGGCAAAAGTTGAACTTTCGGGAAACCCCATAGTTTTAAACCTAAATCAAGCAGCTCCACTTTCTCTGCCCGATGCTTACGCCGTTTGGGTGCTCGGCGCAAAGTTTAAGACCAAACAATTTCCCTTGGAAAAGATCCGCGAGACGCTGGCGCTTTGCGATGTTTCTATCGTTTTGCTCGGCGGGAAGGAAGAAATAAACATGGCAAAATACCTTTCACAGGAATTTCCAAGGCTCATTAACCTCGTCGGTAAAACGGATTTTTTTCAAGCTGCATTGGCACTTAGTCGCGCAAAACTGGTAGTCACCAACGATACCGGCCTAATGCATTTGGCCTCATTTTACAATCCTCCGATGCTATGCCTCTGGGGAAATACGGTGCCGGGTTTTGGAATGGGACCCTACGGCTGCGACAAAGTGGAACATTTTCAAGTGACGGATCTTTCGTGCAGGCCGTGTTCTAAAATCGGTTACAAAGAATGCCCAAAGGGACATTTTAAATGCATGATGCAACAAGATTCTTCCTTGTTGGCGCAAAAAATCAGTGCGTTATTTCATCAAGAAAGGCCAAAATAGCTTGAATTGCCCCCACATCAAAGGTGATTTCATTGGAACCGTATTCATTCGGATTCCCGGTAAGAGAAGGTTGAAACAAATGGTTCAACCCCGCTAATTCTTGGATGCGCTTCACTTTGCCTAATCCGGGATTACAGTTCAACGAGATGGCCTCAAGATTCATTTTTGAAGGCACTTGCAGGTCCGTGGTTCCATTAAGCGCGAGGTAATGACACCGAATGTTCTTTAAATCAAACGCGGGGTTATAGTTGAGAAAAAAGAGCATCCAAGGATTAACATAGGCGGAAAGATTCATTTGAACCCACGTATTCTGGTCTTCAATACCGTTTTTTTTAAGTTCTTTTTTCTTGATACTTTTCACATAATCCGTAAGAAACACCTCTGCGTTCTTTCGAACCAACGGCAAAGAGTCTAAGGTTAATATAGGATAAAAAGCTTCGGAAAAAGATCGGATTTTTTTCACCTCTTTTTCGCTAGCACCAACGGCTTTTGATATAAGGCATTGTTGTTCTATTAATAAGTCAGCACCTTTAACACCCGGACCCGCCAAGGATACTACACCGTAAATTTCGGGATGTTGTGCAGCGACCATGTTGGCAATCATTCCTCCTTCGCTATGGCCCATCAAAACCATGCGATTGGAATCCACCATGGGCATTTTTTTGAGGTAATTCATCACGGATACAACATCCGTTGAAAAATCTGCAGAAGTAGCTCCATCAAAGGTCCCTGTTGATTTTCCGGTCCCACGATCGTCGTAGCGAAACACCGAATACCCTGCGAGGGTTAGACGGTCAGCAAGCAGCAAAAAGGGACGATGGCCCAGGATTTCTTCGTTGCGGTCTTGCGCACCACTTCCCGAAATTAAAACGATGCATGGGTATTTTGTACTAAAATCACGCGATGCCTGTTGGGGGTAACTGAGGGATCCACTGATGGAGAAGTCGCCCGTCGTATGAGGAATGGCTAATTCAATTTCCGAGTATGGCACTGGTTCTTTACGGTCTTGAATTTTCTTGGGGGCAGGGGTTTCTTGTTGTTGCGTTGAAAAAGCTAGAGGAGCTTTGAAAGCGCCTTGTTTAAAGGTGCCTTCAATACCGGAAGTTTCCTTGAATGCTCCTTCGTAGCTTGCGCGGAGTTGATCAATAGAAAATCGCAGCGTTTTACCTTCAACATCGACGTTTGTCATAGGAATTCCTACCGCGCCTTGGTTCGGGCTATCCAAGGTGCCTTTCCATTGGCCGGAGCTATCACTTAGGTGCAACACCAAGGGCAATTTTTGACCCATCGCATCCAGTGTGCCATACCAATTTCCTTGGAACGATTGACTGTGGACCCACAAATTAAAAACCAAGGAGAGGTAAAAGAATTTAAATTTCATCATCCGAAAACAGTTTTTTGATTTCAGTAGCTTCGGAAGGCTTCATTTTTCCTGCCAAAATTAAGTTAAGCTCCCTTCTTCGTTGAGCCCCATTGAAGCGCTCGATTTCCTCTTCGGTTTCAGGGATTAATTCCGGTACTTGAATGGGGCCTCCGTTTTGATCCACCGCTACAAACGTGTAGATAGCTTCGTTGCACTTTACTTTTTGTCCGGTTACGTGATCTTCCATGAATACATCCACAAAAATTTCCATGCTGCTGCTAAAAGCTCTGGAAACTTTAGCAGATAATGTCACCAAGGATGCCGCTGGAATGGGCATTTTAAAGGAAACATTATTAACCGAGGCGGTAACGACCACCCTTTTACAATGCCTGTGAGCAGCGACACTCGCAATAATATCCATCCAAGCAAGCAACTGTCCTCCGAATAAATTTCCGAGCGTATTGGTGTCGTTGGGTAGCACAATATGGGTGGTTATGGATAAAGATTCGGAGGCTTTTTTTGATTTCATAAAGTAAAGATACGGCATTAAACTTTTCGTGTCATAATTCGTTTGAAGAGAATTGATTTAGTTGTATTTTAGCGAAAAATAAAATGGCATGAAAATTTTCTTCTCCTTGTTCTTGATAGGTTCTTACATAGTATGTTTTGCACAAACAAAAAACCTTCACACCTTTGATCCCAGCAATGCCCGAGAGGGAGAGCGGGTAGAGTATTGCCATCAGCATAAAAAAATGGAAGCGCTAATGCAAAATCCTGCTTATCAGCAACAAAGGATAATCGATTCGTTGGATGAAATACATTGTGCTAAAAAACCCATTGAAAAAGGGGTTGTGTACAAAATCCCGGTTGTTTTTCATGTACTACACAACAACGGGCCCGAGAATATTTCGGACGAACAGATTTTGGATGCCCTAAGCATTATGAACCGGGATTTTAGACTTCTTAACCAGGATGCAAATAACGTTCAACCGGAATTCCAAGGCATGCCAACGGACGTTGAGGTAGAATTTTTATTGGCAACCAAAGCTCCTAACGGACAGTGTTTTAAAGGAATTACACGCACGGTAAACGCCATTACAAACAACGGTGCTGACGGCGGAGATCAAGTGGATGCTATTATCGCTGGAAACGATGTGTACAATGGGGCTTGGCCGGGTAATCGATATTTAAACATTTTTATTTGCGGTGAAATTGGAGGTGCAGCAGGATATACTACAAAACCCTCGGGTTGGTCTGCGACTCAAATGACCAATGGCATATGGGTTTTGCATGATTATGTTGGTTCCATTGGAACAAGTTCCGTCAGTTCAAGCCGTACCCTTACCCACGAAGTAGGACATTGGTTAAACTTGGATCACACCTGGGGCCCAAACAACAACCCCGGCAATGCCTCCAGTTGTTCTACCGATGATAACGTTCAAGACACGCCCAATTGCATTGGAGTACAAGCGTGTATTTTCGCTTCGAACACCTGCAATTCCGATAACGCTTACTGGGGATTTGACATTAAAGACAATGTCGAAAATTACATGGATTATTCCTATTGTTCGAAAATGTTTACGGAAGGTCAAAAAACGAGAATGCGAACGGCCTTACAAAGCAACAATACGGGACGGGCCAATGTTATATCACAAGCGAATTTAACCTTGGTAGGCGCAGGAGTCACTCCTTATTTGTGCAAAGCGGATTTTTCTTCAAACCTTACCACCGTATGCGTTGGAGATCCGGTTCAATTCTCCGATGAATCGTATAATTTGGTCAACAGTTGGTCTTGGAGCTTCCCTGGCGGGGCCCCCAGTTCAGCCTCTTCTCAAAATCCATTGGTCACCTACAATACTCCAGGTTTGTATAGTGTGACGCTCGATGCCAGCGATGGGGGAACCAACGATTCCGAAGTTAAAAATAATTACATCCGCGTTCTATTAGCTCCAACGACTATTCCTTTCTACGAAGGATTTGAAAACTATAATACCTTAAATAATCTCATGAATTGGGAGATATACAATCCAGATGGTAACAATGCATTTGATATCGATAATACCACGAGTTTTAACGGAACGAAATGCGCTAAATTGCAGAATTTTGGCCAAGCAGCAGGGAGCTTAGATGAATTGATTTCCACCCCAATAGATTTGTCCGGATTAACGGCAAATCAGACCGTTACCTTGAGTTTTCGATATGCTTACCGCAAGAAACTCGCCGCCGATAACGAGGCGCTTAAGGTCTTTATCACGGGAGACTGTGGTGATACTTGGGTTCAACGAAAAACCATCACGAACAACCAGTTAAGCAGCCAAGCTGTTGCAACTTCCTGGAAGCCGAGTTCTCAAGCAGATTGGGTTACGGTTCACATGACGAACGTAACAAGCACTTATTTCCAGCAAAATTTTAGAGCTAAATGGCGTTTTGAAGGTAACGGAGGTAACAACTTTTATTTGGATGACATTAACTTGTACAATGGAGCTCCTTCGAACGATGTGGTTCTTGGAACAGAATCCCTTGAAGAATCGGTGAGTGAGGTGGTTTTATACCCGAATCCTGTTTCATCGGAGTTGAATGTAGAGTATTCCGCGAAGAACGCTGAAAAGATGGTAGTGGTTCTCATCGATGCCAATGGAAAACAAGTTCAGTCCCATCAAATTCATGCGAATGCAGGTAAGAATGTAATCATGATGGACACTCAGGCGCTTGCAGCAGGAACCTATTCTGCTGTAATCTACGGTTCGAAGGGTAAAGTTACCCGTACCTTCATTAAGCAGTAATAAAGTACTTTCTTAGGGTTTCGGCCAATCGCTTTCCGAGGGTTTCTTCCTGATGAGTGTGCTCATCCACCTCAAACGACTTTGGGGTTGGGTAGTGCTTAAGAATTTTCTCCAAGGATTTTTCTCCAACCCCAGGAATGTTCTTCCATGCGGAATCTATAAAAGCCGAACTTCGTCGGTTTCTGTGGTGGGTGATGCCAAAACGATGCGCTTCGTTTCGTAAATGCTGAAGCAATTGAAGCCCGGGATTTTCATGGTTTTCTTTTAAGGGCTCTGATGCTCCGGGGAAAAAGATTTCTTCCAGTTTTTTAGCTAATCCAATGATTACAACTTTGTTTAAAATTCCCAATTCTTGAAGGGCCTCAACGGCCGAGGATAATTGACCTTTACCGCCATCAATAACAATCAGATGGGGTAGTGCAAGTCCTTCCTTGATAACGCGTTGATACCTACGTGTTACGATTTCGTGCATGCTTGCAAAATCATCGGGACCTTCAACCGTACGAATGTTAAAATGCCGGTAGTCTTTGGAACTTGGTTTGCCGTTCTTAAATACTACACAAGCAGCTACGGCGTATTCTCCTTGAATGTTGGAATTATCAAAGCACTCAATATGAACTGGAATTTCTGGAAGTTTGAGGAGTTCTTTTAGGGCCTCTAGTCGAGTTGTATAATTGATCGCGCTTGTTTTTTTTGGGGCGGCAGCAATGAAGATATTCTTTACTGCAAATTCAAGGATTTTTAGCTTATCCCCCCGTTGAGGAGTGGTAAACCGATAGCCTTCTAGCGTGCTATGGATCGGAATATTGGTGATAATGGTGCGCTGATTGCTCGAGAAACGGATTTTAAGTTCATGCCATAAAATCAGCGTAAGCTCCTCGATTGATTCCATGTGCGGAACAAGCATTTTATCGGAAATACTCAAATCAATGCGTCCCTCGCGAACCCATGTATAGTTATAGTACAGTTGATCATCCATGAGTTTGCAGGCTAGAACGTCGCATTGGAGCGTTATGTCATTCACCATGGCCGATTTGGAATGAAATGCGTTTAATGTGGCAATTTTTGTTTTGATTTCATGCGCTTTTTCAAAAGCTAAAGCATCCGCTGCAGCCTCCATGTTTTTTCGTAGGTATTGAATCAAGGAATTGGTTTTGCCCTTGAGTAATAAACGAATTTCTTCGATGTTCTGTTGGTAGGAATCTAGAAGACCATAGTTAGTGCATGGTCCTTCACAACGTTTAAGGTGGTATTCAAGGCAAACAGAATAGCGTTCGCTATTGATTTTTTGTTCCGTGAGCTCCAAGGAACAGGATCGGATGGGATACAGTTCGTGTACCAGCTCCAGTAAATTCTTATGCACATTGCCTTTAGGAAAGGGCCCAAAGTACTCAGCATTCGTTGCATTACGGTTACGTGTGCTGAAAACTCGAGGAAAGGGTTCTTTGGTAAGGCATATCCATGGATAGGTTTTATCGTCTTTTAATAGAATATTATACCGTGGCTTGTTTTCCTTGATCAAATTATTCTCCAATAATAAGGCGTCCAATTCTGAGTCGACCAAGAGGACTTCAACGAATTTAATTTGTTGTACAAGTACCCTAGTTTTGTTATCCGAATGATGTTTTTGAAAATAACTGGAGATTCTTTTCCGAAGATTTTTCGCTTTGCCAACGTAAAGCAATGAATTTGCCGCATTAAAGTACTTATAAACTCCAGGGTTTTCTGGAATATTCACTAAAAAACCCTCTGTTTGACAGTCGATTCGCATGCTAACGAAAATATAAATTCACGGTCAATTTTCGTGCGTATTAAAAAAAAAAGGCTGCCTATAAGACAGCCTTTGTACGGTTGAGTAATCGCTTAGTTTTTGATCAATGATTTGGTAATTTCACCCATTGGAGAGGCAATCCTTACATGGTACATCCCTTGGGCAATTCCTGCAGTGGAAAGCTCCAATTTCGAACTTGAAGGGTTCGCATAGGTAAGAATTACCTTGCCCGACAGATCGAAAATGGTAACAGTGTTTACTTCCAAACCACCAAAATCGATGGTCAATACATCGTTCGTAGGATTGGGGAATAAACTCACGATTTCTGGATTGAGCTCTCCCATCCCGGAGGCTGCAGTAATATTCACCATATAATCTTCGGTTTCCCCATAAATAGCGGTTCCGCATGGTACGATTGCTCCAGAACCTTGATATGAAATACGCGTTCGTAAATGCACCATTCCTGTTGTAGCATTCATGGGAACCGTAAAGTTGAATACGTTGCTCCAACCTGCTCCAACTAAGACGTAGCCGACTTGTTCCCCTGCATCCGCAAAGTCGTTGTCGTTGTTGTAGTCAATCCAAACAGCCAATTCGTCTCCCGTGTAAGCCGTGTTCCCAGCTTGCCCAATAATTCCCGGAACCACGGTGGCACTATAAGCAGAACCTTTTGCCAAGCTGGTGGAAATATTCGTGTAGTCAGCATAACCTCCTACCGAACACGTATTGGAATTGTTGTTAATGCTGTTAAGCATAAAGGTCTTAATGTATTCGTCGCACGTATCTGCAGCAGCGGCACAAGGACCGGTATTTTGAACAACGGTGATGTAGTTGTTCTTAATTTCAGAGTCATTTCCTTGTGCGTTGGATGCAACAAGGGTTACGGTATATTGGCCAACGGTATTAAACGTTACTACGGGATTCTGTGAGCTTGCGCTGGTTCCTCCTGTGTAAGTCCATCCTGCACCGGAGATGGTCCAAGCCCAAGAAGTTGGAACACCAGTGGTCATATCCGTGAACGAAACGTTACTTCCCGCGTTGACCGTGGTAGGATTTCCTACGAAGTTTGCAACAGGAACGGTTGGGTTAGAACAAGGGTCAGCAGAACCGTTTTGGGTGAGAGCTCCTGTATTTGCCGGATCCAAAAACGGCTTCAAACGACGGTTATTGGTTGACCCGTTGGAAATCCAGTGGTAGGACATTTTACCGTAATAATCGGGTTGGTTGGTTGCATTGCAATAAGAGCCTCCTCCCGTGAGCGTACCAACGATACGTCCCGCTGAATTATTAAATAAAGGCGAACCCGAGGAACCGCCTTCCGTTACTCCGTAACCGTTAGCATTGGAGGACCAAGTGAGCCTCCAATGGGATTGCAGACCGTTTCCGTTCCAAGCAGAGGAAACCGTATTTCCATTGAACGTGGAGATTTTTTTGATGTCTCCGGCAGGGTGGTGAATGCCAACCCCTCCGGTAGTTGCAGTGTTATTTGCGTCCCAACCATTCCAATAAGCATTAAAGTTGGCAGATTTGAGCGTAGTAACCGTAGATGCTTGGTTGGCTGCCGTACCCAATTGAACCAATAGAAAATCGGATCCAGAGGCACCCCCGCCGTCTCCTGAATCAGATAATTTGAAGCAACCGGTTACGAAATAATTCGCGAGGGTCCCAACTGTTGCTGGATTAGAGCAATTCGGGGATTCGTAACGGAAGTAGAAACGCCACTGGTTAAAGTCGGAAGCAGTGGCCGTAACACCGCAATGCAAAGCCGTTAAAAACAAGGGCTTACAATCGTTGGCCAGGTTGTTAATGAGGGATCCTGAACACCACCCTTGTGAACCTCCGTCGACCACTAAAATTCGTGCTACCCCTCGCTTTTCATCTTGCCAATTGGTACCAACGGGGGTGCAATTTACGTTCACTTGACATGCTTCGGATTCGTTGATTTTGTCAGCTACAGGTTTAGCAATGGATCGGTAACCGTACATGATTCGGTCGATGAAAATTTCCGAAGGCGTGGTGTTTTTAGGTTCGGTTAATAAAAGTACCATCTCGTCTCCAAAACAAAGTGCAGCGTTGTACATGAAATGATCTTGGACTTCAGCGGAGGTAATAACTGGATGTAACAGCATTCCCCCGTTGTTGCGAATTTCCAGGGTAGTTTCCCCGTAAATTTTAAAAATTTCAAAAAGGAAGCTCAAGGCCTCCGCTCCCGGGGATTTTACACGCAGAGTCCATTGACGATCTCCATTTGACAAAGTAGACCATGAGCCGCTGTTTAACGGAGAAACATTAACCGTTCGGGCAACCCCGTTTCGATACAACAAGCCCAACTCGTCCCTCGTTTGGTCTTCTAACAGCAATTGTTCAACATTTGGAGGAGCAACATTCAGGGTTGGAATTTCTTTACCATATACGGTTCGATGGATATTCGAAACTTGTCCGAAAAAGGGCAGTGAAAGGCACATGGACAAAACAAAAAGGAAGGTAGATTTTTTCATAAGGGGGGATTTACATAAATTCACCCCAAATATACAATATTTGTTTTGAGATAATATGGCAAAAATCGCATTGGTTGAGGACGATTTAATATTAAAGGAATTCATTCAATTGAATTTGGAATTGGAGGGTCATGAAGTGATCACGTTCACCAATGGAACTGCTGCTTTAGAGGGAAAGATTGAATTAAGCCGTTGCGATCTTATCATCTTGGATAACATGTTGCCCGGAAAATCAGGGATTGATATTTGCCAAGAAATTCGATTGCAATCCGCTACCCCCATACTTTTTCTTTCTGCGAAATCTAACACCCAAGACCGGATTGAGGGCCTAAGGGCTGGAGCCAACGATTATTTACCAAAGCCTTTTGATCTTGAAGAGCTCTTACTGCGTGTACAGGTGCTTTTACCTAAGACTTCGCATCATTATTTAATAGGACCTTGGGAAATCGATTTTGAGAACCTTACGGCCTTCAATGTTCAAAATAAATTTCAACATCAGTTTTCGAAAAAGGAAGCCGCCTTGTTAAAACTTTTTACCATGAATGAAAATAGAGTTTTACCTAGAGAGGAAATTTTGGACAAAGTATGGGGCGAAGATGCTTATCCTACCTCGAGAACCATAGATAATTTTGTCCTTGCCTTTCGCCGTATTTTTGAGCCGGATCAGAAAGCACCAGCGTTCTTTCATTCAATACGCGGAGTTGGGTATAAATTCACCAATAAAAATAAATAACATGTTCACAGGAATCGTAGAGGATATGGTGGTTTTACAGAGCCTTGTCAAAGACCAAGAAAACCTCCATCTTACGTTTTATTCTGCACTCGTGCCAGAATTCAAGATAGACCAAAGCATTAGCCACAACGGTTGTTGTTTAACGGTCGTTGCTCTTGACACCTCGGCTTCGAATTATACCGTTACAGCCATCAAGGAGACCTTGGATAAAACGAACATCGGCACTTGGAACGTTGGCGACAAGATCAACATAGAGCGTTGTATGACGCCTAACGGACGCCTTGACGGACACATGGTTCAGGGACACGTAGATACACAAGGCCGTTGCATTTCAGTTCAGGACATGAATGGAAGCTGGAAATTTACTTTCACTTACGAAAGCAACGATTTAACCGTGGAAAAAGGATCGATTGCCGTGAATGGAGTGAGCTTAACCGTGGTCGATTCGCAGCCGGGCTTGTTCAGCGTTTGCATTATTCCATACACTTACGAATACACCAATTTTAAATGGATAAAACCGGGAGATTCGGTGAATTTGGAATTTGACATTATCGGTAAGTATGTCGCAAAATACATGAAATACCATGAAAATTAAAGAAGCACAAGCCATTATTGATCGTTGGATTCACGAAAAAGGAGTAAGGTATTTTGATCCATTAACCAATTTGGCCATGCTAACGGAAGAAGTGGGTGAGGTGGCACGAATTATGGCACGACGCTACGGAGAACAAAGCGAAAAAGACTCGGACAAATCTAAAAATCTCGGAGATGAATTAGCCGATGTACTTTTCGTACTACTTTGCATTGCCAACCAAACGGGAGTTGATATGGAAACAGCACTTCAATCCAACTTGGATAAAAAAAACCAGCGCGACGCAACCCGGCATATCAATAATCCTAAATTGAGGAACAATCCTTAAGCACGTTTCATGCGCGGATGCGCATGCTGATAAATTTGGTTAAGCTGGGCAAAAGAGTTGTGCGTGTACACCTGTGTAGCGGCTAACGAGGAATGCCCCAATAATGCTTTAAGTGTTTCCAAACCTGCACCGTTGTTTAACATATGGGTGGCAAAAGTGTGTCGTAATATGTGTGGACTACGTTTGTCTAAGTGTGTAAGTGTCCCTAAAAGTGCGTGAATTTTCCGGTATACATATACAGGATATAAGCATTTACCGTTGGCTAGAATGAATAAATGCTGAGTTTTTGCGAGAGGGGCTCTCAACGATAAATAGGATTGAATTTTTTGGTATAATTCAGGGGCAATAGGGATGATACGCTCTTTGTTTCTTTTTCCGAGTACTTTGAGGTTTTGTTGTTGCACGTCTTCCACTTTCAGGCCAATGAGTTCGCTCAAACGCATTCCCGTTTGGTAAAAAATTTCGAGTATTAGTTCGTCTCGCTTACCTTCGAAATTGTTAGAGAACAAGGTTTCAATGCGTTGAGGGCTAAGTTCTTGTTCACGAGCAAAACTCGGAAGTCGTTTTTCTGTTTTGGGTCCGGTAATACGGCTTAAGGGGTTTTGGGAGGCAATACCTTCTTTCTTAAGCCATTTATAGAGGGTTCGTAAGGCGGCTAATTTTCGATTTACACTCTTATTGTTGTATCCTTCTTCAATGAGAGCGACCATCCATCCACGAATAAAAACAGGTTTTAGTCCATTTAATTCGCTAACCGAGGTTATGGATGCGAACAGGAGGAATTGTTGTAAATCGTGTTGATATGCGGTTAAGGTGTGCTCGGAAAAGCGTTTTTCGAAACGAAGGTATTGTAGAAAAGGTTCAAGCATAAAAAAAGGGGCCTAAGCCCCTTAACGATAACTTGAGAACAAGGTTACCCTTGTTGAATTTGCATTTTTTGTTTGTACGCTGCACGTATGATTTCCTGACGACGACCAATCGAAGGCTTTTCGAATTCTTTACGGTCACGTAACTGTTTCATTACGTTCGTTTTTTCGAATTTTTTCTTATACTTCTTAAGCGCTTTTTCGATGTTTTCGCCTTCTTTAATTGGAATAATCAACATACATTTTAACTTTTGGTTCGCAAAGATACACGAAACCCACTAACATCCAAATATTTTAGCGAATAATATCACGGGAAATAACAAGTTTTTGAATTTCAGAGGTCCCTTCCCCGATGGTTAGCAATTTTGAGTCTCTCAAAAACTTTTCAGCAGGATATTCTCGGGTATACCCATAGCCTCCCATAATTTGCACCGCTTCGTTACCGCACTTAACCGCCACTTCTGAAGAAAAATATTTGGCATAGGCTCCCTCTCTCGTTACACTTAATTTGTTGTTTTTTCGGTAGGCAGCTTGAAAGGTTAGCAATTCTGATGCTTCAATTTCGGTGGCCATATCCGCCAATTTAAAGGCGATTGCTTGGAATCCTGCAATCGGTTGCCCAAATTGCTCCCGTTCTTTAGCGTATTTAACGGATGCTTCAAAGGCACCACGTGCGATTCCACAACCTAGTGCTGCAATGGAAATTCTCCCACCGTCCAACACCTGCATAGCTTGACGGAATCCCTGGCCGACTTCCCCAATAACATTTTCTTGAGGAACGCGAACGTTGTCGAAAATAAGCTCAGCCGTTTCGCTGGCCCTAACGCCAAATTTATCCTTGATTTTTACCGCAGAGAATCCGGGCATTCCTTTTTCGATGATAAATGCTGTTATGCCATTGCTGTCTAACAATTCTCCGGTACGGACTAACACAACTGCAACATCTCCCGAAAGCCCATGAGTGATCCAGTTTTTAGCTCCATTGATGATCCAATCGTTGCCGTCTTTTACAGCAGTGGTTTTCATACGCATGGCATCAGATCCTGTATTGGGCTCGGTAAGTCCCCATGCACCGATGAATTCACCGCTTGCTAACTTAGGTAAAAAGCGTTGTTTTTGTTCTTCGTTGCCGTGATAATAAATGTGACCAGTGCATAAGGAGTTATGCGCAGCGACACTCAAACCAACACCTCCACATACTTTTCCAAGCTCCATAAGGGCTGTTGCATATTCAAAATAACCAAAACCTGAGCCACCATAAGCTTCAGGAATGAAAATGCCTAAGAGCCCTAATTCTCCCATTTTTTTCATGGTTTCTACCGGGAATTCTTCATCACGGTCCCAGGCCATCATGTTGGGACGGATTTCTTTTTCAGCAAAATCGCGCACCATTTGCGCAATCATTAATTGGTTCTCATTTTTTTCAAAGTTCATGATGGAAGGGATTGATGATTAATATTGAACTAAACTGGAAATGGGTGTATTGTAGGAGGTTAGTGCGTTTATGCCGCTTAAGAAGGATAATTCCACCAAAAAATCGAATCCTGCAACGTTTCCGCCACATTTATGTACGAGTTCTGCAGCTGCTGCTGCCGATCCTCCAGTTGCCAAAAGGTCATCGTGTATGAGGATCCTATCGCCTGGATTGAAGGCATCCGAGTGCATTTCAATTTCTGCAGAACCGTATTCGAGGTGGTAGGCATATGAGACCTTATTGTAGGGCAACTTTCCTTTTTTTCGGATCATGATGAACGGTATTCCAAGGGCCATAGCCAGAGGAAATCCAAAAAGAAAACCCCTGCTTTCAATACCGGCGATTCCTTGTAAATTGGAATTTCGGTGTTTTTCAGCAAGGTGTGCAACGATATCCTTGCATAAATCTGCATTCAAAAGAATCGTAGAAATGTCTTTAAAAACAATGCCTTCTTTGGGAAAATCCTTAACGTCTCGAACGGTTTGTTTAATTCTTTCGCTTAATTCCATACTACAAAGATACGTATGGAAGAATTTTTTCAAAGGTTTCGGCGTTAATTAAATGTGAATCGAGTAATTCTTTTAAGGATTGGAATCCACCCAGCTGTTTCCGCATTTTTATGATGGAGTTTGCTTGCCAATGATCAATATACGGATGTTTAGCAAGTTCCTCTTTCGTTGCTTGGTTAATGGATATCTTCCGTATGTTGGGTTGATTAAAGTTCATGTGTTTACAAAGTATTTCGTAGACTTCTTCGTTCATTTTATAGACCTCCAACAGTTGTTCTTTAGCATGAAATCCTCCTAGTGCTTTTTCATACTTCATGACCATTTTCGCATAAAATGGGCCAATTCCCGGTAACGCAACCAATCGAGCGCTGTCCAAATGTACCATACTGATTGGTTCAATGTGCGTTTCCTTCTTTTTGAAAACCTCGTTACGTTTAATGTTATAAGAGGATGCCGTTTCATAATACGTGGAATCTTGAATGAGTTGATAAAGGGCATCAGGGATGATGAAAATTTTTTTAAGGTCTGCATTCGATTTCAGCGGAAATCGACAAAATTTCATCACCGCTTTAGCTTGTTTTTGAGTTAGGCCCAAATACATCCATTCCTCTTGGGAATATTGGTTGGGATTAAACCGATGAGGAGGTGTATGAAATTTTGAAAGGTGGTGTTTTTGAAAACGCTTGAAGTTTTGGCGATGCGCATTTTTTTCCAATCGTTCGATTTCTTTCATTTGGTATCGTCGAATTTCGATAGGTTTTGATGGAACCGCATACCGCATAATCCTCGGAGTCATAATAATCATTAGAATGCAGCATGCCCATAAGGTCATTCCCAGTTTTGTTCTGTCGGTAATTACAGGAAATTTCATGGTTCCATTAAACGGAACCGTATTCTTCTTATTGCTTTCTTCCCACAGCCCAATAAACCGGTAGGCCCAAGAAGACGATGAACAAACCGATTAGGGTGTTCAAAGGGCTATGCACCATTAATAGGAAGCAAATAAAGGCGGTGATTACAATGTAAATCATTGGTAGAACTGGATAACCAAAGGCTAAGTAGGGTCTTGGAGTATTGGGTTCCTTTACCCTCAAGCGAAAAATCCCAGCAATGGTGATAATGTAAAACAAAAGGCTGGCAAAGGTGCTGTAGGTCAGTAAATCGCCGTAGGTTCCTGATAGGCAAAGCAAAGAAGCCCAAAGGCACTGAATCCATAGAGCAACGGATGGAATCCCTTGGGAATTTATTTTTGCGGCACTTTTAAGAAACAATCCATCCTGCGCCATCGCATGGTAAAGCCTGGATCCTGCCAAAATCAAACCGTTATTGCAACCAAAGGTTGAAATAACTATCAATCCCGCCATAATTAAAGCCCCAGGTTCTCCAAATATCACTTGAGCCGCGGCGGCTCCAACCCTATTGCTTGGGGCATTCATGATGGATTCGTTGGACAACAGCATCAGGTATGCAAGGTTTGCTAAAACATAGACGACGGTTACGATGAGGGTTCCTAAAAACAAACTTCGTGGGATGTTTTTTTGAGGATTTTTAATTTCTCCGGCAATGAAGGTTACATTGTTCCATGCATCGGCAGAGAAAAGCGCGTTGATCATGGTTGCTCCTAAGGCTACCACGAGCGCCCACCCGCTGAGAGGGGTAACCGAGATTTCGCCGTTTGCAGCGGCACTTGTTTTGAATACCTTCCAAGCATCAACAAAATTGTTTTGGAAAACGTTTGTTTTTAAACCGAAATAAACGCCCAGTATAATTAATCCAAAAAGGGCAAATAATTTAGCCGAAGTAAACACGAATTGAATGATTTTACCATTACGCAATCCTTTTGCATTGATTAACGTCAACAAGATTACCGACCCAATAGCAATAAGTTGGGCAAACTGAATTTTTACTAGGCCTAGATCCAAAAAAGTAGCATTCAAGGACGGAAAAAAAACCGCTGAATATTTTGCAAAAGCAACAGCCACGGCGGCAATAACACCTGTTTGTATCACGGTGAATACGGTCCACCCGTAAAGAAACGACGGTAAACGACCGAAGGCGCGTTGAATGTAAACATATTGTCCTCCGGCATTGGGCATCATTCCCGCCAATTCACCGTAACTCAAGGCGGCTAAAACGGTTATTACCCCCGTTAACACCCATAAGAGTAACATCCATGCAGGAGAACCTATATCGTTCATCATGATGGAGGAAACTATGAATATTCCGGATCCAATCATGGACCCTGCAACTAATAATGTCGCATCGAGAAGGCCTAAACGTTTGTTTTTTTCTTCCAAAAACTCAATTATTACTCTTCGTTTAAGTTTTCAGAGGCATCAACAATTGCGTCGTGTCCTCTCAATGAGGCGAGGTAATTCGGGTCGTTGAGGTTGCTTTTTCTTCGAGAGTATAGAAAATAAACAAGTACCCCAAAACTTGACCAAATGATGAAGGCAATCCAAGTATCAGGCCGGACAAAATACATCAATCCGAAATTAAACATTGCACCAAGGGGACCAATTACAAAAAGCAACGGTGTTTTAAAAGGCCTTTCCAACTGAGGTTGTTTAATTCTTAATACCACTACAGCAATCGAGATCATGGCAAATGCCAATAGGGTACCCATGGAGCACATTTCTGAAACTTTATCGATCGGAGTAACAGCAGCAACTATTGAAACCACCAATCCTACCAACAGGGTACTGATGTATGGCGTTTTATAGGTAGGGTGAATTTTTCCGAAAATTTTAGGAGGAAGAAGCCCGTCTTTAGCCATTCCAAGGAAAATACGGGTTTGTCCAAGCATCATAACCAACATAACGGAAGTTAATCCTGCAACGGCAGCAACGGTAATAAGCACGGTTGCCCATGGCATTCCAATGCCCTCAAAGGCAGAGGCTACCGGAGCTTTTAAATCCAGCTCATTGTACTTTACCATTCCGGTAAGGACCAAAGAAACAATGATGTAGAGAATGGTACAGATTACCAAGGACATAACAATGGCAAAGGGCACGTCCTTTTTAGGGTTTTTTGCTTCGCCTGCTTGGGTCGAAACGGCATCAAAACCGATGTAGGCAAAGAAAACAATTGTTGCAGCAGTGACAACTCCCGACCATCCAAAATGTCCTTTCCCTGACGCATCAACTACCCTTTCCGGAATAAATGGCGTGTAGTTGCTGGTGTCGATAAAGAAAAAACCTACGAAAATCACGAACAATACCACCGCCACTTTAAGTATAACGATGAGGTTGTTTGTCTTTGCGGCTTCTTTAATTCCTTTAACCAGGATGGACGTAACAACCCAGGTAATTAATAAAGCTGGTAAATTGAAGGCAAAGGCTGGAGCTTCGATGCCTGCTGCAGCCGCTTTTTCTGCAGCAGTAACAGGATCGTTCATGAGCCACATAGGGGGATATATTTCGAATTGGTGCAGTAGTTTTTCAAAATAACCGCTCCAAGCCACAGCCACGGTGGTAGCGCCCATCATATATTCCAGGATTAAATTCCACCCAATAATCCAAGCGAAAATTTCACCCATCGTTCCATAAGAGTAGGCATATGCTGATCCCTCTACCGGTAAAACAGAAGAAAATTCGGCATAGCATAAAGAGGCAAACAGACAGCCAACTCCGGCAATGACAAAAGATAAAGCGAGTGCAGGACCCGCATGGTCATGAGCCGCAATCCCTGTTAAGGTAAAAATACCTCCTCCAATGATGGCCCCAATACCTAAAGAGGTAAGCCCCCAACGGCTTAACACTCGGTTTAATTCATTTTTTTTCATTTCTGCCTCGTAGGCAGCGATGGGTTTTTTTCTCCAAGGACTTCTTGACATAGTGTAATTTTGAATGGCCTAAGTTATTGTTTTTAATTTAAATCACCTAACGGTTACCGGAGCGAATCAAGTGTGGCTTCGATGGGATGAGGCCTATAATTCAGTTCGATTTGCGCTTTGGTGAGATTAAATCCCGTTCTTGGAGGCCTTGGCGCTGGTTGATTCAAAATCGTTGAGTCGATGGGTTTTATTAATTGCTCGGAAACTCCTAAGTACCTTGCTACCCGAATGCCAATATCAAAAATGGAGAGGGTCTCTGGACCGCACATATGGTAAATTCCTTTGGCATTGTTCTCGACGATGGACAAACATCCTTTGGATAAATCTACTGCCCAAGTAGGAGCCCGAAAATGGTCGGTAATGAGCGATACTTCTTTACCCTGTGATAGTTCCTGTATTAACCATGAGAAAATATTGGATTTATTCAACTGATGGCCTTTTCCGTAAACAATGATGGTTCGTGCTATGGCCCAATTATTATACTCGGACCTTACTAAATCTTGCTCAGCCAACCATTTTGATTTACCATAAACACTCAAAGGATGTGGGACATCGGTTTCTGAATAATTCCCTTGTTTCCCGTCGAAAATAAAATCGGTCGAAAGTAAGGTGAAATGAATGCTTTTATTTTTTGCGATTTCAAATAACCGTTGGCTTGCGAGGTGATTTACCTCGTAACAATGGCTCGGATTCAATTCGCATGCATCGACATTGGTCATGGCCGCTGTGTGAATGATGTGCGTGAACGGTTCTTGGTTTAAAAAAGATTCAACCCCGTCGTGTTGGGTTAAATCCAAGGAGCGGTAATTTTCAGAAGGACAATCGGGATTGCGGTTTTCACCGGAAGAAACCCCAAAAAAGGAGAGCTTTCGTTCCAAGCAATCATGCACCAATTTTTGTCCAAGTAATCCATTGGATCCCGTGATTAAAACTCTTACAGCTCCCATATGGATTTCTTACGTTGCGATTGAAATTGAAAATAATGTTTGTGTTCCAATATCCAAGCCATGATAAGGTACAGTAAAACCGGGGAACCTAGGCCCAAAAAAGAAAAGTAAATGAAGCCTAAACGTACTTTATAAGGATGGATACCTAATTTTCTCGCCCACCAAAGACAAACACCATAGGACTGCAATTCGAAAAAGAAAATAATTTTCTGAAGGAATCTTCTCATGGATGAAAAATTTTGCGTCCTCTTTCACAGGTTAAACAGGCCGACTTCATGCAAAGTTGCCGATAAATTTCCATAATTGCATGGCTTTCGAACGCATTTTTCGGGTTATTTCCAGTTGCCCTAAATTTTTGAGTTATTCGGTTGTTTTCCGTTGAAAGGCTTTGGCTTATGAGAATGAGATCTTCGGTATTAACCGCATCAATGGCCCATGGTATCAGACCGTTCATTACAAGTTGCTGGTATTCAAATGGAGTTAGGCTTGTTGATTTCAGGAGTTGTAGAATATCCAGCCATGTGTAGGGTGCTTTTTGATGAATTTCTTCTTTTAATTTGCTGAGAATTTTCGCGAATGTACGGTGATCGCGTTGCCGTGATTTCCAAGGAATCTGGGCATAGGTGGTGCTGTAGCCCAATAGGTAAAGGATTGTTTGAATAAACGGACCGTTTTCGATTTTCTTACGATGCATACGCCTGATCCAATGTTCCTTCAATATCGAATTGGAAAAGGTTTGTTGCATGAAAGAGCAAGGTAGCGACTTAGATGTCTGCTCTTTCATTAAGGCAAGGCACGCTAGAATTTTAGGGGTTATTTCATATGTAGTAATAGGGATTCCCTCTATGTATACGGGTTTATCATTGTAAGCAACAACGTGGAGTATTACGTTATGATAGTTGGGATCTGTATGATGTTTATGCCGGTACCAATCCGATGCTTTGATATGGATTTCTATCGAACCGTACCAGGTTAATCCGTCGAATTCAAGGATGGCATTTTGGAAGTCAGGTCCGGGCGCGTCTTGATTCCAATCTCCAGCGTAAAGTACCTTTATGGAAGTTTCTGTTTGACTGCCTTTCGATAGCAATATTCTCTGATTCCACGCCCATTGCAACAACCTCTCAACCACCCTTAAAGATACAAAAAAAGCCGAGCAAAGCCCGGCTTTTCGTATATTTTTTTAAGATTAACGCGGCAATGGATCGGTATATTTGGTATAATTTGGATCCGCCACACATGGCGCATTGGGGTTGAAAGTTTTCGGGATATCTGTTCCTGGTTCCATAACGATTTTTACCGTAGTTCGACGGTTCATTTGGTGCAAGGCCTCGAACTTAACTTTATCCGACTTGAATTGATTGATGTAGGCCTCCGTTAATACTTGTTCTACCCCTTTATCATCCGTATATTTAGCAGGCTCGCTTTCTCCTTTACCGAAAGGAATTATGCGGCATGCATTTTTAGGGTCTTTAGCCACTAAATAATTGTATACAGCTTTAGCACGGTTTTCTGAAAGGGCTTGGTTGTGAATTTCGGTGTCACGAGCATCCGTGTGCGAATACAATTCGATGATGATGTCTGGATTGTCTTTCAAAAGGTCCACTAAGAACTTCAGAGAGTCTTCTGATTTGATCGTGTTATCATTTACAAAAGTCCATTTGTCCAAATGATAGCGAATTTCAGGGGTACGTAATTCAATAGGAATTAACTGTATCTCAACAACGAAACTTTTGGATTGTTCCAACACCCCTTCTCCGTTCGGACCTTTGGTGGTTATCGTTGCGGGTTTTACCATGGGAAAATAGCGCGCTTTCGCTGCTTTGATTTCATAGTCAAAACCGCCGTTGATGTATCGAGGACGTGATTTATCGCTTTTTCTTTCGGCCCATTTATCGGTATATCCTTTTTTGGTTCCCTTATTTCCGTCGTTGGTCAGGCCCTCCCAGGTTTGACCATTTTTTTCAACTACCGTCACTCGAGCGCCTTCAATTTTTTTGTTTTTATTTCCCATTTCATACACCATAACCTGAAGGTCGTAGTTTACTGGAGGGGTTGTGAAGGAATAAATGTCCGGGGCATAGGTTCGATTTTTAGGGTTGGACCTCTCTGAGGTAAAATAACCGCTCTTAAGGTCTTTACGGATGGTTAACGCATAGTCATTCGCAGGTGAATTAATCGGCTTTAACATGTTTTCAGGTTTTCCCCATGTTTTCTCTGGTGCAGTTTTCGAAGTTTGAATAACCGATTTAAATATGTCCAAACCACCAATTCCGGGATGACCATCACTTGCGAAGAAAAACAAACTATCGTCGGAAGAGAGGGACGGAAACAACTCATTTCCAGCGGTGTTAATGGTTGGGCCCATATTAAATACTTGCATGGTGTCCCATCCTTTCGCTTTTTTGTCATATTTGATGTACCATAAATCTTTACCACCGTATCCACCAGGCATGTTGGAAGCAAAAATAAGCATCATCCCATCGGCGGTTAAGCATGGGTGGCCAATGGAAATTTCTTCCGCAGAGAGGAACGTTGAGTCCTTTTGTTTGTCGTTGATTTGTTTTTTTAAGGCGCCTTTTAGATTAATTTCATGCACGTTTTCCCATTCTTCTCCTGACTTATCAGCAGACCAAATTTCACACCCTAAGTTCTTCTTGGGTTGCGATGGACAACGCGTAAAATACAAGGTTTTACCTTTTTTATCCATAATGGCTGTTCCCTCGTTGTCTTTCGTGTTGATAAGGTTGTTGTTATCAATGCTTTTCGCACCAACAAAATCTCCTTTTGCATCAAAATCAGCTACCCAAATGTCCATAAATTTTTCACCAGTGATGGGATCTCTTTGCGGGTTAATTACACCTTCTCGCTGCGTTCCAAAATAAATTTGAGCCTCTTTTTTCTCCGAAAGAAATGGAGCCATATCAAATTCTTTGGCGTTCAACTTGTCTTCAGCTTTCACGTCATATTTAGATTCTTTGTCATGAACATCTGCTTGCTCAGAACACGTACTAATTAATCCATCAATGTTAATCGAAGACTCTTTTCCGCGCTTGTTTTTGTAATTGGTATAGCTTTCTTTCGCTTTTTTCAATTCACCGCTCATCCGAAGCATTTCTCCGTGGTAGTAATATACCATCGGATCAACATCGTAATACTTAAGTTCAATACTGGAGCCATACCATTGGGCAGCTTTGTCGTATTGTTCCATTTTTCGATAGCAATCGGCAAGTTTAAAAGCCATGGAACCTTTTTCGGTAATGGACTTTCCCTTGTTGGTCATTTTGTTATAAGCAGCCTCCAATTTCGGCATTGCTTCGAAATATCTTCCAGAATCATAGAGCTTTAAGGCTTCGGCTACATATTTTGGTTGCGTTGATTGTGCGTGAGCAAGCGTCATTACGGTAATGCATACGACGGTAGTAAAAAGTTGCTTCATACTTAAGGTTTAATTAAAACTTGCAGTTCCGAGCAAAAATAGGAAAAGAAACATTAATATCCAAAAGGTATTTGTTCCCAAAAAGCTAGAACCTCTTTGAAATTATCCGGCAACTCAGAATCAAAACCGAGGAATTCTTTGGTTTCAGGATGGCTAAAACCCAATGTTTTTGCATGCAATGCTTGTCCGGGAAGCAGGTTTAAAACTTGCTCGATGTGTGATTTTTGAGCCCCTGAAAGATTGGTTTGTGGCGCTTTCATTCCACCGTATTCAGGATCATTGAATAATGGATGGCCAATGGATTGCATATGCACTCGAATTTGGTGCGTTCGGCCGGTTTCTAGACGGCACTCTACCAGCGTAGCCAATCCAAAATTCTTCAGCGGCTTGTAGTGCGTTATCGCAATTTTTCCCTCTGATGCTGAATCAAAAACCGTCATAATTTTGCGGTTTTTTGTCGATCGCCCAATGTTTTTAACCACCGTTCCTGCTTCTTTTAGGTTGCCCCAAACCAATGCGTGATAAATCCTTTGGGTTGTTTTTTCAAAAAACTGTTTGGCTAAATGGGTTAATGCATCCTCCGTTTTTGCAACAACTAATAACCCAGAGGTGTTTTTGTCAATGCGATGCACGAGTCCTGGGCGCCCGTAAAAGTTATTTGGCAGGGATGGAAGGTTTTCAAAATGGTATACTAATCCATTGACTAATGTGCCGGAGTAATTCCCATAGCCGGGATGTACCACAAGCCCACTTGGTTTGTTTAACACCAACAAAGCATCGTCTTCGTATAGGATATTTAAGTTTAAGTTTTGCGGGATTAATTTAAGTTCTCGGACGGGATAGGGCATGACAATCGAAATGTCATCCTTTGGTTTAACACGATGGTTGGGTTTTACCGCCTTACCATTGACTAAAATATTGCCGTTACGGGCAGCTACCTGAATTCGGTTTCGCGATGTTTTTGGAAGACGATCAATCAGATACTTATCAATCCGCAATATTTGCTGTCCTGCGTCTACATGAAATCGGTGGTGTTCGAATAAATCCTCCTCGTCATGTTCTGCAATATCCTCGTTATTATTCAACACGTAAAAACTTGATGGGCGAATGTTGGTGGATTTTTGACTTTATCAGGTAATAACCCGGGGCGAGTCCTTCCACGTGGAGGATGTTGCCTTGAATTTCAAAGTTCTTTTGACCCGTTAATCCGAAAATTAAGTAACCCTCTTCGTCAGAATATGGGCTGTCAATTACGGCTTGAACATTGGAAGGATTTGGATACACTCGGTACTTCTTTTCTTCCGTATTTTCCGTTAAGTTGAGTACAGCATCTAGTGCTGTAGAAAAGATAGGGCGAAGCATGGGCGATCCAGCAAACGGTGGGTTTTGCCATGATCCACCGAAGTCTACGCTGTAAAAGATTTCTTCCGATCGATCGATATTTCGATCCAATCCTAAATTATACCTTACGGCATCCACTTGCTTCCATCCAATGAAGAAAGTGCTTGAAACAGCCACCTTCGTACCGTTGTTAAAATAATAAGGGTTAAAATTATTCAACCCTTGATTGTAGGTGGGTTGTCTGGGGCTAAATACGTCATCTTGATAAAGGATGTTTCCCGGAACACCGTTGTTGTCTTCCCAAACCGTCAGATAGAATAATTTATTGGAAACGTCTATTACAGAGGGCACGAAGTGGAGGTAAACTCCAAGGAGGGAGTCGGCTTCATACGCGTTGAAATGAACCGCAAGCATGGATTGTACTCCTGTAGGACCAAAAGCTGCCTCCGCGGAACCATCGTCGTAGCTGTAGTAATTATAAAAACCTTGAACAAAGGTTGAGGAATCATTGGAAATTAAATTTGGAAATTGGGCAGAAACGGTCGTCTTAACCTCGAAGGTTTGATGGTCGCCTGGCACTAATTTACTGTATTCATACCCCGAGGAAAGGTCGTGGTAAGAAGTGTAGAAGGTGGAAGGATTGTAATTAATGTTGCCTTCGGCAAGTAAAAATCCGGGTAGGTTAAACGAACCTTGGGTACTGCCTCCTTGACGGATTTCAATCTGTCCGTTTTGGTAGTTTTCGGCGGCATTACTCCCGTTATAGACTTTAATTTCTAGGCCGTTTTCCATGACATTGGAGGTAGTATTTTTATAATGATCCCAAGGAACGGAGGTGTAGTTTTCTAATAAACTTGACACGGGATAGCAGAGTGCAAAGTCCTTAAACAGGGTATCATTGTAGGATGAAAGTGCACGAAGATGCACGTAATCCACGTGGAAATGATCCAAGGATCCGCTAAGCCCGCCGTAGTTTCTAAACCTAAAGCGAAATCCATCGGTAAAAAAAATAGCTGCCGTTACAGGGAGGTGCACTGCTCGAAAAGGATGCACTGCAGAACCGGAAACTCCCCATACATGAAACCACTGGTCTTGCGCTGAAGCATAAAATTCGAGCACCAAGGAATCGCCCGTTTCGGGAATATCACCTAATCCTTCAGGTTGATATAAAAAGCTGAAATAAAGCGAATCAGAGGATGAATAATTGGTTAGGTCAATTGATTTAGATGTCAGGCGGTCACCGTAATTGGTTACTGCACTGCCAAATTGATAAGGGTATCCATCTTCGTCTAGTCCATCAAACGTAACAACGCCAAGCGAGCGAGGGTTCACCCCATAGCGGTCATTTCTCAGGGCCATGCGATCCGTCCAAATTTTAGAGGTATCCACAACAGTTTGGAAAAATACAGTGGCTGAGTCTTGGAAAAAAGTTGGGTTGGCAATCCAAATAGTATCGCTTACATCTGGTACCCCAACCGTGTCGTAGATGAAATATGGAGGATAAACTGCAATCGGGATAGGAATAGGAGGAAATGTACTAAGGTTGTTTTGAATTAATGCTACGGATGGAAAATTCACATCTGTATAGGTCTCTGTTACTGCATCATAGGTTCTGCGGAACGTAACTTGATTGGTATAATTTACCCCATTACCTATTGGCTGATTGTTTATTGCATCCAACAAACGGTAATATGTTTGCGATGTAACTCCAGGGGCATTATAATTCCCTTGAAACATTTGAAATTTATTGGTGGAAAAGTCATCAAACACTGGAAGACTCAGAGTATCGCTTGCAAAAATAAAGGTGCTGTCGATGCTATTGGATTTGACGGTGTATGGATGTGGTTTCCCCATAAACGGGTTAAATTCAGCTCCCAATTTCTCGTTATTCTGCAGGTATTGAGCCTTTACTTGAACCAATAAAAGAGCTACAAATAAATTAAATAAATGTTTCATTATTGATTTTCGTTTTCAATATATTCATTAAAGGCTTTTCTTAAATGAATCGTGAAGGGTGTGGATTTCGGTACAGTTTGACCTTCGATAAACTCGGGACTTTGTATGATTACCTTACTGGCTAGGGAGTCTTCTGAAGTTACGCAATCTGCGCA